>DATGZX010000299.1:0-2428 GCA_035296965.1 Gemmataceae bacterium
GAGCTAGGGTGCAAGTTCAGGCCACTTGCGACGACAGATTTCCGCCATTTGCCAAAGCGGTCTCGAGGCTGACTTGGGTCGAAGTTGTATTCCTGAACTGTCACCGGCCCCGGTTTGCCGCCCTGCGCACCCGACCCTCCCTGCCCGAAGCGTTCGTTGTACGCTTCGATGTTCTGGATCTCCTGCTCGGGATCGAGGCCCTCTTCCTGCTGCACGGTCTGCCGGCTCTTCCAGCCGCCGGTGACGCGGATTTGGTTGGCCTGGGCTTCATCGCGCTCGTCGCGCGCGAGAATGCTTGGGGCTTCGCATTGGATGTCGATTAGGTGGGGCGTATCCAGCGGCAGCCGGCCGTAGTCGATGGCGTACTCGATCGCTTCCCACAGGACTTGCGTGAACGCCTTCTTGTAGGCGTTCTGCTTCTGCGTGGCGCTGCGCACGAATGGGGCATGGGCGGTCAGACTGGCGGTGTACGCGGCCATGTCGGCGCCGCTGCCGGTGGCGAGCCATTCGGGGGCGTTCCAGCGGCAGCCGGCGCCACGGAGCGTCGCATGCAGGATGTCGATGAAACCCGCGGCGTTGCCGGCTCCCGGCGGTTGCACGTATTGCATGCCGCGTGGGATATCCGCGATCGTGCCGGGCTCGAACTGCTTGTAGTTGATCTGTTGACCCGTCAGCGGGTTGGCGCGTGTGAAATCGATCTGTTGTGTGTTCAGGAAGTTCTGGATCTGGGCTTGCGTCGCCGACTCGTGCTGGCGGATGTAGGCGAGGGCCGACTGCACGGCGGCGCCCTCGGCCATGTTGTTGCGCAGCTTCTCGGCCACGGTGAATGCGTCGTGCGTGCTGAAGGCAAAGTCGCTCAGGCCGCGTTTGACGGTGCGCTTGACGTTGATCTTGAAATGCAGCATCTCCTCGATCGGCACTTCCTCGCGGATTTGGTTGGCGTGGTTGGAAGGGTCGGCCATGTAGAGAACGTTGTAACCGTAGACCGTTTGCACATCCTCCGGGTCGGTGTGGATGCCGAAGGACCAGTGCTCCTGCGTAGCCTCGGGCACGCCGGTCATCGAGACCTGTTCGGGCTCGACGCAGCGGACGGTCATGCAGCGGTTGTCGTTGTCGGGGTAGAAACGGAGGAAGAATTCGTCGTCTTCGCGCGAACGCCAAAAGAGCTCACGCTCCCATTCGGACCAGTCATTGACGTCGCAGAACTCGTCGATGATTTCCTGGACCTTCAGTGCGAAGGAAGAAGGCTTGGCGCTTTTCTTGGTGTCGTTCTGGCTTTTCCGGTCCACGACGCGGTACTGGAAGCCATCGCCAATGACGTAGGCTTGCAGCCCGCTCAAGAGGCCAATGGCGTAGCCGTTCATCGTGCACAGTAGGCGTGCCTGAGCGCGAAGCAGGGAGAGCTGGGTCTCGGTGTTCCAGAAGGGCCAGTTCTGGCCATAGCGGCGGTCGGTGGGCTGGCTGATGGGATAGGCCAGCCGGCCGCCGTCGCGGTAGCGGTCGAGGAGGTCGACATAAGAGCTGAGCCAGTAATCCCAGTTGGCGGAGGCTTCCAGAACGCGCTCCGCGTTCTTGAGCTGATGGAGTTCGAGCTTGGCGCGGATAAGGCGTTTCTGCTCGCGGATTTCTCTGAGGCTGAGGGGCTTGTCGGCGCTGCCGTTGGAGTTTGCGTCCATGCGTATACATCCTTGACTGGGTCGTCTTGACCTACAGTTGCATTGCACAATAGTGGCGCAGACTTTCGCAAGATGCGGAGGCGGGAAAACAGCCAAAAAGACGGGAGGTGAGGCGGGATTAATTGCCGGGATGGGAATGACGGCCCGGTCTAGCCCCTTGCTCTGGCGCGACGGGCCGATTACATTCAATTGGTCTGTTAATCTGCGATTTCGCCCGCCTGGGTCAAGCAGCCGGTAGCCTCCAACGACCTTCCTACCTGGTAGTTGTCCCGCCGCTTTGAAGTTCCGGATCTTTGTCAGCGCAGGGGAATCCTTCCATGCCGAACCGTTACGTCGCGTGTACATTGCTTCTCTTCTGTGCTGCTCTAGGCGGTTCTGCCACGGAGAAGCGAGAGAATCGGGCGCATTCATTCGATTGGCCGCAATGGCAAGGCCCCGAGCGAACGGCCATCTCGTTGGAGAAAGGCCTGCTTGAGACCTGGCCGAAGGATGGACCACCCCTGGTCTGGAGGGCAAAGTCGCTCGGCGGCGGCTATAGCACGCCTTCGATCGCGGCAGGGCGAGTATTCGGCATGTCGTTTCGCGGAAATGATGAAGTTGTTTGGGCGCTGGATGAAGCTACCGGCAAAGAACTTTGGGCGACGCGGATCGCCGCGGCCAACCGCGGCATTGGCTACGGGGAAGGACCGCGTTGCACACCTACAGTGGATGGCGATTCCGTCTACGCCCTGGGGGTCAGCGGCGACCTTGTT
>DATGZX010000300.1:0-3046 GCA_035296965.1 Gemmataceae bacterium
CCGACCAAGATTATGGACGGCCTGGGATCGGGCCGGCCGATCGTGGCCACCGCCATCCCGGAGTGCCGGCTCTATTCCCATCTCTTCGACGTTGCCGAGGACGCCGGAGAGTTTGTTGACGCCGTGCGGTCGATCGTCGCCGCCGGCTCCGACGACGGGCGGGCTTGCCTGCGGCACGCCCATGCCCGAGAACATACGTGCCGCATTGTCGCTGATCATGTGCTCCGATTGCTGCAATGCGGCCAGCTCCTGGGGCGTGGAGCGTGAGGCGTGAGGCGTGGGGCGTGAGACGTGGGGCGTCCCGCCAGGCAAGGGGTCAACATGCTACGATTTGCTACGTTTTCGGGTTTTTTTGAAAAAAGTTGGCGACCTAATTCTCATCGCAACTTGATGCAAGCCATCAGTTTACATCCATTCCTGCCTCGACTCCCGCCGGCCGCTGATCTAGCCATAACTGGGTTCTCATAAAAGAGTTGCGTCGTTATGACGTACGTAGCATGTTCCTCCAAAAGTCGCCATTTCGAGCCGCTTTCAGGGTGTTTTACCCCCATCCGGCCCACAGATCTGCGCTGAGAGCGGAATGGGCCACCCGGCCCTCGTTCTTCCGCCCCAGGCCTCACGGCCCAAGGCGCCAAGCGTACTGGCCCACGGGCTGCTGCCTGATACCAACCGCCGATTTGTCAAAGAGCGTTCGGGGCCCGATCTCGATGAGCGAGCCCCCTTTTTCAGTGTGTCACAGAAGCGGGCGATTGGTGCGGAAAAATCAATCCCTTTCTCCGCTCACCGCCGCGGGACCATCGTTGTCGCGGTGAAAAGGACCTTGAATGAGAGCGACGTGCAAGAATTCTCTGGGCGCTCGCCAAGTGGTGCGCCATGACGGTGGCAGGCGGCCATTTTCGGAAGGCGCGACCGTCCCAGTTTGCTCGCGGTTGCGCACCATCCGGCGAGCGCCCGCACGTTTCTATGATCAACGTCGCATTATACATGCAGGCCAATGTAATTGACGAAAGTATTTTAGATTCAATGTGTTAAGACCGATGTCCATGCCATTGGTAAGAGGCCTTTTTGCATCCCCCCCACGCAAGGAATGAGGCTACTCCAATTCGTTTTGGGAAGGAGCCACGTGAACATCTCGTATGCTATCCACAGAGGACAGTTCATTTGTGGGGATCATGATGTTCCAGACCGCTCGCCAGTGGATTCCGCGGGCCGGGATCGCGCGGCGTCTGGGCGTCTCCCCTCGTGTGATCGAGCGACTGGCTGATTGCGGTTAGCTCACCGTGGGCCTTATTGCTGACTGTCAGGCCCGGGTTTCGACCGACGTTGACCGCTTGGTCGCCCAGTACACCTGCCCAGCAATCGCCAGCGGCTGAGGCAGCATCCCGCCATTGGATAACGTTGAGGAATCGCCTCATGCGCCCGCTGAGCTACCGGCAGAGATTGTTCGTTGAGTACTACCTCGGTGAATCAAAGGGATGCGCCGTCGATGCCGCGCGTCGAGCTGGTTACAGCGCTCCCCATCCGGAGGGGGTTAGATTGCTAAAAACCCCTACGATTCGGGCAGCCATCGATGCCCGAGTCATGACGGCGGCCATGGCTGCCAGCGAGGTTTTGGCCCGCGTTGCCGACCTCGCGTCCGCCGACTTGACGGAATTCATCCATGTCGACAAGCCGGGCGTTTGCAAAGTGGACCTGAAGCTGGTCAAACGACTGGGCCTGGGTCATCTCATTAAGCGCGTGCGAATCAAGAAGGACGGGACCACGGAAATCGATCTGGAAGCCAAGCTGCCCGCCCTGGTCAAGCTCGGCGAGTATTACAAGCTCTGGAAAGGTGAAGCAGAGCAGCAAGTCACCATGGTCGACGCGGCCAAGCTCTTGGAGGCACGGTATGAGAAACTGCGAAAAGACAGAGAAGGTGGCAACACTGCTGGAGACCTGCCAGGACCAACCGGACCTGTTCAATGAGCTGTTCTTGAACCGCCCTGCCTACTGGTCGCGGCAAAAGGACCTGTGCCGGTCGGTCGTCGCGTACCGGACCACGGTCGCGTATTCCGGCAACATGGTTGGTAAGGATTTCTGGGTCGCGGGAATCGTCCTCTGGTGGTTGTTCACCAGGCCGAAGTCGTTGTGCATCATCACGGGGCCGTCGCAGATGGTGCTCGGCAGCGTGACCTTCAAGGAGATCAGACGGTGCCTCGACGGGGCCGTCCTCCCGTTCGGGGGCAAGCTTTCCAGCGGCCTCAAGGCCAGCCCCGGCGGTGATCGAGATCGCTCCCGGCTGGCAAGCCCTGGGGTTCAGTACCACGAGCGTGGAGCGATCGTCGGGGCAGCATGCCGGGCATCTCCTGGCCGTGGTCGAGGAAGCCTCGGGAGTCGAGGATTACGTCTTCGACGCGATTGACTCTCTGGGCTACGAACGCCTGGTGTGCATTGGCAATCCAATCCGGGCGGAAGGCAAGTTCGTCGACTTGATCCGCCAGGCCGACCGCGACCGGGCCGACAATGTGCCCCCTCGCCTGGCCGTCAACGCCATCCGGATTCCCAGCACGGAATCGCCGCACGCGCACCAGGAGAAGAGCGAATTCGGGCTGGCCGATCGAACTTGGATCGAATCGATGCACCGCAAGTACGGCAAGACCTCTCTCTGGGTGCGGTCGCACATCGAGGCCCGCATCCCCGATGTGTCCTCCCAACAACTGATCGATCCCACGTGGCTGCACCATCACAGCTCGCAGCAACGGCCGTCGGTCCCGCCGACGGATCCCGTCAATTTCACCAGGCGGATCGCCTGCGACCTGTCCGAGGGAGTGGGCCGCGACTGCACCTGCGTCATGGTCCTCGACGATTTGGGCATTCTCGAGGTCGTGCTGAGCAACGACGCGGGCCTGCCGGAAGCCGCCGCGGCGATCCACCGGCTGGTAACCAGGTGGAACGTACCGCACGACAGGATCACGTTCGACAAGCTGGGGATCGGCCGCAACTTCCCGAACCATCTGGCGCGTTATGGAATCACGACGGCGATCCCCTATGCCGGGGAGGGCAGGCC
>DATGZX010000301.1:0-4156 GCA_035296965.1 Gemmataceae bacterium
GCTTTTTGCAGAGGCTTCGACCATCCGTCGGTCGATCAGAGAGAGCCTCTCTGACGATCGATTGTCCGAGGCTGACGCCGAAATCATAGCTAACAGTTGTTCTGACAATGCCTTACGTCGAAAAGCTGTCGGGTTCGGCGAGAAGTGTCAGAATTTTCCGCAGTGAGGGCAGGGAGTATGCCGCCCGCAGCCAACGACCATATTGTTTATGACAATGCTCACGCCGCAACATCGGCAATAGGCCCCACGCCAGTAGTTTTGCGCAGCAGGACGGTAGCATGGATCGACAGTCGACATACGTCCTCCTCTGCCTAACGCCCCAGCTCACCTGCCGCGGGGGCCGCGGTGAGACGTTGCACCCGGAAAACGCTACCTGCCGCCGCGGTCAAGTGCAGCGCCTGGTTCGGCGCCCCACTCACTCCGCTTTGCCGTAGAAATAGTACACGGCCTTGTACGCCACGCCGACTTTCGTCCCGACGCGCTTGGGAAGCTCGGCCGGAGCTTTCCCTCCCTCGGTCTGGAGCCGTTGGATGTAGACCGCAGGGCTGAAAGTGCCGGCTTTGCCGTCCTCCGCCTTCACCTTGACCAGCAGCCAAGGGATGTCTTCCTTGGGGTTTGGTGCCGGGGCCGACTTCGCGTCCCCGCTCTTTACGACCTTGCTTCCGTCCGCTGCCTCCCATGACGGGGGATTATCGTAATGGCACCCGGCCTTGCTGCCTTTGCACTCGAAGAGGTCAGCCAGCGGGGCCTCAAGAACCCACTCGGGCGTGCCGGACTTGCCCTCCACCACCTTGTAGATCTGCACGCCCTTGCCTTCGACCTTGAACAGCAGTTTGTGACCGGGGGGCACGGCGATCTCCTTCGGCACGTCCGGAACAGTGGGCTGCGCCAGAGACGCTACGGGAAAGAGGATCGTGCCAATAGCCGCCAAGAGAACACCAAGACGCCAAGGCATGGAAAGTCTCCTCACGTGGGCGTGATCGGCCAACTGCCGCCCAACGACCAAGCTCAGCGGACCGGCCCGCCGAGGATGAGCCCCGATTCTACCAGAAGCCGCCGCGGCGGACTGGGTCCGCTGCAGCGCCGGGTTAGCGCGAAACCTCACTCGGTGTACTGCGCCTTGCCGTCCCCGAACGACCAGTTCTCCCAAGCCACTTCGACGAGGTTGATGAGCAGTTCCTGCGGCTTGAGGCCCGGCCGTTTCGCCAACAACTCGGCGGCGCGGGCATAGAAATCCCTCTTCTGCTTCGGCTTCCTGCCGCCGCTCAGCGTGACCTGCACGAACACCACGTCGTCGGTTCGCTCGATGCCGAGATAACTGGGGTCGTAGATCAGCCCGTCCGCGTCGTGTTCGGTGACGACTTGAAACCGGTCCTGCGCCGGCACACCGAGCGTCTCGACCATCGCCTGGTGAATGCCGTCCGCGATTGCACGGCGGTAGTCGGCCGACTTGCTGGCATGCAACGAGATCCGAACGAAAGGCATACGGCACCTCTACTTCCGCGCCGCCCAACGACACAGCTCACCTGCCGGCGGGGCTGGACAAGAGATTAGGAATCAACCACGGAATCCACCGAAATACACGGAAAAGAGAATCCGAATCAACTTCCCCTTTCCGTGTCGTTCCCGGGGACAACTCCCGCCCGTAGGGTGGGGTCGTTCCGTGGTTACGCGTTTGTGATGATCTTTCTTGCCGGGGTAATAGCGTGCGTCGCACGGTTATGGATTGCCACTCGGGCGCCTCACTAACCCGATGCCGGTCAGTACCACAGCGACGGCGAGGCTCGCTGCTCCGAAGTAAAGCAGCCACCGGAAGGCGTGCGCGAAGGCGATGCCGAAAAACCCGCCCGCGATTCCAACCGCTGCCACCGGGGCGCTGATCCGGGCGAGCCACTTTAGCCCGGCCGGTAACGTCGCTGCATCGAGCAAAACCTGGATCACGAGCGACAAGACGACCCATACTCCCGCGTGAGCGTGCCCCGCGCGGAACAGCGCCCATTGGGTCTCATCCAGCGTCAGCCCCCCGGGAGCCAGCCCGGCAGTTCCCTTGGTGAGAATGCCGAGCAACGTTATGCCGCCGTACATGATGGTGGGGACAGTGAGCAGGGTTAGGCCCGCCACCAATCTCGCCTCGCGCGATAGCTGCATGTCTAAGCCCCCACCGTTCGGCGCCGCCTTCTTGCGAATGAAGTCCAGCCGTCCGGCTCGTTGATCGGCTGATGGATGATTCACTTTGGACAAACGACCGGATTCGGCCATACGCCTCACGGCGGTTTCCCAGTCCGGCAGCTCCGCGGATTCTTGATTCCAATGCACGACCGCGGCCTCGTCGCACCACTCAAGAAGCTTGGGCATCGCATCCCGATGAGGCAGCGTGATGCGGAAGGCATTCATCGCTGATTCGTCCTGCCACACGGTCAGGGTTCAGAATGAGAAGTCTTCTGGTATCCGCAACTTGACCCCGAGACTGCCGGCCGCGTGTTTCGCCTGCCTGAATGAGCGCTAAGTATACCACGCAAAGGGCAACAAAAAGGACACTCCTCGCTAATCTCCACCGGATTCTCACGCAACTTGTCGTGATCCTTGTGTGGCTTGGGGTTGCGTTCCGCGGCGTCTGGCTGATCTCGGTTGATTGGTCGCGTCGGCCTTGGGGTGTTCCCACCCGCTCCAGACTTCGTCCAGCTTCAACGCGATGCCGGTCATAGCGATGAAGAATGAGCGACGCACCAAAGTTGGGCGAGATGAGCGAGGTAAGAGGACGACAAGACAGCCGAAGCTACGGCGTCGCCACCCCCATCCAGCAGACCGAGGCATGTAGGCCTCGCCCCGTAAACTTGTCGTGCCGACTCAGAAGGTCTCGTGATTCGTGCCGATCACGGATATCGCCACTCCGTACAGGCCAGCGTACTTCACGGCCATGCCAAGTAGGGTGTATTCGTCGTCGTCAAGCCCTGCAGCGAAGGCGTCTTGATGCAGAACCATCGTAACGCCCCCTTCTTCTCTCGCTCGCGAGGCAGCCTCCGCGACCCCTTTCGCAAACTCTGGCAAGTACTTTTCGACAGTAGCACGCAACACCTCGAGGCGTTCCTTCTGCTCCTGCGGCGTTGGAGAGGCACTATCAACACCCATCGTCAACTGCTTGGCCTGCGGCATTGCTTTCTCCCATCAGCGTACAGACAAGGGTGTCTCGCACCAAAGCTCAGCGGCCGGCTCACCGAGACTGACGTCAAGACTACCACAAAGCCCAGCGGCGGGCCGGAATCGATGTAGCACCTGCTTCAAGTAAGAATTCAGTGCCTGCCTAATTTTCCTCCGCTGTCTGCAACTGTTCATGAAGAGCTCGCTGCCGGTGTCAGGATCTGGGCTGCCCAGGCGGCTTGAGCGGTCGTCAATGGCGGGTCGATCGGGTCTTCGCCGTACCGTACCGCGCGGCGATAGGGGCCCGCGTCGTGGGCGCGCTGGAAAACGGCCTGGAGGCTGATCGGAATCGAGGGATCACCGGGCAGCAAGGGAATTCGGATGGTAGGCGGCCGGCGCTGGAGGGGGATGGGATACACCAGAAATTCTCCGGGCCGGTCAAATCGGCGAACCGAGACGTGACAGTCGAAGGGCCCCGCCTTCTCCCTGGCCAGCCAGAGGAGGACGGCCGACGAGTGAGCCCCGCCGCGGAGCAGATCGATCTCGACGAGATGGACTTTCCCGCTGAGGATCTCTTGCTGTTTCTCCAGATACTTTTGTCGTCCTTCACTACCAAGAGTCTTGTTGGTGAACACTCCGCCACGACTAAAGTCGTGCGGCTTCTGGGCAAACCCGCCCATTGGCAAGCTTGGCGCCCAAGGGCTCATTCCCGCCCCTTTGGAAGACGACGATCGCGGCGTTGTGGTCCCGATCGAGGGAGACGCCGCAATCGCATTCGACCCAACGATCCCAGAGCGAAAGATGCTCGAACCTGGCACCGCAACCCGAGCACGTCTTGGACGTGTAGGCCGGATCGACCTTGACCACCTCGCTACCGGCGCTTTCAGCCTTGTGCGCGAGATGGGAGACAAGGTAGAACCAACCTGCGTCTAGGATGCTCATGGCGAAGCGGCCGGGCACCATGGCGGCAACCCGAAGGTCTTCGAGCACGATCCGATCGAATCGCGTGATCAATTCG
>DATGZX010000302.1:0-3345 GCA_035296965.1 Gemmataceae bacterium
CTGGCGAGCCGCCCGACCCGGGCGGGAAGAGCGCCAACGCATTTCCATTCTCGATAGTTCATAACGCGAATGTACCTGAAACGCTTATCCCAGTTTTATCACCACCCGCTCCGGCTGGGACCGGCCCCTCACGGCCCGCACAGGGCAGTGCCGGCGATTGGTCCACCGCAGGCTACCGTCACCATCGGATCAATTCCGGCGATCCTCATATTAGCCAGCGATCCTTTGACTCCATCCCTGGTGGCAGCCGCAGTTTGCCATCCTTCAGCTTGAGCTAAAGCTGGTGACAGCTGTTAAGCCGAGATACAATTCCCGAAGTCGCCTCCCCCACAGCAGATTGGCTTTCGACGGGACGCCACAAGCTGGGTCGCGGCGACCGGTTTCGTCCAACGGCCTGCTATTCCGCCGCGATGACAGCCCGTGGCGTTGCCCGGCTCACTGGAAATCGCGGCGGAATAGCAGGCTATCGTTGAGGCGTGATCCCCCTGAGACAAAGATGGCGGCGTCGCTACAATCTGTACATGCGGGAGCAGCTCCGTCGAGCTGGTAGCCCCGCGCCTCGCGTCATCGGCTTTGACGAGATCTCCATCGCCAAGCGTCATCAGTATCGTATCGTGGTCAGCGACCTAGTGCGGGGACGTCCCATCTGGTTTGGAGGCAAGGACCGTTCCGAGGCCAGCCTGGACGAGTTCTTCGCCTGGCTCGGCCCGAAGAAGAGCCGGGAAATCCACCTGGCCGTCATGGACGTGTGGAAGGCGTTCCGCAAGTCAACTCTCAAGGAAGGTCATGCCCCCCAAGCCCGGATCGTTTACGACAAGTTCCACATCCTTGGCCACCTGGGGAGGGCCATGGACAAGGTGCGAAAATAGGAGTACGCACGCCTCTCGGGGAAGGATCGCCGCTTCATCGAGGGACAGAAGTACCATTTGGTCACCCGCTGGGAGAATCTCACTACTGAGGGAAGGCAGGCCTTGAAGCTGCTATTCGGGGCCAACAAGCGACTGAACAAGGCTTACCTCCCCCAGGAGTCGTTCGGCCGACTCTGGGACTACAACCGACCCAAGTGGGCTCGTCGGTTCTTTGACAACTGGCGGAGTCCCCTCCGGTGGCAACGGCTGGAGCCATTTCAGAAATTCGCCGATATGGTCGAGGCTCACTGGGACGGCGTCGAGGCCTACTGCCACGTGGAGAATAAGGCGCCCTTGGGATTCGTCGAGGGGCTCAACAATAAGATCCGTGCCCTCCAACGTCGGGCCTACGGCTATCGCGATGAGGAGTACTTCCGATTGAAGATCCTCACCTGCATGCTGCCGAAACTCTGAAAGCCGGCTCTCGTCCAAAGCGCGCTGGTAATTGGCTAGACCTCTTGGAATACCACATAAGGCAGGGCGAAAAAACAACTTTGACAAATTGGTATTGGTGATTGTGGCGGAAGATGCGATGACTTGCGCATGCAAGATGCGAAGGTCGAGGCACGGATTCGCCGCAAGTTTCGTTTGGTCGCCGTCGAATTGGACGAGCGGAGACGGAGGCAATGGGCGGCGGCGGAAGCGCGGGATGCCGGCTGGGGCGGGATTTCGCTGGTGGCTCGAGCCACCGGCTTGTCGCGCCCCACGATCATGGCTGGACTGAAGGATCTGGAACTTTCGGCGAAGAGTCGGCTTGTCGCTGCGGCACGCGTGCGGTCTCCGGGTGGCGGGCGCCGGACACTGACCGAATCCGATCCGGGCTTGCTGGAGGCCCTGGAGCGGTTGATCGATCCCGCCACGCGCGGCGACCCCATGTCTCCGTTGCGCTGGACCTGCAAAAGCACTGCCAAGTTGGCCGAGGAACTGACGCGACAAAATCACCCCGTCACGGATCGCACGGTCGCGATGCTGCTGAAGCAGAGCGGCTACAGCTTGCAGGCCAACCGCAAGTCGCGCGAGGGCTCGTCGCACCCGGACCGCAATGCTCAGTTCGAGTACATCAACCGGCAGGTGAGGGCGTTTCAGAGGCGGCAACAACCCGTCGTCTCGGTGGACACGAAAAAGAAGGAATTGGTCGGAGAATTCAAGAATCCCGGCGAGGAATGGCAGCCCCAGGGCCAGCCGCAACCGGTGAACGTTCACGACTTTCCCGACAAGAAACTGGGCAAGGCGATTCCCTACGGGGTCTACGACTTGGCCGGCAACGAAGGGTGGGTGAGCGTGGGCATCGATCACGACACTGCCGAGTTCGCGTGCGCGAGTATTCTGCGCTGGTGGAACGAGATGGGCTCCGCGCGCTTTCCGCGTGCGACCGAACTCATGATTACCGCGGATGGCGGCGGCAGCAACAGCAGCCGCAATCGACTGTGGAAGAAGTCGCTGCAGAGTTTGGCGGACGAATTGGGAATGACCTTGAAGATCTGTCACTTTCCGCCCGGCACCAGCAAGTGGAACAAGATCGAGCATCGGCTGTTCTGTTTCATTACCAAAAACTGGCGTGGGCGTCCGCTCACGACCTACGAGGTCATAGTCAATCTGATCGCGAGCACTACCACGAAGACGGGCCTCATCGTTCGCGCCGCGTTGGACCCACGCCAATACGAAACCGGGATTACGGTCAGCGACGAGGAACTCGAACACCTCCGCCTCACGCGAGCAAAGTTCCACGGGGAATGGAACTACTCGATCAAACTGCAACGCTAAAACTTGTCAAAGTTATCTTTTCGCCCTGCCTAAGAGGATTTCTTGAGGCATGACTCCGGTGTCCGATGGCGGCTTGCCGCGTTGTTCTGTCGGGGCTAATCTGATGGTGCCCGGTGAAACGGAGTCGGGCTCTGCGGGGACGAAACCCGACAAGGGATAACCAGGCCGACGGTGCGCCGAGGGTGCATCAGGCCCCTGTTGGTGATGGCCACCAGGGGCCATTTCGTGGGTGGCTTGGACGCCGGAGTCATGCCTCAGAAAATCCAGCCACATATCTACATCACGAAGTTGTCTCGAGACGCCGACTAACAAGCCAGATGCGGGCTTCTCACACTGATCCTTACACACTCGCGATCGGAAAAAGCCTCAAACCTTCCCACACGATCTCCTCTTTCGCGTATTCAACGTATGCCTAAGATGAAGATCTGACGAGATGCGTGTATATTGTCTCTGGCAGCCCCGGGTAGGCCAGGACGCGCCTCTGGAGCTCAGGAAGGGGCGTCAGGTGCCAGCAGCAACCATCCCCTTGTTCGACTCGGGTCAGCGTGATCTCCGCCTTCGCGATCGCTCTCAGCACGCGAACCTCCGTCGGGGTTTCCGTTCTGCGACTCGCCTGACCGGGGTACAGCCCCTTGAGCTTCTCTCCGGCTTGTTCTTGGCCGCGACGCACCAA
>DATGZX010000303.1:0-2755 GCA_035296965.1 Gemmataceae bacterium
CGATTTTTTCGCAACTGGCGGGTTTGGAGAAGAAATAGCCTTGAGCCAGTTCGCAGCCAATGTGCTTCAGCATTTCCACCTGTTGTTGGGTCTCGACGCCCTCGGCAACGACTTTCAAGCCGAGACTATGGGCCAGCATGACAACGATACGAACGATCTCGTAGGTTTCCAGATCGCTGTCCATGCGGGAGACGAAGGCTCGGTCGATCTTCAAAGTGTCGACGGGGAACCGCTGCAGGCGGCTGAGGGAAGAATAGCCGGTTCCAAAGTCGTCGATGTTCAGACGAACGCCGAGGGCTTTTAACTCGGCGAGAACGACCGCGGAACGGTCGGCGTCAGCCATGGCGATGGTCTCGGTTATCTCCAGATCGAGACAGCTGGGATTAACACCGGTTTCCCACAGGATCTGTCCGATTTCGGAGGCCAACGCGGGCTGGGCGAATTGTTTGGGAGTGATGTTTACGCCCAGGGTGAGCGGGGGATCGGAAGGAAAGAGCTCATGCCAGGTCCGTAACTGCTGGCAAGCCTCCCGAAGCAGTTGGCGATTCATGGGCAAAATGACGCCGATCTCGTCCGCCACGGCAATAAACTCGCCCGGCATGACAATGCCTTGGGGGCGCTGCCAGCGGCTGAGCGCTTCGAACCCGACGATCTGATTATTGCGCAAGGACACGATAGGCTGATAGTGAACCAGGAACTCCCCCAATTCCAGAGCCTTGCGCAGGTCAGTCTCAAGCTGCAAGCGCTTGAGCGCGTTGGTGTGCATGCCATTGTCGAAGACCTCGCAGCGGGCCTTACCGGTATGCTTGGCACGATACATGGCGATCTCGGCATCGCGAAGCACGTCCTGGGCCTCGGTACCGGCAGCGCTGCTGAAGGCGATACCGATGCACCATTCAGATTGAAGGGAGTGGCTAGTCTCTCCTGGATGCGCTCGGCCACCCGGACCGCGTCGCTAGGATCGTGGAGGTCTTCGGCGAGCACGGCAAACTCGTCGCCGCCAGGCCGGGCCAGGCTGATGTCGCCTACGATGGGCTCTGCCGCCTTCCTGTCCAATCGCGGGGATGCGATCGTATCGGCGTCCCGAAGGCTGGCAATTAAGCGCTGCGCGATTTGAATGAGAAGGGCATCGCCTGCCGCGTGTCCCAGGCTATCGTTGACCACCTTGAACTCGTCGATGTCGATGAACAAAACCGCGAACTTAGAATCGGTGTGGCGTCGCGAGACGGCCATGGCCCGCCCCAGGCGGTCGAGAAAGAGAACGCGGTTGGGCAGGTTGGTCAAGCTGTCATGAAAGGCGTTGTGCGCCAGCATGTCCTCGGCGCGCTTTCGCTCAGTGATATCGCGGTTGACGATTACCAAACCATCAGTGTCCCCGTTTGCTCCGCGAATAACGCTTGCAGTGGACTCAAGAACGCGCCAGGAGCCATCCTTGTGGCGTATGCGGTATTCGAGCCTTTCTCCCCGGCCAGTGAGACGGGCTTTTTGGGCGGCCTCGAACACGCGGTTTCTGTCGTCGGGATGGATCTGTTCCAGTGGAGAGGTGGTGTCCAGCTCGTCCTGGCAATAGCCGAGGATTTTCTGATAGGCGGGACTGTTGTAGAGGCGATGTCCGTTTCTGTCGACTACCGCGATCATATCCGCGGCATTTTCGCTGATGAGTTGAAAAAGCTGATCACGCTCGGCCAATTGGCGACGAATACGTTGGAGCTGCAGGTGTTGATAGACGGTGTAGATGTCGAACAACAATACCAGCGCAGCCAACCCTCGAACCCACTCCTTCAGGTTCAGCAAATATTCGCTGGTGTTAGGTATGTGGAAACCAGGGAAGGTTAAGGAGAGAATGCCGAAGGTTAGAACGAGGGTGACGGCAACGGCGAAGCCCCAGAGCCACCACTCCCGGCCCTCGACCTGGCGCAGGCGGAGGGGGGTGCGCTCCGAATCCCTTGTTGGCGGATGTTGTGGCGTCACTTGTACGCGGACCTGCTCGTTTCTAGATAAGCGAGGACCGGGGGAATTTATTGGGGGAGGTTATTGATGCTGCACCGAACTAGTCCTACGCTTTCGGACACCGGGACTGCCTCGCTAATCGTCCCGAGCATGCTGGAGCATTCCGCTTGAAATCTCGCACCCAGCAAATCGTGCCCGATCACTGCGTGTCTTCTACTCTAGTCCCGCAGTCGTGACCCAGGACTGCACAGCTTCATATGTATCAAGCCTGCCGTTGCCCAGGTCTCCTGACACCAACTTCGCATGCGCGATGGCTGCTGCGGCACTTTGTTGATTTACCGTTGCCGAAACGTTCACTAGCAGCGCCGCCGTCCCTGACACGAAAGGTGCGCTGAAGGAAGTACCCCATCCGGCGGCGTAGGTGCCGTAAGGATAGGTTGTAACAATGCTCTCGCCAGGAGCGGCCACCCAGACATCCGACCCAAAGTTGGAGAAACTCGAACGCGTGTCATAGTCGGTGGTTGAAGCCACACCCATGACGTGGGGCAAACCGGCCGGATAGACTACTTCATCCTGGCCGTCGTTTCCTGCCGAAGCGACGCAAATCAGGCCGTGACTGTTCGCATAATTGATCGCCGTTGCCATTTCGTTGGAGGACGGGCTAAAGCTGAAGCTCATGCTGATCACTTTGGCGCCGTGCTGCGCGGCGTAATAGGTAGCCCGGACGATGTTCGAGACATAACCACTGCCATCGGCCGCGAACGCCTTCAATGGCATGATCTTTGCCTTGGGGGCAACCAGGTGA
>DATGZX010000304.1:0-26178 GCA_035296965.1 Gemmataceae bacterium
CAGCTACTGGGCACCATGTCGCCTCCCCCTCACCCCTGCCCCTCTCCCCCGAGTACAGGGGAGAGGGGAAAATGCGCAACACTCCAAGATGAGAGCACTAGCCGAAAATGGCCGTCTTTTCAGCGGTTTTCATCAGCCCAGGTCGGGGGTGAGGGGGACATAGTCCTTGCAACAACTGCACGGCTTCGCGGCGTTCGGGGTTTTGCGTGAGCGCCTGGCCGCGAAATCGGGGGCCAAGTCCTGGAATCCTTACGCCGTAGGCGTTGCAGCGCAAAGCCCGGAGTCGCGCCAGCGCACTCCGGGTCAGCGCCATGCACCTTCTTCGTTTCTACGCCGTAGGCGTTGCAGCGGATGTGGGAGTGCGGAAGACGCGACGCCACCCCGGAGAGTCTGGGGCTTCGCTGTAATGCTGCGCTGCAACACCTTCGGTGTAGGACGCAACGGGGCTCGGCGATATTCCCGGAGTGCGCTGCCGCGACTCCGGGCTTTGCGCTTTAACGCCGTTGGCGTAAGAGAGAGGTATCCCGAAATGCTTTTCAACATGAGTAAGTTTGCCAGGATCCGATGAAACTTTACGTCACAATTACTTGCCCAAATCGGAAAGTGGCGCTGTCCAACTATGATGACATCAGCAATCGTGTCCTATCTATCTGGAAAGAAAGGGAGTCCCCTACCATGCCCGTGATTTTGATCGGCACACTGGACACGAAAGGCACAGAGTTTCAATTTGTCCGGGATTTGCTGAGCCAACTGAGTGTCGAAACGACGGTGATCGATGCGGGCATTCTACAGCCGCCTGTCTTCATGCCTGATGTTTCACGGGAAGAACTCTTTCAAGCCGCAGGTGCAAATATCGAAGCGCTCAAGGCAGCCGCAGACCGGGGGCGGGCTATCGAGGCCGCCGCAAACGGCGCCGCCAAGATTATCAACGAGCTATTCATGGCCGGGAAGGTGGACGGTATCCTGGGCATCGGAGGCTCGGCGGGGACGACCATTGCGACGGCGGCCATGCGCGCTCTGCCCTTCGGAGTTCCCAAGCTCATGGTCAGCACGTTGGCCAGCGGCCAGGTGAGACCTTGGGTCGGCGTGCGCGATATTCTGATGATGAACTCTGTCGTGGATATCAGCGGGCTGAACAGGATTAGCCGCAAGGTCTTGACCAACGCAGCTCATGCGCTGGCAGGCATGGTGCAGCAGCGCGCGATGGAAGAGTCGCCGCAGGCCGCGAAGTCTCTGATCGCCGCCAGCATGTTTGGCGTCACCACGCCCTGCGTCGAGCGCGCCCGGAAGCTGGCCGAGCAGTCCGGCTACGAGGTGCTGGTCTTTCATGCGACCGGCGCGGGCGGCATGACGATGGAGTCCTTCATCAGCGACGGTTTGGTGGCAGGTGTTCTCGACCTCACCACCACGGAATTGGCAGATGAACTGGTTGGCGGAATTCTGTCGGCGGGGCGCGATCGGTTGACGGCGGCGGGGCTGCGCGGCGTGCCCCAAGTGATTTCGTTAGGCGCGCTGGACATGGTGAACTTCGGGCCACCGGAGACGGTTCCCGAAAAGTTTGGCGAGCGCCGCTTCTATCAGCACAATCCCGCGGTGACGCTGATGCGGACGACTCCGGAGGAAAACGATCTTCTTGGCAAGGAGATCGCGCACAAAGCAAGCGCAGCCAGAGGACCGAGCGCCATTCTCGTGCCATTGCGTGGCGTCTCCGCGATCGACCGGGTGGGCCAGCCCTTCTGGTGGCCGGCCGCGGACGCAGCTCTATTTCAAAGCCTGCGAAATTGGCTGGGACCTCAGGTCGAATTGATCGAGTTGGATATGCACATCAACGACGAAGGATTCGCGGATGCGGCATTTCAGACGCTGGAGAGGTTGATGCGGGGGCGTTAGCGGGCCAACAACCCTAAATGATATACTGAGCGCGGTCAAAAATGAGACATCGGCCCGTAGCCGCATTCGCCAGAATGCGGGCTATCTCACACAGTTCCCCCCGCATTCTGGCGAATGCGGCTACGGCCTATTGGCATTAGTATTGACTGCACGCCGTATAGGTTGCCGTAGGACGGTTTGACAAACCGTCCCACGTCCCCAGTTTACTCCGATGGAGCGCTAAGCCCCTATCCGAAAACGGGGACAGGACCTTTCAATTAGAGGTCCTGTCCCCGTTTTCAGATAGGCGCCAAGCGGCGCAGCACTTGCGACATCACTGGCTCACAGTCGATTTGCTCTTGTCGCTCTTGCCGCTGTCGGCTTGCTTGCTCGTGTCTTCCTTGACGTTCTTGTCGAGCGCTTGTTGAAGTTTCTCTTCGCCCTTGTGGAGGTCCTGGCCGATCTTTCGGCTATCGATATCGATATTTACCGAGCGATGGC
Source organism: Gemmataceae bacterium (assembly GCA_035296965.1). Taxonomy (GTDB): domain Bacteria; phylum Planctomycetota; class Planctomycetia; order Gemmatales; family Gemmataceae; genus DATGZX01. The sequence goes on from DATGZX010000304.1 coordinate 2,371, forward strand.
CGTCGTCGGCGGGAGCTTCCTTGACGCTGTACCAACCCAGATACCAGCCGAGGCCCACCAAAGTCAGAGTGGCTGCGGCGAAAAGTGCAAGCAGGTTACGCATCGGCTGGCCTCCTTATTATAGTTTCCACTTCTTCCTCTTCTTTCAGCTCCAAGGCTGCGGGCGAAACCCCTGGAAGAATCCTTTAACATGACGAAACCGCCGCGGTCCAGAGCAAAGATGCCACGACAAGCGGCGTGGGCCAGGCAGCCCTCGGAAAATCAGTTGTGCACGGAAAAGTGGGTCAGGTTTGCGACCATTCCCGCGCGTTGGGCTGCCTCGCCTGCATTGGGTGCGCGAGCCAATCGCCGGCCGATAGTCACGTCGCGAATTGGCGATTGCAGAGTGGAAAAGATGCTGCCAACGTCTGAATTTCAGACGAGACGCGCGACGCAGGTGGTCGCCAGGTGACGACGCAAATCACAGGGACAAAGGGACTGACTAAGTGTCCAGGCAGGCGCCGGCAAACGGTGCGCGCCCTCGGCTTCCCATTCTGCCAAACCGGTATTGACAATACCCCTGCCCGTCTGCCTATGCTGCAACTGCCATGCAGGGCATGGCATTTGCGTGGGTTAGATTCATTCCTCCAGTAAATGGCAGTGACCTACCCGCCGGAGGAAGCAGCGGTTGTGAAGGCTCTTGGTGGTTGTGGTATGCCCTGGGCCCTAGTGGATGCAATTGGATGACCAGGGCAGTTTGACCCAATTGGAAGCTCCAGTTAGAATTGAGCAGACAGTTGCAAGGGAGCAAGAAGGGGCGGCGAGCGTTCATGACGCCCGAGAGTCGACCCGGTTATCCGGCCGCGTTTTCCCCTGATGTACTCCATTACTTAACACCTTCACCGCATTAACGCACCGCCGAGCCGGGACTCTTGCAGCGATCCGACCTCCAACGAGGAGGACGCTCTTCCCAGGACGGTTGGCGCGCCCTTTCTTGCGGGTTGGCAGCATCCTGTCTCTTTCAGCTAGGGGAAGCTTTCCAGGGCGGTACCCTCTCACCAGGGCCGCCTTAACGGAGGTATAAGCAATGGCCACGGGCAAGGCGATTCTGAATGCTCTTCGCCAAGAGCTGAATCTCAGTGATTATCGCAAAAAACACTGGGAGGGCAGCCTGGATGAATATCTCGATATCGTGCGCGAACATCCTGTAGTCACACGCAGCGCTTACCAGCGGCTGTACGACATGATCCTCTGGCACGGCACCGAGGAGGTTTACGAAAACAAGGAAAAGGTGACGCGCTTCAAGTTTTTCACGGAATTTGCCGAGCGCCACGGCGATGCGATTTACGGGCTCGACCGCCCGCTGATGCATCTCGTGAACTGCTTCAAATCCGCCGCCAAGGGCTATGGCACGGAGCGGCGCGTACTGCTGCTGCATGGCCCGGTCGGCAGCTCCAAGAGCACGATCGCCCGGTTGCTCAAGAAGGGCCTGGAGCAATACTCCAAGACCGACGAGGGCATGCTTTTCTCCTTCACCTGGAAAGGGGAAGCTGGCGCCTGGCACAAGTGCCCGATGCACGAAGACCCTCTCCACCTGGCGCCGCAAGAGCTGCGCTCGGCGATGCTCGAGCGTTTGAACGAAGGGCGCGTTTCCCCCGAGCAATTTGTGACTATTCAAGGCGATCTCTGCCCATTTTGTCGGCAGATGTACAACGAGCGTCTGGCCAAATATGACGGTGACTGGCACCGCATGCTGGAAGAGACCAAGGTCTATCGCCTCATCCTGTCCGAACAGGACCGCATCGGCATCGGCACCTTCCAGCCCAAGGATGAAAAGAACCAGGATTCGACCGAACTGACCGGCGACATCAATTACCGAAAGATCGCCGAGTACGGCACCGACAGCGACCCCAGGGCCTTCAACTTCGACGGAGAACTCAATATCGCCAACCGCGGCCTGGTCGAATTCATCGAGGTCCTCAAGCTGGATGTGGCCTTCCTCTACGATCTCCTGGGCGCGTCGCAAGAACACAAGATCAAGCCCAAGAAGTTTGCCCAGACCGACATCGACGAGGTGATTCTCGGCCACACGAATGAGCCGGAATATCGCCGGCTGCAGAATAACGAGTTCATGGAAGCTCTGCGTGATCGCACCGTGAAGATCGATGTGCCTTATGTCACCCGGCTCAAGGACGAGATCCGCATTTATGAGAAGGACTTCAATGCCGACAGGGTAAAGGGTAAGCACATTGCCCCGCATACAATCGAAATTGCCGCCATGTGGGCCGTGCTGACGCGCCTGGTTCAGCCCAAGCACGCAAACTTGACGCTCTTGCAGAAGTTGAAGCTTTACAACGGCAAGACGTTGCCGGGCTTTACGGAAGACAACGTGGTCGAGCTGAAGCGCGAAGCCGTCAACGAGGGGATGCACGGCATCAGCCCGCGTTATATCCAGGACAAAATCAGCAACGCCCTCGTGGCCCACCCTGAAGAGGGTTGCGTTAATCCGTTCATGGTTTTGCACGAACTCGAGGCGGGCCTTCGCCATCACTCCTTGATCACCAGTACGGAGCAGCTCCAGCATTTCCGCGAGCTTCTCTCCGTGGTCAAAGAAGAATATGAAGATCTGGTCAAGAACGAGGTGCAGCGGGCCATAGCGGCCGACGAGGATGCGCTCACTCGGCTTTGCTCGAACTACATCGACAACGTCAAGGCCTACACGCAGCGCGAGAAGGTGCGCAACCGCTACACCGGGAATTATGAAGAACCCGACGAACGGCTCATGCGTTCCGTTGAAGAGAAGATCGACATCCCGGATGGCCGCAAGGACGACTTCCGTCGTGAGATCATGAACTATATCGGCGCCCTGGCCATCGACGGCAAACGCTTCGACTACAAGACCAACGAGCGTCTGCAAAAGGCTCTGGAAATGAAGCTCTTCGAGGACCAGAAGGACACGATCAAGCTCACCAGTCTGGTCTCCAGCGTGGTCGACAAGGCAACGCAGGAGAAGATTGACGTGGTGAAGAGTCGCTTGATCCGCAACTATGGATACTGCGACGTCTGCTCGACGGACGTCCTGAGCTTCGTCGCCAGCATCTTCGCCCGGGGACACGCGAAGAAGTAATCAGCCGGCCGGGAGCGTAATGAAAAAGGATCGCAACCCTTCTTCATGGCCCCCGTCTACTGTCTACTGTCTACTGCCTACTGTCTACTTCTTCCAACAGAGTGAGGCTGCCGTGGGTCAGAAGATTGAACGCGATCATCAGCGCTTCCGCAAGCTTGTCCGCGGCAAGGTCAAAAGCAATTTAGGCAAGTACATCAGCCGCGGCGAGATGATCGGCCAGAAGGGCAAGGAGCTGATCAGCATCCCCTTGCCGCAGATCGAGATTCCGCAGTTCCGCTTCGGCGACAAGGGATCCTCCGGCGCCGGGCAGGGAGATGGCGATGTGGGGACGCCCCTGGGTCCGCCGCAACCGGGCGACGGCAGCTCCGGGGCGGGCAGTGAGCCGGGCGGGCATATCCTCGAAGTCGAGCTTTCTCTCGAAGAGCTGGCCGCCATCCTGGGCGAGGAACTTGCCCTGCCGCGCATCGAGCCGCGCGGCAAGAAAAACATTATTTCCACCAAGGACCGTTACACCGGGGTCCGGCAAGCAGGGCCTGAGTCCTTGCGCCACTTCAAGCGGACCTTCAAGCGCGCTCTTAAACGGCAGATTGCTTCGCAGACCTACGATCCACTCCGCCCGATGGTGGTGCCGATCCGGGAAGACAAGCAATACCGGAGCTGGAAAGAGGTGCGCAAGCCGGAAAGCGTGGCCGTCGTCATTTACATGATGGACGTCTCGGGCTCCATGACCGACGAGCAAAAAGAAATCGTCCGCATCGAGGCCTTCTGGATCGACACCTGGATCAAGGCGCACTACAAGGGGATCGAGGCCGCCTACATCATCCACGATGCGGCGGCCCAGCTCGTGGACGAACACACGTTCTACCACACCCGCGAAAGCGGCGGCACCAAGATCAGCTCGGCTTACGAGCTGGCCGACAAGCTGATCACTGCCCGCTACCCGCCAGATCAATGGAACATCTACGCCTTCCATTTCTCGGACGGCGACAACTGGGGCGACGACGTTCAGCACTGCCTGGAACTGCTGAACCAGAAGCTCTTGCCCAAGGTGAACTTGTTCGGCTACGGACAGGTGGAGAGCCGCTACGGCAGCGGCGAATTCTACGAATACCTCCAGGAGATGGTGGCGCAGAAGGAAAACATCGTGGCCAGTCGCATCCCCGATCGGGATGCGATCCTTGGCTCGATCAAGGAGTTCCTGGGCAAGGGGCGGTGACATGAATACTCCTTACAACACCGACTTGCCGCCGGACCTGCGGGCCTTGAAAGAGGAGATCGAGGGGTATGCGCGCTCCTATGGACTCGATTTCTACGAGACGATCTTCGAAGTGCTCGACGCCGAGGATCTGAACGAGGTCGCGGCCTACGGCGGCTTCCCAACCCGTTATCCGCACTGGTCCTTCGGCATGTCGTTCGAGCAGTTGAAGAAGGGTTACGACTACGGGTTATCGAAGATCTACGAGATGGTGATCAACAACGACCCGTGTTACGCCTACCTCATGCGCTGCAATCACACCCTGGACCAAAAGCTGGTCATGGCCCACGTCTACGGCCACTGCGACTTCTTCAAGAACAACGCCTACTTTGCTCACACCAGCCGCAAGATGATGGATGAGATGGCGAACCACGGCTCACGCTTGCGCCGCTATGTGGAAAAGCAAGGCGAAGATGAGGTCGAGGCCTTCGTCGACCGCTGCATGTCGATTGACGATCTGATCGACGTGCACGCCTGCGCCATCCGCCGCCGCGACGATTCTTCGCGCTATGATTTCGCGCCGGAATCCGAAGAAGACGAGTCGTTGAAACTGACGCGCTTCAAGAGCAAGGCGTACATGAATGATTACATCAACCCCCGCGGCGCTCTGAAGGCGGAGGAGGAGGAGAGGAAGAAGCTCAAGGACCAAGCGGCACGCAATTTCCCGGAGCGCCCGGAGAAAGACGTACTGCTCTTCGTCATCGAGCACGCGCCCCTGAAACCCTGGCAGCGCGACGTGCTCTCCATCATTCGGGACGAGGCATTGTACTTCGCTCCCCAGGGGCAAACCAAGATTTTGAACGAAGGCTGGGCCAGCTACTGGCACTCCACGATCATGACCCAGAAAGGGCTCCATCCTTCGGAGGTGATCGATTATGCCGACCACCACTCCGGCACGATGGCTACGCATGGGGCCCGTCTCAACCCCTACAAGCTTGGCATCGAGCTCCTTCGTGACATCGAGCACCGCTGGAATACGGGCAAGTTCGGCAAAGAATACGATGATTGCGACGATCTCCAAACGCGACGCAAGTGGGACCGGCAATTAGGGCTCGGAAGGCAAAAAATCTTTGAGGTCCGCCGCATTCACAACGATATTACCTTTATCGACACCTTTCTGACTCCTGAGTTCTGCGTCGAGCACAAGATGTTTTCGTATGCCTTCCAGGAGCAGATGGGACAGTACGTCATCGAGTCGCGCGAGTTCGAAAAGATCAAGCAGCGGCTGCTGTATAGCCTGACGAATTTTGGCAAGCCATTGATTTACGTCGTGGACGGCAACTACCATAACCGTGGCGAACTATTGTTGCGCCACGAGCATTCGGGAGTAGACCTGCGGCTGGATCAAGCGGCAGATACGCTGGCGAACCTCCAGTTCGTGTGGTCGAGACCCGTGCATTTGCAAACCGTCGTTGATGAGAAGCCGACATTGCTCTCGTTCGACGGCTCGGAACATACCAATAAAACCTTAGGAGAAGCTGATGACCCTAAACGAAACGGTCCTGCAAAAACTCGCTGAATGGCAGCATTCCGGTGAAGGCCGCCAAACTTTGGGCGTGCCGGACGGAGGCTGCGGCTGGACCGTGACGGTTAGCGCGGATCGGCACGATGGTCTTGGCAGCGCCTTGTGGGACATGAGCCTGCAGCGCACCCGAAGCCTCCCAGAGGGCAGCCAGGTAACCTTGCGGGGCTGGGCGGAAAACGCCGTCGCCAAAGTGACCGGCCTCCTGGAGCCTCTGAGCGTAGTCGAGATCGACATGCAGCGTGACGAAGCCTTGCTGCGCAGCAATCAGCCCAGCCGGCGCAGCGCAGACCTCTTCTACTACGAAGTGCTTCTGCAGGGGACGCAGCGGGCAACGGTGCGCCGCTATCGCGCTTCCGAGCATGGCGGCCACCGCGATCAGGTGGCCTTCACGCTGACCCACGAATCGGCAGCCAAGCTGGCAGCAGACCTTGCTTTCGATCAATGACCGGCAGTCCAGGCCGCTTGCGGAGCCTCCCCCTAAGCGCTAGCGATGCGCTCGTCATCCTTCGATCTGTCTCCACGTCCGCTCAAGGAGAATTTCCCGTCCATTGGAGAATCCGAAGGCGTTTACGCCAGGGCGATCACGTCGATTTCCACGAGTACGTCCTTGGGTAGCCGGGCAACTTCCACAGTCGAGCGCGCGGGGGGCTCTGCCGTGAAGTAACGGCCGTAAACCTCGTTGACCTTGGCGAAATCCGCCATGTTCTTGAGAAACACAGTCGAACGCACGACCTTCTTCAAATCGCTACCGGCGGCCTTCAGGATGCCGCTCAGGTTTTTCAGCACACGTTCAGCCTGCACGACAACATCGCCTGCGACAATTTGCTGCGTCTCCGGATCGAGCGCGACTTGCCCGGAAACGAACACGAAGCCGTTCGCGCGTATCGCCTGCGAATAGGGCCCAATCGCCTGCGGGCTATCCTTGGTTGCAATGACTTCGCGCATGGAGCCTCCCAATAGTTCAAGGGCTAAACCTTGGCCAACAGAGTTCTTTTAATCTTGCGGATATATCCTTCATCGCGCTTGTAGAAGGTCCACTGCTTGATTCGTTTCGGGCGGACGAGTCCAGCCTGGGATAGCACCTTGAGATGCTCGCTGACCGTCGGCTGGCTGACTCCCAGCTTCTTGGCAATGAGCACGGCACATACGCCATCCTTGACTAGGTCCCCGTCAACCTGTGGTGGAAAGTGCATTCTCGGGTCCTTCAACCACTCCAGGATCTGCAGGCGGCGTTCGTTTGCCAATGCTCGGATCGCCAGAATACTCTTCAACATATTGCCAATTTGCCAATCGCCTAATTGAATGTCAAGGGACAATCTGCCGTGGGGAGGCGCTGGCTAATGATTCCTGAGAGCACGATCGATCAAAAACGGATCGAAGCAACGGAGCAGGTCATCAGGCCTTACATCCGTCGGACCCCGGTAGTCCAGGTGGCCGGTCCTGAGTTTGGTCTGGGGGCGGTCACGCTGGCCCTGAAGCTGGAATCGCTCCAGCATTCCGGCTCCTTCAAGGCGCGCGGGGCCTTCGCCAACCTGCTCTTGCGCAAGGTCCCGCAGGCCGGCGTCGTTGCAGCCTCGGGCGGTAATCACGGTGCCGCGGTAGCCTATGCGGCCATGAAGGTCGGCGTGCCGGCGAAGATCTTTGTGCCCAAGGTTTCCTCCCCGGCCAAGATCGAACGCATCCGCCAGTATGGGGCAGACCTTACCGTGGTAGGCGAGCGCTATGCCGACGCACTTGCCGCCAGCGAATCATGGGCTGCCGAGTCCGGCGCATTGCCGGTCCATGCGTTTGACCAATGCGAAACTCTGCTCGGCCAGGGAACCCTGGCACTGGAACTCCAGCAGCAAGAGGGTGATCTGGATACCGTGCTTGTCGCCGTGGGCGGCGGAGGGCTCATTGGCGGGATCGCTGCCTGGTACACTGGTCGAATCAAGGTGATCGGCGTCGAACCGGAGGGAGCTCCGACGCTCTATCAAGCGCTTGCGGCCGGACGTCCTGTCGATGCGGACGCAGGAAGCATCGCCGCGGACTCGCTCGCTCCCAGGCGCGTCGGCGAGCTAATGTTTCCCATCGCGCGCGAGCATGTGGATCGTGTCGTTTTGGTCACGGACGACGCTATCCGCACCGCTCAGGAGAGCCTGTGGCGAATCCTGCGCATCGTCGCAGAACCGGGTGGTGCGGCCGCATTCGCAGCCCTTCTTTCGAGTCGTTACCAGCCTCGGGCCAACGAGCGGGTAGCCATCATTATCAGCGGCGGCAACACAGTAGCCGTGGACTTCAGTCGATGAGTGGATGATCACGAAAACTTCATGGGCCAAGTGGCCCAAAACGTGTTTAGCGCTAGACGTTTGAGACAATCCACATTACCGTAATTATCTCGCCTGTACCCGTGCCTTGGAAAGTGATCGCCCTGATTCGAGGCCACCTATGCAACGCTTCGTTGGCTGTGTTGTCGCACTTCTATGCCATGGCGTCGTTTTGCTAGCCGGCGCAGCGGACTCTTCCAAGTCGGCGCCGCAGGAGAAATCGGCTGTGCCGCCCCTGGTTCTGCCGGGCGTCCAGCCGAATGGCGAAGTGCTGTTGCCGAATCAGTGGTCTCTTCGACCCGCCGGCCGCCAACTTCAGCTCGGCGATTTTGCCGTCAACATCGCGCTGCACCCCAGCGGACGCTGGCTCGCCGTATTGCATGCCGGCTACGGAATTCATGAAATCTTCACCGTTGACCTGAAAGGGATCCGGCAAAAGGTCGTTTGCCGCGTTGCCCTCGATCAAGCATTCTATGGGCTCTGCTTTTCGCCCGACGGCAAGCGCGTGTTCGCCAGTGGCGGCGAGTTCGAAGTAGTCCATGCGTTCGACTTTGAGAATGGCTACCTTTCCGGCGCCAAGCAGATTCCGGTCGCTCCCATTGCGGAGAAATTCGTGTCCGGTGGAGTAGCCATTGATTCGGCTGGGAAGACGCTCTTCGTCGCCGGAACCTGGGGCGGGGCGGTCTGTATCCTGCCGCTGGAGTCGCCCAAGGAGCGGACCACCATTACCCTGGGGAACGATAGCTATCCCTACACTTGTCTTCCTGATCCGTCCGGACGGCGCTTGTACGTCAGCCTCTGGAATCGTGCCGCGGTTGCCGTCGTGGACCTCGATCAGAAGACCCTGGTCACGACCTGGGCCACCGAGCGCCACCCGACGGAAATGGTCCTGTCTCCGAACGGCAAGACCCTTTTCGTGGCCTGCGCCAATTCGACCAAGGTGTCTGTCCTGGATACCGCCACCGGCAAGGGACTCGAAACCATTGGCTGTTCGCTCTATCCGAGCGCTCCTTCTGGAAACACACCCAACAGTCTGTGCTTGACTCCGGACGGCGAGATGCTGTTCGTGGCCAACGCGGATGCGAACAATCTCGCTGCCTTCGCGATCTCGCCAAAAGGGAACGCGCCGGCCAGGCCGCTGGGATTCATACCGGTCGGCTGGTATCCGACCTCGGTGCGCTATAACCCTGCGGACAAGCGCCTCTATGTCGCCAATGGCAAGGGCATCATGCCCCTGGCTAATCCGCAGGGCCCCAACCCGCTTTTGCCGCGAAATCAAACCACGCGGGAGTACATTGGGAGTCTTTTGCACGGGACGCTGAGCAGCATCGACCTGCCGACTCCGGAGAAGATGGCTGCTTATAGCCGCGAGGCGTATGCCTGTAGTCCTCTTAAGCCCGGTCAGGAAGTGACAGTGGCCGTTCCGCCGGGCAATCCAATCCCGGCGAAAGTCGGCGACTCCAGCCCGATCAAGCACTGCATCTACATCATCAAGGAAAATCGGACCTACGATCAAGTGCTGGGCGACATGCGCGAGGGCAACGGCGATCCGAGCCTGTGCATATTCCCGGAGCGAGTTACGCCGAACCACCATCGCCTCGCCCGTGAGTTCGTTCTTCTGGACAATTTCTATGTCGATGGCGAAGTCTCTGCCGACGGCCATGAGTGGTCGATGGGCGCCTATGCCACGGATTTCGTGGAAAAGGTGTGGCCGCTGAATTATCGCGGCGGCCCGCGTAGTAAGCTCGCCACTTATCCGAGCGAAGGGGTCCTGGACGAAATCGCCCGGCCCGCAGGCGGCTACATTTGGGACCGATGCGCTGCCGCCGGAATCAGTTACCGCAGCTACGGCGAATGGATCGAAAACGGTAAGACGCTGAAGGACCCCGGGATCGCTCGAGTTGCTGCACTCAAGGATCATTTCGATCCCTGGTTCCGTGGCTTCGATATGGATTACCCGGACCAGAAACGTGCCGATCGTTTGCTGGAAGAATTGGCCCGCTTCGAGCGTGAAGATTCCCTCCCGCGTCTGATGATTGTTCGATTGCCAAACGATCACACGTCGGGCACCCGTCCGCGCAAACCGACGCCGACGGCTTTCCTGGCCGACAATGACCTTGCACTGGGACGCCTAGTCGAGGCGATCTCGAAAAGCAAATTCTGGAAAGACACGGCCATTTTCGTGATCGAAGATGATGCGCAGAACGGGTCCGATCATGTCGATGCCCATCGGACGGTTGCCCTCGTCATCAGCCCCTACACGAAGCACCGGCACGTCGACTCTTCCCTCTACTCCACCAGCAGCATGTTGCGCACGATGGAACTCATTCTGGCGCTGAAGCCGATGAGTCAGTTCGATGCCGCCGCCCGGCCGATGTACCAATCATTCCAGAGCAAACCGGATCTGCGGCCCTATCAGCACGTCCAACCGCAAGTCGATCTGTCCGAGACCAACAAGGCCACGGCCTGGGGCGCGAAGATGTCCGAAGGATTTGACCTGACCAAGGAAGATGCGGTGGATGATTTGCTGCTTAACGAAGTTATTTGGCGCTCGGTCCGAGGCCCGGATTCACGCATGCCGCCGCCGGTGCGCGCCGCCTTTGTGTTTCCGCACCTGAAGACCGGCAAAGACGCCGACGATTGAGGTGACACCCTCCACGAACTTCAGCTGACGAATGCTCTTGTCAGCTGCCGAGCGCCGGTTATAATCTGACTCCGCGGAGCGGTTTGCTTCAGATATCTGCTGCATGGAGGCGGCATCATGTCTGCGACACTCAATCTCGTACACGGTCTGTTAGCGCGGGGGAGTTTGCTCCACGAGCTGGGGCGGACTGCTGATGCCTACAAGGTCCTCACCGGCTTGGTCGGCCTTGGGGAAGTTCCACCCGGAGTCGCCCAGGAAGCCCATTTTCGCCTGGCAGAGATCGATCTCGGTCATCGCGATTACCACCGGGCTCGGCGTCATCTTGCCGCCGCGCTCATGCATTGCCCAGATAACGCCCGCTATCATTTCGTGATGGCCAGCATTCTTGATCAAGACGAAGAGGCGGATCCACAGAAAGCCTACGAACACTATCGCCGGTCGCTCCAGCTCGACCCCGACCAGGCCGGTTGTCTTGGCGATTTCGGGCTGCTGGCTCTGTCGCTGGGGGACGCGGACGAAGGTCTGCAAGCGCTCCGGCGCGCGGTCGAACTTGCACCGGACGATCCGGAGACAGTCGGCAAATTGGTGGAGGGGCTCTCCGAACTCGACCAGGCAAACGAAGCCCGCCGCGTCTTGTGGGCGGCGTTGTTCCGGAATCCACGACATGCGGGCTTCCGCAAACTGTGGAGCGATTTTCAATTCCAGCAACTTTACACGGCGCAGGAGGCAGCGCGGCCCGCTCCCCAGGCGGCCGCGGAACGTCCCGTCGTTCTGCCTTTTATTCGATTGGCGCCTCACACCTTGCCCAAGATCGGCGGCCAAAAGGTGGTTCGCAAGGACAGACAGTCCGTACCGCCGCCGCCGCACTCTCCAAGTCCAAAGGGTCTACCGGGGAAAAGACGCGCCTAGTGCGCCCTCGCGTCGGGTGTCCCACTCGAGTTTGGCATTCGCCCATGGGCTCCCTCTCCCGAGTACTCAAGGGAGAGGGGGCCGGGGTCAGGGATTCAGCTTGCAACGCCTCCTCACGCCACCCTCTCCCCCGGAGTATTGAACTCTACACAAGTTCGAGTCCTTCCCCGTTTTGACGCTGCAAGCTTTACACAACAAAGCCCAGGATCGCGGTACTCCGCGCACGCTGGCACGGCAGCCCCGAGGAGAAGAGAGACCGTGGCCTGCCGGGCATTTACGCCGTAGGCGTTGCACCGCACAGCCCGGGGTCTGCCGGGCATTTACGCCGTAGGCGTTGCACCGCACAGCCCAGGGTCGCGGTACTCCGCGCACCCTGGGTTGCGCGACCCCAGATAGTTTTTCTACCCTGAAAGGGTTGCCCCGGTCGACGCGCCCGAATCGCTTTGACCCCTTCAGGGTGAACGTGGAAGTTTCGGCGTTGAACCCAGGGTGCGCGGAGTACCGCGACCCTGGGCTTTGTTGTGTAACGCCTACAGCGTTAAAGCCAGGAAGGACTCGAACTTGTGTAGATACCTATACTTCGAGGGAGAGGGTGGCGTGAGGAGGGGTTGTAAGCTGAAACCCTGGCCCCCAGCCCCTCTCCCTTCGGACTTCGGAAGCGAGCCAAGAACTCTGCGCGCCCCTCATGTAGTCCATAATAAGGATGGCTATTATGGAGAAGATTGCGCATCGAAGAAAAATGAATGAAGGGCAACTCATTGCCTGAAACCGCCTGTCGAGCCAACAGGTACTTCAAGACGAACGGTATCCTGGACCCTCAACGAAAGGTACTCCATGTTAAGCGTGCGTGAACTCGTCAAGGTGTATCCCGGTCCAGTTGCAGCGCTGCAGGGGATCGACCTGGATGTGCCCAATGGGATGTTCGGCCTCCTGGGACCCAATGGGGCGGGCAAGACGACCTTCATGCGCATCCTCGCCGGGTTGCTCGAGCCGACCTCCGGTCGCGTGACTCTCGACGGCGAGGAGGTGCTGGGGCATCCGGAGCGGATTTGGGCCCGGCTCGGTTATTTGCCCCAGGATTTTGGTTTCTACCCGCATCTGACCGGTGAAGCGATGCTCGCCCACCTTCTGAGGTTGAAGGGAGTAGGCGCGCCCGGCGGGATCAAGAAACTCTGTCGGGAGCTGCTGGAACGCGTCAATCTCACGTTTGCTGCGGGTCGCAAGGTAAAAACCTATTCGGGAGGCATGCGTCAGCGGCTGGGTCTCGCACAAGCATTGGCCGGTGACCCGCGCCTGATCATTGTGGACGAGCCGACTGCGGGTCTCGATCCGGAGGAACGCCTGCGCTTCTATTACTTGCTCGCTGAATTGGCGGAAAACCGCATTGTGATCATGTCGACGCACATCGTCGAAGATGTCGCGGTCCTTTGCTCCCGCTTTGCCGTGATTCGCAATGGCCGGCTGGTTGCCGAAACCACACCCAGCGAGGCCCGAGGTGCGCTTGCAGGATCGATCTATGAAGGCACGGCAAGTGCGGCAGAGCTGGCCACTTTGCGTCGTACTCATTGCGTGAGCCAGGCCCTTCTGGTCGAAGGTAAAAATCGAGTGCGCATCCACGACAGGGCCGGCAATCCTCCCGAGGGATTCATCCCCGTGCCACCCACCCTGGAAGACGCGTATTTGATCATGATGCACACATACGCCGGTGTGGAACACGACCAGCGCGTGGTCGCCTAACCAGCAGCACTTGGCGTATTCATGCCGTAGGGTTCCATTCCCTCGGCGCTTCCGAACAGTCGCCTCGCATCGGGAGATCGTTGATGAGTCCGAAACGCCTGTTTAGCGTGTTTCGTCTGGAGATGGGTCAGAACGTGCGTCGGCCGATCTTTTGGATCCTAATGCTCGCGCTCGGGCTAACGGCATATGGACTGTCGACGGGCGACATGATGATTACCTCGGGCGACAGCACAGTGGGTGGTAAAAAGGCCTGGATCACCTCCGAGTTCGCCGTTGCCCAGATGATGACCATGGTTTTCCCCCTTTTTTACTCGTTCTTTATCGCCGTGGTGGCGGGCATGTCCGTCATTCACGACGACGAGCTCAAGGTAGGCGAGTTGCTCCACGCGACCTCACTTCGGCCGTCGGAATACGTTTGGGGTAAATTCCTGGCGATCCTTGCCTCATTTGTGGCCGTGGTGTTCCTTCACTTGCTCTTTGCTGTGTATTTCAATCACGAGTTTCCCAACGTCAAATCATCGGAAATACGTGGTGATTGCTTCGTCGGGAATTACTTGCGGCCAACGTGCGTGTTCGTCTTGCCAATGCTGGTATTCTTGGCTGGAACAGCCTTTGCCGTCGGAGAGATGACGCGCAAGCCGATTTTGGTTTTTGTTTTGCCGGTCGCTCTGCTCTTGGCATGCGGGTTTTTCCTTTGGGAATGGGCGCCTACGTGGCTCGACCCACGCATCGACCGGGCTCTCATGCTTGTGGACCCGGCGGGGTTTCGCTGGTTGAAGCAGACCTGGCTGAAGATCGACCGAGGCGTCGATTTTTATAACCATGCGACCATCCAGTTCGACGTGCCTTTCCTGGCCAGTCGATGTGCTTTTCTGGTGGTTGGTCTGCTCCTCGTCTTCTTGAGTCAGCGCCATTTGACAGCTGTCGTGCGCGGATCAAGACAGAGCGCGCGGCGGTCGATTCTAAGCTTCTTGCGCAAGAGCAGAGCCGCCGGCGTCAGAGGCGGTGCGGACAATGACCAGGTGCAGGCGACGCCACCCGAACGCGCATTAGTCGCCCTCGGCATGTATTCGGTAGCTCCGGGACTATTTCGGGGAATTTTCGAGGTGGCCAGGATCGAGGTTCGGGGGCTACGCAGTCAGCCCGGTTTGTATCTGTTCGTTCCGCTCATCCTTTTGCAAACCATTGGGACGAGTCTCGTATCCGTCGGCGTCTTCGACACGCCCCTCTGGATGACGCCGGGGACCCTGGCCGTCGGCTGCATGAACACGCTCACGCTCCTTATCTGCCTCTTGCTGCTCTTCTATACCGTGGAATCGTTGCAGCGTGAACGGCACACGCTTTTTGCCTCGATTCACCATGCGACTCCCGTGCAGACGGCGTCCATTCTTTTTGGCAAGTCGATTGCCAATAGCATTGTGGGGGCTGTGATCCTGCTCGCTGCACTGATCGGCTGCGCCATCGTTTTGCTCGTACAAGGTCGCGTCGAATTCGCGTTGAGACCCTTCCTGCTTACCTGGGCGTTGCTGCTGCCGGTGACCTTCTTCGGCTGGACGGCCTTCACCATGGCGGTGCTGGCCGTCACGCGCAACCGCTACACGACCTATGGGATCTGCCTGGGGGCGTTGATCTTCACCGGCTACCGGCAGCTCACGGGGCACATGAACTGGGTGGGCAACTGGGACCTGTGGAGCGTGCTGCGCTGGAGCGACATGCAAGTGTTCGAGCTCGACGGCCGAGCGCTCCTCTTGAACCGGATCATGGTCCTTGGCCTGGGAGTGTTCTTCACTGCATTGGCAGTGCGTTGGTTTCCCAGGAGGGAACTCGATGCCGGGCGCACCCTGCAGCGGTTCTATCCGCTGCCCTTGCTAAAAACGGCCCTGCGCTTGCTTCCCTATGCTTTGGTCCCCCTAGCGGCAGGCATCATGCTCTGGCTTACGGTGTACCAAGGGTTCGAGGGCGATGCGGCGAAGAAAAGGGAGAAAGACTACTGGCGAAAGAACCTGGCAACCTGGAAGGACGCGCCTACCCCTGCACTCACAGCCGTGGATTTGAACGTGGATCTGGAGCCGAGTCGCCGCTGGCTGCACGTGCGCGGCCAGTTCGACCTCCGCAATCACCGAGACATCGAACTCGTCCAAATTCCGCTGACGGGCGGCGATCATTGGGAGGAACTCCAGTGGACGATGAATGGCGAGAAGTACGAACCGGAAAACAGGCAACATCTCTTCGTATTCACGCCGCCCAAACCGTTGAAACGGGGAGACAAGCTGCAGATCGGCTTCGAATACCACGGCACGTTTCCACACGGCGTAACCAAGAATGGAGGCTCGAAATCCGAATTCATCCTGCCGTCCGCGGTAGTGCTCACGGCATTCACCCCCAGCTTTGTCCCTGTGCTTGGTTACGTCGAGGAAATCGGGATCGATGAAGATAACCATTATGACAAACGCGTCTGGCCTGAAAAGTGGTACGAAGGGATCACGGATGTAGGCTCAGGCCTCGCGCTGCCGTTCACAACTCGTATGCGCATCACGGCCCCGGCAGAATTCACGCTAAATTCCGTGGGCACGCGCGTCAGCGATACGGTCGAGGATGGGAAGCGAACAACCGTCTGGCAAAGCGATCACCCGCTGCGCTTCTTCAATATCGTTGCCGGCCGCTGGGCCGAGAAACGCGGCAAGGATACGGTCGTCTATTATTATCCCGGCCACACTTACAACATCGACGAGATTTCCGAGGCCCTGGACGCCGCCCGCCACTACTATTCCGAGTGGTTCTATCCTTATCCGTGGCAAGAGCTAAAGCTGAGCGAATTCCCGAATCTAGCCAGTTATGCCCAGGGTTTTGGCACGAACATTACGTTCTCGGAAGGCATCGGTTTCCTCACGAAGAGTGAGCCGAAGACTGATCTTGCGTTCATGGTCACCGCGCATGAGGCGGCGCACCAGTGGTGGGGAAACATCCTTCTGCCCGGAAGAGGCCCTGGCTGCAACATTCTGTCGGAGGGGATGGCCCACTTCTCGACCATGCTGCTCTTCGACCAGGTGAAGGGGCCGCGCGGCCGCATCGAATTTTGCAAGCGCATCGAAGAGAAGTATGGCCAGGACCGGCGCGTGGATTCCGAACGGCCGCTCGTGAAAATCGACGGCGACCGGCCCGGCGACACCACGGTCACCTACGACAAGGGCGGCTGGGTCTTCTGGATGCTGCTCCGCCACATGGGGCGAGAGCGGGCACTTGCGGGACTGCAGGCGTTCATCCGCAAGTACGACGCCAATCCGGATCATCCCGCGTTGGAAGACTTCGTGGCCAGCATGCGCAGCTTCGCGCCCGACCCAGTTGCCTACGACGCTTTTGTGCTTCAGTGGTTCTTCGAAGTGGTCATGCCGGAGTATCAGCTCAGCGATGGATACCGGACACAGGTCCCGGGCGAGAAGGCCGCCGCGGCGAATAATTCCTTGGCCGCCGGCGGTGAGATTTGGGATGTCGCGGTCCACGTTGAAAACGTCGGCACGGGCCTCATGCCGGTCGAGATCGCGGCGCTGGCTGGCGAACGGTTTGAGGAAGACGGCAGCGCGTCCACGCAATATCGCGACGCCCGGACCAGCGTTCTCCTGGGCGCCGGCGCCGGCAAAAATGTCACGATTCGCTGTGATTTTAAGCCTGACCGCGTGCTGGTCGATCCTGATGCACTGGTCTTCCAACTCCGGCGCAAGGTTGCGGGGAAGCGCTTTTGAGTAGGTCTGTCTCTCCGCCGGCCAATTCTCATACCAACAGACCGTAGCCGCATTCGCCAGAATGCGGGGTAGTTCCTACAGGTTTCCCCGCATTCTGGCGAATGCGGCTACCGGGCGATGTCTCATTCATGACCGCTCTCGGTCTAGACAGGGCTTGGTTTCAGGCCAATTGCCGCGCGCACGAGCGCCATGGTTTTCTTCGCTTCGGCGCGGGCGCGGGCAGCGCCTTCGCGCAGGACCTTTTCGACGTAGTCCGGGTTTTGAACCAATTCCTTCCGCCGCGTCCGCGCGGGCTCGAAGTAAGCATCCATTTTCTCGAACAGCAGATCCTTTGCTACCCCATAGCCCATGCCGCCGGCCCGATAACGTGCGGCCAGGGCGGCCTTTTCTTCCTCATTGGCGAACAGACCGTACAGGGCGAAAACGTTGCAGCGTTCGGGGTCCTTGGGCTCATCGACAGTCTTGCTATCGGTCACGATGCTCCTGATCCGCTTGTGGAGCGGCTTGCCTTCCATGAAGATCTCGATCGTGTTGCCGTACGATTTGCTCATCTTCTGACCGTCAATGCCGGGGATCTTCGATTCTTTATCCAGGCGGGCGGCGGGAATCGGGAAGACTTCGCGGTAAGCGCGATTGAACCGCCCGGCGATGTCCTGGGTCATTTCAATGTGCTGAACCTGGTCCTTGCCGACGGGCACGACATGCGACCGATAAATGAGAATGTCGGCCGCCATCAGGACGGGATAGGTGAACAGGCCGACGCTGGCCTCAATGCCCTTCTCGATCTTCTCCTTGTAAGAGACGGCCCGCTCCAGGAGGCCCATGTTCGTCACGGTGCCCAGGATCCATGCCAATTCAGTCACCTCAGGCACATCGGATTGACGGAAGAAGACCGCTTTCTCGGGATCGAGCCCTAGGGCGAGATAATCGAGAGCGACGTCGCGCACGTTTTCGCTCATGGCGATCGGGTCTTGCAGCGTTGTCAGCGCGTGGTAATCGGCAATAAAGTAGAAAGCGGCAGCCTCGTTCTGCAGAGCGATGTGCTGTTTGATCGCTCCGAAGTAGTTGCCGATGTGCAGTTTGCCTGAAGGCTGCACGCCGCTCAGGATCCGGCGTGGGCCGGCAATTGGCGTCGTCATGTTTTTATCCTTTGTTTATCATCCCAGTTCCTTTGTATTTTGTACTGTGTCCCTTGCAATGGAGCCTGCTGAAAAAGGGGTCTGACCCCTTCCACGAAGGGCGATAGACGCCCAAGAAAGCGGGAAATCAGTGAAGCTTCGTAGGGGGTCAGACCCCTTTTTCAGCAGGCTCCAATGGACAGGGGACGAAAGGAAGCAGGGCCATGGTTGATAAAGTCACGGAAGTCCTCATTGACACGCTGAAGCAGGCTGTCGCAGACCCTGGCGAGCACCGCCTGGTCAAAAGCGGCAAGCTCGATGGGCTCTTTGCCAACAGAAGCGGCGCCAATGGCGAGGCGGCGGCGCGGGCGGTGCGCGAGGGACTTTTGGAAGTCGTCCGGGCGGAAACCAAGGGGAAGGTTACGACCGAATGGGTTCGCTTGACTCCCCGCGGCGTGGAATTCCTGCACGATCAGGAGTCCCCGCTCCAGGCGCTCAAGGACCTGCAGTCGATTTTGCAGGTCACCCGCGATGGTGTGCCACTCTGGCTTACGGAGATGCGCGGAGAACTTCAGGGCCTGGCGAAAAAGCTGGGCGAAGAGGCGGAACGTTGGACCCAGCGGCTCGATGCCCTGAGCCAGCGCGTCGAGGAGGCTTTGCGCCGAGCAGAAGCAAGCGGGCCGCCGCTGCCCGATGGAGCGGCCGCTGAAGCCCCCTGGGCCAAGGACGCGCTGGCCTACCTGGACCATCGCAAGATCGGCGGCGCTCCCGGCGACTGTCCGTTGCCTGAACTATTTGCAGCATTGCGCGAGCGCTACGCTGAGCTCTCGCTGACTGCCTTCCACGATCGCCTGCGCCGGCTTCACGATCGGCAGGCGCTGCGCCTTTTGCCGTTTCCAGGGCCTCCGGATGCCATTCCAGAACCTGAATACGCACTGCTGGATGGCGCGTCACTTCTCTATTTCGTTGGCCGCTAGGCTGGCAATCCCGTCCAAAGGCTGCATTGTTCCATCAGTTTCTGGGCCGAAACCCTTTGAATTGAGCGACGGTTCGGCGATACTGTTAACTGTCGTCCAAAGGGAGGCCAATCTTCGTTTCCTGACGGGGCTTTATTTCTGGCCCATCGGCATGGCCATCAAGACCAGGAGGTCAAACTCGCGTGGATTCGAAAAACACACCCCCAAGCCGTCCGGGACGCAACCTCCGGGAAGGAGCCGAAACGATCGTATTTGTTGTCGTTCTCGTGCTCATCCTCAAGGAGTTCGTGGCGGAGGCCTTCGTGATCCCCACGGGTTCAATGGCAACGACGCTCTATGGGAACCAGGAAGACGTCCGCTGCCCTCAGTGCGGCTTCGAGTTCCCTGTTAACTGCAGCAGCGAACGCGATCAAGCTCAAACTCATCCCGATCCCGTTGCGGGTTGTATCTGCCCCAACTGTCGCTTTGTGATAGACTTTCGCCCAAACCGATCGCTGCCATCGTGCAAATCGGGCGACCGAGTCATTGTCGGAAAGTTTCTTTACGACACCCATTTGCAAACTCCCGAGCGGCAGAGCGTCGTGGTCTTCAAGTACCCGGAAAAGCCCAACCAGGAATTCGAGACGGTCAACTACATCAAACGTCTGATCGGTAAGCCCGGGGAGACCATCGGGATTCATTACGGCGATATTTACGTCTATCCTCAGGCGGGACGTGATGGGGGGCCGGAACTCTCCTACCGGGACCGCCCTCTTCCAGCCAACGAGCTGGACGCATGGAAGCCGCCCTTCATGTACGAAAACGACCCGGAGGCGATGGCATTGTTCAAGGATGGCAAGTTTGAGATCGTTCGCAAGGCTCCCGCCCAGGTGCTCGCGATGCGCCGGATCGTCTATGACAACGATCGCCAGGCAAAAGACCTTGTCGAGGCTGGAGGCCCAGCCCGCTGGGCCGCTGAGAAGGACGAGGAGCATCCCGGTACTACTGAGAATGGGCAGCCGGCGTACATCCGCAAGCGCACGCTGGCGCAGCAGGATAAATCCTGGGAAACCGAGGGGGCACTCGGCTTTCGGCATCCTTTCCGGCAGGGCCCGCTTGCCTGGCTTCGCTATCGACACCTCCTGGTGCCGCGCTCGGCCGACACCAGGCTTGCCGACTTGCCGTCCGCCGTCATCAGACCCGAGTTGATTACGGATTTCCTGGGCTACAATACCTGGCAACCACTCTACGGAACGAATACGCCGCCGCCGCCAAATTGGGTTGGGGACCTGATCGTGGAATGCCAAGCCACTGTCAAGCGGGCGGAGGGTGAATTCGTGCTGGAATTGTCCAAAGGCAGCGATCGCTTTCAGGCGCGCTGGGACCTGGCCACGGGACAGTGTGCCCTGGTGCGGATTACGGAGGGCAAGGAGGTGGCGCTGGCAACGCAGCCGACGCCGCTGAAGGGAAACGGTAGCTTTTCCCTGCGCTTCGCCAACGTGGATCAGCGCCTGATCGTCTGGGTCAATAGGCGTATGCCCTTTGGCGACGGCGTTGCCTATGCCCCACCTCAGTCTCCCGGCCCCTCCGAAAATGATCTGGAGCCGGCCAGCATCGGCGTCAGCAGCGGAGAGGTTGGTATCCGCGAGCTGAAGCTGTGGCGTGACACCTACTATTCGCTTCGGCCGGGAGAGGCGGACGCATCTTTAGCGTCCGACGATTGGAGCGACCCTGCGAGATGGTCTGCCCTACGTGAGTTACCGGCGAAGACGCTCTATGTTCAGCCGGGACATTACTTGTGCATGGGCGATAACAGCCTTCAGAGTTCAGACAGCCGGATGTGGGGGGCCGTGCCGCAACGTCTCTTGCAGGGGAGAGCGATCCTCATTTACTGGCCGCTCAACTCACGCTTTGGCCTGATCCATTGAACGCCCTTTTCCCACAGGCTCATCCTGCTTCGTCCTGTCCTTGCACTTCGATCAGGGCGGGTGCACTGCTGGCGACCGCCTCGCGCAGGGCGATCTCGAGGGACGAGTCCGAATCAATTTTCCAGTGGCGGACACCAAAGGCTCGCGCATAAGTCTCGAAATCCGGGTTGCGCAGATCGACGCCGATGAACCGGCTCTCGTAACGCCGTTGCTGGATGGCCTTGATAAGCGTCAGGCTGCCGTCGTTGATCAGGATGACAATGACCGGCAGTTTCTCCTGGACCGCAGTCGCCAATTCCAGGCCGCTCATCATGAAGCAGCCGTCGCCGACTACCGTGGCGACCACGCGCTCGGGAAAGGCGGCCTTGGCACCGAGTGCCGCTGGCAGGCCATACCCCATGGAGACGTAACCGGCGGGATGCAGGAATGTGCGCGGGGAGTAAATCGGAAACTCAGCAAGCATTTGATAGGTCAAACGCGTAATGTCGCCGGCGATAATGGCGTCGCGCGGCAAACCTCGGCGGAGTCCTTCAATGAGGTCGAGGCCGAGAAGGCGCGCGGAAATGCTTGGTCGGCAGGGCGCTGTCCAAGGCAGGCGACTTGCGCCCGGCAAGGCCGAGAGAAGAAGCTGCACAGCCGCCTTCGCATCAGCCTGGATGCCCAGAGTCACTGGGTAATGCCGTCCAATCTCCTCACCATCAACGTCGATCTGGGCGAGCGCCGCGGGCAAAGGCATACACCAACTGCCTGTCGTCGCTTGCGAAAATCGGCAACCGATCGCCAGCAGCCCATCCGCCTGGGCGAACAAGGGCGACATGAACTGCTCCATGTTCGTCAGATCGGAGGTCGCCCGGCTCCATGGCAGGCCGGCGTTCAGAGGATGGTCCGTGGGAACGGCGGATTTACCTGAAAGACTGTGAAAGACGGGGGCTCCGAGCCTCTCGGCCAACTGCACGACCAAAGGAGCGGCGTCCGCAATGATGGCCCCGCCACCCACGATGAGTAGAGGCTGTCGCCAACCGCCGACCAGCTTGACCAGAGCTGCAACCTCCTTGGTCGAGGGCGTTCGTGGCGTCGGCGTCGGCGGCACGGCAGCTGTAGGATTCCCTTTGAAGTCGGCACGCAGCACGTCCAGCGGGGTCTCGACAAAGACCGGGCCCGGTCGGCCTTCTCGCATCGTCGTGAACGCCCTGTCCAATTCCGGGATGAGGTTTGGCGCACTGGCAATCCGCGTACGCCACTTGGTGATCGTCGCGCACAAGCTCAGCTGGTCGTTTTCGTGATAATAGCCCGAGCGCAGCCCAAGGCCCTTGCTTGGTACCTGCCCGCTCAGAAGCAGAATCGGAATCGAGTCTGTGAACGCGGTTGCCAGGGGCGTCGCCGCATTCAGAACTCCCGGCCCGCAGACAGCCAGGCATACGCCGGGCTTGCCGGTGGCGCGGGCGTAACCGTCGGCCATGAACGCAGCCGCCTGCTCGTCGCGAGCGAGGACGTGGCGGATGCCGGGCGTGCGTGCCAGCGCATCGTAGATGGGCGTGGTCTGCCCGCCCGGGTAGCCGAATACGTGCTGGACGCCGTGCTCGCCAAGCCGGCGCACCAGCACATCGGCAACCGTCTGCGGGCGGCTCACAGAAGCCATGCCAATTGTCTCCGCTGCTAGGATCCCCGTTCTCGCCGTCAGCCCTACTTCTTCTGTTGTCGTACCTGCTCGAAGATGAATACGCCCTTCTTGTTGGCAACGACGACGTCCGGCAGCTTGTCGCCGTTGATGTCATCCACGACGAACTGCGTGCCGATGCCCGAATCGTTGTCAATCATGTGAGGCTCGAAGTGCGTGAAACCGTCCCTGCTTTTCTTCGCCTCGAACCAGTAGAGCACGGCGGGATCGTTCGGATCGACGTCGCCGTGTGGGCCGTGCGCCCACCAGCGCTTGCCGGTCACCAGGTCCTTCAGACCATCGCCGTTGATATCGACGCAATGCAAAGCATGGCTTTGCGAGAAAAGCCTTTTGAACAGGTCGTTCCTGAGAAAGATCGGGTTGCCGTCCGCGCCCGATCGTTGTTGGTACCACCAGATACCATATCCGTGTGCTGAGCTGCTAATAATGTCGGCCTTGCCGTCGCCGTCAACGTCGTAGGTGTGCATGTCCGCGCACGCTTCCCCCAAATTGGCAGGATGGAACTTCCAGGGCTTGTCGTCAAGTTGGGCCGGCTGTTCCCACCAGCCGCCGGTGCAAATCACGTCCGGCCGGCCGTCGCCGTTGACATCGCCCACGCCCAGCCCGTGCGCGAATCTGAAAGTGCCGGGGATTTCATGACCAGGCGAGCTTGGCTCGCTGATTGGATGCATTTCCCACGGCTGCGTGGGCTCCTTGCCGGGCTGGAACCATGCCATTTGCCCTTGCTTTTCCTGACCTTTGGGTTGCCAGCCCATGATCAATACGCGCTTGCCGGTGCCGAAAAGGTCAGCATAGAGAGGTGTTTCGTTGCACGCGCTGTGCCAGATCATATGTTCCTTCCACGGGCCCGGCGCGCCCTGCGGATTCTCGTACCAGTAGCAAGGGGCGCCCGGGAAGCCGATGACG
>DATGZX010000305.1:0-59010 GCA_035296965.1 Gemmataceae bacterium
CGCTTGCCGGTGCCGAAAAGGTCAGCATAGAGAGGTGTTTCGTTGCACGCGCTGTGCCAGATCATATGTTCCTTCCACGGGCCCGGCGCGCCCTGCGGATTCTCGTACCAGTAGCAAGGGGCGCCCGGGAAGCCGATGACGATTTCATCGGGCCAACCGTCGCCATTTACGTCCTCGGCCCAGCAGGCAAAGCTGTTGCTGTAGCCGGCTGCACCATCGCCATAGCTTTTGATGGCTCGAATTTCATGCATTTCCCAGTGGGGGGCCTGGTACCAGACGTCTCCTGCCAGAATGTCCGTCTTGCCGTCGCGATTCACGTCGGCAATGGCCACCCCTTCGGAATGGAAGCCCCGGTCGACGATGGTCTTCTTCCAGGAGATGACCACTTCAGGTGTATCCGGAGTGGCTGGAATGGCCGGCAGGACAACAACTGCAGCCAGCAGGAAACTTAGAACCCAAAAGCGCAAACGCATCGCTCAACCTCGCTTCTTCGCCAAAGAACAAACATTAGCAACATTCCAACCAGCATTACTTGGCGGCGTGCAACTTGGAATGATTATCGGTCCTGCGGCAAGATCCTGCAACCACCTTGAGGAGATCTTTTTAAATCCGGACAGGAGAAGCACATACAGAGTGTCCATCCAGATCATCGCTCTTTCCCAGCTAGTTCCTGCCGGCACTCGTGGAATTTGCGCGTTCTGCGGCGGGTTCATTTTGCCCTGGATGCAAGCGCGGCGTAGAATTTGTCTGCAGGGATTCGTGGGCAAGCCGAAGAATTCCCGCGATGAGACAGCGTGCAGCAGCACCGACACCTAAGGCGAAGGGGATCGGAATGAGCAAACAACTGATCGAGATGGTGCTGCCGCGCTTGGCAAGAACGCTCTACCGCGAGCTGAAGCGCTTTCGATCGGGAAAACTTAGCGAGGATCAATTCACTCAGTGCTTCGAGGAGCTGCTCCAAAAACAACATACCTGGCTGCTGGGCCACGGCGTCTCCGAGGTCAAGGCCGCACTGGCCATCCATGCCGCGGTGCTCGTTTTGAGCTATCCCGGTTTACGAGCTGAAGCAAGTGAAAATGGAGTGCCTTTGGAGATTATCGAGCGCCGTGCCGTTCTCGAGGCGGCGCAGGATGTCGCACAGAACTACGATGTCAGCCAGAGGAAAGCCTTTCACGTCGTGAGTGCGATCGTTGCTCGTTACGGATCTTAGCGCTTTCTCTCTCCTCCTGCCCTACCTACAGTTGTAAGGCTTCATGCGCTTACACCTCATCTGTTAGATCTGCTGTTCCCTTGTGCTTGCCAGGGTTTGCCTGTTCGTTTGAACGTGAAGCTTGGCTGGAGCATGGGCTGCGCTCGATTTCATACGAAGCGCATCGCGGGCAGCCTGCTCCGCTCGACGATGGCTGCTGCGCACCAGGGCCACCCCGATTAGAATAATCCCCATGCCGCCCACAATCCAAATGGTCAGTTCCTCGCTGTTCAGGAGCCAGCCTACCAGGATTGCGACCACCGGATTGACGTAGGCGTAGGTCCCCGCCATGGGCCCCGATACGTGCCCAAGCAGCCAATTGTAGGCGACAAATCCAACCAGCGATCCGAAGATCAGCAAATGAAAGAAGGCGTAAACGGAGCGCGGCGTAAATTGATTCCAGGAGAGTTCCCTACCCTCGCCAAGCAGCAGGCCGATGACAAGAAGACATCCGCCTCCTAGAGCCATCTGGTAGGCGGCAGACGTAAGATGCGCGATGCCCGTTCGTCGCGAGCGGACGAGGCAAGCAGCAAGGCTCCACGAGATGGCGGAGCCTAAGATCAGGAGGGGGCCAGCGTCTTGCAGCAGCGTTCCCGGGTCGCGCAAGCGGGGCAATAAGAGGACCACGACACCAGCCAGGCCTGCCAGCAATCCGATCCAACCCAGCAAGCGCAAGCGCTCGCCGCGCGGCCGAAGCATTTCGAGTGAAGCCATCCAAAGGGGCGTCGTTGCCGCGAGGACCGAGCTGACGCCGGAGGGCACGAACTTTTCGCCCACCGTGAGGAGGCCGTTGCCGCCCACGAACAACAGGATTCCCAGAAATCCCAACCAAAGGAATTCACGTATTGGCACGCGTACTTGCTGGCCCGAAAGCGCCACGTACGACAGCAAAATGAGGCCCGCCAGACTGACGCGCACACCGCCGAACAAAGCGGGCGGAAAGGCTTCGACGCCTATCTCGATGGCAAGATAGGTCGTTCCCCAGGAGAGATAAACGAGCGAGAATGCAAGAACAACGGCCCACGTTGCAGGCTTAGGCACCAAATGCTGATTTGCCGCGCGATCCATGAAGCTCTCGTTCCGATGCAGCAGCATTCACAGAAAGGTGCCATTTTAGCCGCAACGCATTTCGTGGGACAGGCGTGTTTGCCTGCTCCGCCAAGCACGGACACACAATCCCGCCACAGGTTCGCCTGGCTCATTCGGCCGGTGCCCGCGAGCCCCCCGTTGGAGGCGTTCCTATAGACAGGACGGCTTGTCAAACTGTCCGGCAGCGCCCTGCCCGTACAGCGTTGAGGGTCGATCAGGATTTGGCAGCCGCTAGTGGCTGGTTGCGAAGCTGCTCCGGAAGGCTTCTCGGCGTTTCGTTCATGGTTCGCGGGTCAGGCCGGCAAGGCGGCGCGCCATGCTTATGAGTTCCCCCGCCGGCCGGTCGTCTGGGGCAAGGTCCCACACGTAAACGAGGTCGGCGTCGCATTGGATGACAGCCCTGCTGCCGTCGGAATGGAAGGAGACGCGTTGAATGGGCCGCGCGTGTCGCGCAGGTGGCGTAAGCGGTTCACCTGTGGCGATGTCCCAAACCCGCGACGACTGGTCCGCGCAACCCGTGGCGAGCCGAAGACCATCGGGACTGAACGCGACATGCTTCACCGGACTCCCATGCTGGAGCGCAGGACCAAACACTTCACCGGTTGCGGAATCGACTACCTGAACGGTCTCGTCATCTATCCAGCGCACCTGCCGGCTGCCATCCAGACTTTTCGTTGTCTCCGGCGCATTCGACGACTCAGACGCGGGCCGAATGGCACTGGAGGAACCAGGCACCAGGTCCCACAAGCGCAGGTTGCCAGCCTGCCCCACAACCAGAAGGCGTTCACCCTTTGTGCTGAAAACAGCATGTTTAACCTGGCCTTCATGCATGAGCAAGGGAGTGGTCGGCTCACCGCTGGCCGCGTCCCAGACGCGCGCTTGGTTGGCATTGCTTACCGTGACGACGTATCTCCCGTCCGGACTGAAGTGGGCATGTTTAAGAGGGCCGTTCAGCAGCGACGGTGACCACGCCGGCTCGCCATCGTGCAGCCGCCAGATGCGCCAGACACCGTCAGCGCTGGCAGTCACGACGGTCTCACCCTGGGAGCTGAAGGACAGATGGGTTACCGGGTGCGTGTGCATGAGCGGCCGGGCAACAGGCCTTCCGGTTGTCAGCTCGCAGATCACCGCGGAGTGATCGTGGCAAAGCAAAGCGATCCGGTCGCCCCTGGAACTGAAAATGGCGCGGTTCACATCGTGGCCGGCCGGCAGCGGCAGATTCCATGACTTTCCGGAGTCTACCTCCCAGATGCGTCCATTCTGGCGGGACATCAGGGCAAAAACCCAGCGTCCGTCCTCGCTCATCGTGCAGGAGGGGAATGGCGCGTCGCTGAACTCGGGCATGGTAAGCTGCTTTCCCGTCGGCAATTGCCACAGGCGGACCAGACCATCAGCTCGCTGGGTCAGCAAGACGGGCTTTTCAGGATGAAACGCTATCCGCGCAAGCGCTCCGCCCTGCGGGAGAGGCGGTTCGTGCAGTTTTCCGGAGGGCAATTCCCAAATCCGAACGGTGTTCTCCGCATCGACAGTCGCCAAAAAATGACCAGTGGAGTCGAACGTTGCCGCGACGACTGTGGTTTTATGGTCGAGGGCCGGTCCCACCGGTTTGTGTGTCCTCAGCTCGGAAACGAGGACCGAGCCGTTGGCATCGGCGGTTACCACCCACCAGCCAGCGGGGCCGCAGCGGGTGGTTAGTATTCGCTCCTCACCCGACCATCGTTCCAGCAGCCGTGGCGATTGTCGTAAGATCGCGGCGATGCGCGTACGGTTTCGAGCCTGCCGTGCCGGATCGCTGTCATCCAGGCGAATTGCCTCCGTAAACGACAGAAGCGACGTGAGAGTGGAACCTTGATCCATCTCGCGGACGCCGATCGTGATATCGAGCTCGATGATGCGCTGGCGCTCCTCCCTGACTTCGCTCTGGGCCTGGTTCAGTTCCCGCTCTGCTGCTTGCGCCAGCCTGTATTCATACACCGCGATCACGACGAGCAAGGACACGAGCGACAGCGCCGCGGTCGCCAGGGAGATAGCCGCCACCGGCTGGCGTCGGCACCAACGCCAGGCAGCCTCGGGCCAGCGAATGGCCCGGGCCTTGATCGGCTCGCCGGCCTGGAAGAGCCGTAGATCTTCTGCGAGATGCCACGCGCTGGGATAACGCTTGCTAGGCTCCTTCTCCAGGCACTTTCGGCAGATGGTATCCAGGTCCCGAGGCAACCGGCGTTGCAATCTCTTGGGTGGAGTAGCCTCGTTCGCCAGGACATTGGCAAACGTCTCAGCGGGTGTGGCACCCTCGAAAGGCGGCCGGCCCGTCAGCAATTCGTACAGAATCGCGCCCAGCGAATAAATGTCGGCCGCAGGTCCCAGCGCGTGGATTTCTCCCCGGATTTGCTCGGGAGCCATGTAGTACGGCGTGCCCATAGTTTGCCCGACCTGGGTTATCTCGCGCTCGGACTTTTGGTCCTTGGCGACGCCGAAGTCGGTAATCTTCGGGACGACCGATTGCAAATCGACGGTCGCTTCCGATTTTGCGAAGGACTCGAGTTCCTCGTCGGAAAGTGCTTCTAGAGCGGGGTTCTTCAGAAGCACATTTCCGGGCTTCAAATCGCGATGGATAATGCCGTGCTGGTGGACGGCATGCATGGCCCGGGCAAGGACTTCGACAAGATGCGCTGCAGCAAGTGGCGGCTGGGGATTGCCGGCGAGGATCTGGGCGAGACTCGGTCCCGGCACGTACTCCATCGAGAAATAGGGCCGGCCCTGGGCTTCGCCGATTTCATAAACCTGCACGATGTTTGGGTGCTGCAACCGCGCCAGGGCCTCGGCTTCCATGCGAAAGCGCGCCAGATGCTCCGCGGTGATCGGCGCACTAGAGATCAGCATTTTCAAGGCGACCAGACGCTGCAGCGCGAGTTGCCGGGCTTTGTACACCACGCCCATTCCGCCGCGGCCGATTTCGCCCAACAGCTCATAGCCCGGGATGGCATCGCGAGCGAGCGTGAAAGACTCGAGAGTTGAGCCCCTCGACCCGCCGTCCACGTGCGTGGCGGTCTCGGCGTCGACGGCTCGGCGGATGATCGGGCTGGCCAGGAATGTCCCTTCAACTCCGGTCGATTCGTCTTGCCTCAGCAGTTCCTCGACCGCGGCCCTCAGCTCGGGATCGCCAGCACACTGGACATCCAGGAAAGCCTTGCGCTGCGCGGGTCCAAGATCAGCCGTCTGATGAAAGAGTTCTTCCAGGCGATTCAGCCGCGGTTCTGGCATCGGTTTTCCGCGTCCCACGTGGAGGGGCAAAGCAGCGCGAGGCGATGCTCAGTCCCCTTCGCCCAGCCTGCTCTTGAGCCAGGCCTTGATGAATCGCCAATGCCGGTGCAGCGTTCGCTCCGACATGCCGAGCACCTGGGCGACTTCGCTCATGCCCATGCCGGCGAAGTAGCGCAGGTCGACAATTTTGCCTTTAAGCGGATCCTGCTGCTCCAGGTCGGCGAGCGCATCGTGCAGCGCGAGGATTTCCTCGGGCACAGGGTCGCGGATCGCTACGGAATCGGTCAGTTCGACTCGATGTCTGCCGCCCCCGCGCGTCGGCCCGGACTTCCTTCGTGCCCTTTCTACCAGGATATCACGCATCGCTCGCGCCGCGGCGAAGAAAAAGTGGCGGCGATCCTCCAGACGAAGATTGGATTTGCCAACCAGACGCAGATACGCCTCGTGGACCAGAGCTGTGGGTTGCAGGGTTTGCCCGGGCGGCAGGCGCGCCATGCGGTCCTCGGCGAGTTTGCGCAATTCGTCGTAGACCAGCGGTAGCAACCGGGCTGCTGCCGTCTCGTCCCCTGCCTGGGCGGCTTCCAGCAAGAGCGTGACTCGGTTATCTGTCCCGCCTGGCATATTTGAAAAAACTCCTGAATTCGTGGCAGAGATTCGAAGGAATTATCGGCTTGATAGATGAGGCAGGCAAGTGAATTACCTCCTCCCAGCACGCGGAGCCCGACTCCCCGAGTCAATGACGACTCGGGGAAGTCCGCGTCTTCGCAGGCTGGACGAACCAGACAAGCGTTTTTGCCAGCACGAAAACTGTGCTCTGGCCAGAATTCCTCGAAAGGAGACAGTTCCAATGAAGCGATTCCTTACGGGCTTTGGCCTTGCCCTGGCGATCCTCGGATGCGCCGGTTATTGGGCAGCGACGCCTTTCTTACATGGTAAGCCGCCGCCCCAGGCCGTCCATATCCCGGCAGACTTGACGTCTTACCGAGACGTTGTCAAAGGCACCTTGCCGGCTGTCGTCAGTATCGAATCGACGCCCAAGGCCATGGTGGCGAGAACCAAGCTGCCACAGTTCAATGGGAATCCCTTCGAAGGCATTCCCGGCTTGCCCGACGAACTGCGCAAGCGCTTCGAGGAATTCGAACATCAAACTCCTGCGCCACACAATAGCCACCCTGGGAGGGCCTTCGGCTCCGGGTTCATCATCGATCCTAAAGGAATCATCCTGACCAATGATCACGTGATCCGCGGGGCCGATCGCGTGGAGGTTCAGCTCCAGGACGGCAGGAAGTTCACGTCGCGGGACATCAAGAAGGATCCCAAGACCGACCTGGCCATCGTGAGAATCGATGCCAAGGAACCGCTGCCCTATCTGGAGCTTGGAGATAGCAGCGCCATGGAGATCGGTGACCGCGTTCTGGCGATTGGTGCGCCCTTGGGCCTGAGGGGCTCCGTGACCTCCGGCATCATCAGCGCCAAGGGAAGGGACATCCACATGAACATGTACGAGGATTTCTTGCAGACCGACGCCGCCATCAATCCCGGCAACAGCGGCGGTCCGCTCGTCAACCTGGCCGGCCAGGTCATTGGTATCAACTCTGCCATCAAGAGTGAAACCGGCGGCTTCCAGGGGGTTGGTCTGGCAATCTCGAGCAATCTGGCTCGCGAAGTCATGGACCAGCTGCTCAAGGACGGCATGGTGCACCGAGGCTATCTCGGCATACAGGTCCAGACGCTCGATCCCGAAGTGGCCAGCAGGCTGGGAGGGGCGAACACCTCTTCCAACGTGGCCGTCACGACGGTGATGGCCGGCAGCCCGGCGGCCCATGCAGGACTCAAGGAAGGCGACATCGTGACCAGCATCGCGGGTAAGCCCGTGAAGGACGGACGCGACCTGCAACGGATTGTGGCCACGGCGCCGCTCGGCAAACCGGTGGAACTCAATGTCCTTCGTGACGGCACGGCCAAGACGTTGAAGGTCACCATTCAGGAACAGCCGCGCGGTTTTGCCTCCGCGGCTGGCGCGGTACCGGAAGATGCCTCGCAGGAAGCAGAGACGACCAGTCTCGATAAGGTTGGTGTCCGCATCACCGACCTCACGGGGGAGAGAGCCAAGCAGCTCGGGTATCCCGAAAAGACCGAGGGCGTGCTCATCACCGACGTGGAAGCGGACAGCGTTGCGGATGGAGCCGGACTGAAGAGCGGCACTCTGATTCTGAAGGTGGATCAGATGCGGGTGAGGACTGTTGAAGAGGCGCGGAAGGCCTTCGAAGGGTCTTCGATGGATAAAGGCGTGTTGCTTCAAGTAAGGACACCCAAGGGTGGGACGACTTATGTCCTGCTCAAGCCTACGCAGGCGGTTCGATAATCCGCTGGTCGACTTCAACGCTCCATTCGTAACGCTTGTTTGAGTGGTTTAGTGGGGCGGGGAACGCCATCCCGCCCCATCAGCCGATTCCTTGGGGAGACGTGTCATGCGCCAAACGGAACGAAGCTGTTTCAATGATTACCTCACCTCAGATCGAAGCTGGATCAAGGCCTGCAGACATCTCACGATTTGTTATCAAACCGAAATCCCCATCGTAACTCAGCAATTGGGGGTCGAGATGGCTGCCCTCGGTTACCCTTACATGGACCTCTTCTCCGTCCGGTTCTCCGTCGGCGAGGCCATCAGCAATGCCATCCGCCACGCCCACGGCGGCGACCCCGACAAGACCGTGCACGTCAGCTACCTGGTTACACCCGAATATGTGTTGGCCGAGGTAATCGACGAGGGATCTGGGTTCGACCCCAACAGGGTGCCCAACCCCATGGCACGCGAGAATCAGACCCGGCCGCTGGGCAAGGGCCTGTACTTCATGAAGCTCTTCATGACTTGGGTGCGCCACGACGGCGGCGGAAACCGCGTGACGCTCTGCAAGATGCGCTCGGAACCGAAGCCGACGGCGATTCGGAAAGAAGCTAGCAGACAGGCGCGCGAGACGCCGTGATCGGGACGTCGCTGCGGACTTTCAATGAATCTATTTCAGGACAAAGCGGAGGCGACCATGATCTTTCACACCAAAGCGCGGCGCAGCTATGAAACCGACGTGATGAAGCGCGAGGATCTGATCAACACGCTCCTGGGCTTCAACGACGGCGGACACCTGGACTTCGTGCGTGAGTGGTTGGAACAACAGCCTGCTGCCCGCCTCCGATTGCTTGTGATTGCAGCGCGTTTGTACGGCGAATTGAAAATGCAGCGTGGTTACGGAAGAATTGGCAAAGAGACCACGGAGGAACGTGGAGTAGGCGGATGAGCAACGACTGAATTCGCGCTCATTCGCCAGGCCGGCCTCCTGTCGCGGTCACTTTTGCCCTTCCTATTTCATTTCTTCTTGGTCTCTGCGAGCTGTTCGAAATACAGCTTGATGATGCGGGCATAGTCCTCGCCGTACTTCGCTCGCATGTCCTGAATGACCTTGGTCTGCAACTCGCCGGGAAGTTCGCCCCAGCGTTTGCCGGCGAACTTTTTGGCATCTTTGCCGAGCATGCTGGGATCGAGCACAATTCCCTCCACGGCACCTTCCCCGGTCGCCGGAGTACTTTGATTGCCATCGGTCGGCTGCTGGCCGAACTGCTGGGCGGCCTGTTGCAATTCTTGAGCGGCGCGCTGCATGGCGGCCTGGGCGGATTGGTTGGTTCCCTGGGCAAGGGCGGCTTGGGCTTGTTTCATGTCATCGAGCGCTTGCTGGATGGATTGGCCAGATTGCTCGGCCGGCGTTTTCCCAGCGGATGCCGAGCCTTGCAATAGCCCCAAGGCAGCCTTCATCTGCTGCCCCGAGAGATCGGCGTCTTGCGCCGTTTCGTCAAGAGCTTGAGCCGCCTGTTGCTCTGCCTGCTGGGCCTGGGCCAGGCTGCCCTGGCGGGCTTGATCCTGGGCCTGCTGCATGGCGTTCCGTGATCGTTGGCCGCCATCGGCCGCTCGGCGGGCGCTCTGCTCAGCGACGGGTGAGCGTTTCATCTCGTCTGCAAGTTGCTTCAAATCGCGGTCGAGCTTATCGGTCTTTTCCTTCAGGTCTTTCTGTTTGTCTTGCTGTTGTGCTCGTTGAGCGTTGGTATCATCGACCAGTAGAGAGAGAAGACGGTTGATCTCTTCTTGCCGGCCTGCAAGCCGATGGGCCTGATCGGTATTCTGGTCGTCTTTGGGTGCGCTCTTGCTTAGGCTTGCCGCAAGTTGTTTGAGATCAGTAGCCGTTTGCTCGCCTGCTTCCTTGGCGTCCGCCAGGGCACCGGTACGCATGCGCGCGGCAGTATGCTGAGCCAGGCGCGTTGCTTGCTGTGCCAGCTTGGTTGTGGGGGAGTACTTGCCCTGTTCGCGAGGCAGTTTGCTCGAGAGCACTCCTGCTTGCTGAGCAAGCTCCTCCTCCTGCCGAATAAGCTCTGCGATGGGATTCTGGGCTGGCTTTGCTCCCGTGGCGAAGGCGCCGCCCATGACGCGTTGCAGGTCGTCGTGCAACTCCTGCTCTTGCCGAGCCAGTTCCCGGGCCTGCTTTGCCTGCTCGCGGTTGGGCAATCCTTCGACGGCCGCATCTCGGGAGGAAGCAGTGGGCTTTTGCCTGGAGCCAGAGAGCCGGCCTGCGAGTTTCTGCAACGCCTGCGCGGATTGTGCCATGCGGGCCTCGGCCTCACGCGGATCTTGACGTTCCAGCGCATCGGCTGCCTGGGTTGCACGCTGCCCTGCTTCTTCCTGGTCCTTCTTTGCTTCCTTGTCTTCGGAGGGTACAGGAAGGCTGTCGGCTGCGCGACGAATCTGTTCTTCTTCACGCTTCAGAGTATTTAGCTGCTCAGCTTGAGAGCTGGCCGAATCCTTATTACCATTTTCCCCCTTGAGGTGCTTTGCCAGGGCTTGCTGAAGCCGCGCAAGCTGGATGGCCGCCTCCGCGGGCTCTTTGGCCCGGTCGCTGGCCCGCTCCAGGTCCTTCGCCAGGCGTTCCAGATCCCGGGCGGTCCGCTCCTCCAGGCCCAAGGCCTCTTCCGGATGATCACCCGCGAGGGAGTCCGCAGCCTTCTGGGCGTCCGCGTCATTGAATGGCGTGGCTTTGGCAATTTCGGCCGGTTGCCGGGTGGCCTGGGCTAACTTTCGGGCTCGCTCGGCCAATGCCTGCTGTTTGCGCGCCGCTGAAGCAAGCTCATCCTTCTTGACGCCCTTCTTTTGCTGGGCTTGGGTCTGCTGCTCTGCCTGGGCCAGGTCGCGTTGGGCTTGGGCCAGCTCGCGTGCCTGGGTAGCCAGTTCTTGTGCTTTCTCCGCTCTGGCGGCGTCGAGGGCGTCACGAACCGCCTGGCTTTGCTCGGCCAACATTTTCAGCTCTTCCGAAAGCTCCCGCTCTGCATCCTTCAACTGCTGTTTCTCGGGCTGGCCAGAGGCGTTCTGGGTAGTATCTTTCTTGGCCTCACCTGCAGCACGATCGGCGAGCTGTTGCTGGCGTTCCGCGAGGGCTTCCAATCTGGCCTGGTCGAAGCGGTCGTGGGCTAGCTGGTCGTTGGCTCGACGCAGTGCTTCGAGCCGCTGGAGTGCGGTCGCCAGCAGCTGATCCGCATCCTGCAGCCGGCGTTCGCGCGGTTCAGTCTCTTTTTGAGCTTGGGCCTCGTGCAGGGCCTCGTCGCTTTGATTCAACTCCTGGTCTGCAATCGCCCTGGCCTGTTCGGCAAGACGCTGCAACGGAGCGATGGCGGCCGCCACCTGTGCCAGCTCTTGCAAGGCCTGCGCGGCATCGTCGTTCTCGCTCCGGAGCTGCTCGAGCGCCTTCGCTTGAGCCGGGCCGAGGGCTGAGTCCTTGCGCGCTTCCGGGCGAACCTCATCGAGTCCATGACGCTCTTTGACAAGCGCCTTGCGGATTGCTTCGAGCTGCTGGTCCATCTCATCGCGCTGCGCGAAAATCTCTGCTTGCTGGAGCGGTTGCCCACGGCGGGCGATCTTGAGCTGCAGCCAATGATCGCCTGGCGGGTGGAAGATGACCTGGGGTTCGAGGCCGGCCTCGGCCACGCGCCTGTTATCGGCTGCCATGAGACGATAACGAACGCGATCACCTTCCTTGAGACGCTTAGCGCCGAGCTTGAAAAACTGCCGGCTGGACGCTTGCCTGTCCCCTGCCCCGTTCAACCGGAACGATTCGGATAGAACGCTGCCGTCATTGATGCAGTACTGCAGTTGCGCCAGCTCGATCCCGACATCGTCGCTCAACACAATCTCGACGGGGAGCACGTCGGAAGGAAGGACAACCTTGACCTCATCCGCGATGCGGTTTTCCTGGGAAGATGTCGGCCGCCATGCTCTGTCTGCGATGGATACCTTGAGAAAGGAAGGCGGCTGATCGATCTGAACGGTCACTTTCCGAGGTTCGAACTCGGTGCGGATGCCGTGCTCCTCTTCAAGAATGAGTTTGTACGTTCCGTTCTCCAGCGCCGTTATTTCGCACCGGCCACCGCGGCGGTCGGACGTCAGTTCGATCTCTCGACTTGTCGCCTCGCTATTCGACAACCGCACCCATGCCAGGCTGGCTTTGGCGACGGGTGTCGTAAACTGAAAATCAAACTGAATATGGCTATGCTGTAACGCCGACAGGTCGGCGAGTCCATGAATGGTTTGTTCTTCGAAGCTCTTGCTCGCGTAGTCAGGCGGCGTGATGGTGATTGTCGGAGAGTCGACGCCAAGCTCGGCAGGCTCGACGGCAGTGAGCGTGTAGCTGGCGCTGACGGCCCCATCAGCCTCGACGTGATAGTGAACGCTGCCGAAGACACTCCCGATTTCGAGGCGGAAGGTGCTATCCTTGTCGGCGAGCATGGCAAACTGCGAAGCCTGCCCTGGGTTGTCCTCCAGAACCAACGTGCAATCGTGCGGCAGTACTACGTTGTCATCCTGAGGGACAATCCTGGCCGACAACGCGAAAGGTCGCCCCTTGGCCGTAAAGGCGTCGCCAGGCAGCACCTCGAATCGGAAGAGAGCAAGCCGGCCCGGACTGTGCCAGGGCGTGAAGAAACGACGAGTCAACGCGCTGGCCGGCGCGGGCCAAAGCACACCCGCCAGCACGCTTGGCAGCAGGGCGAGCGCTGCCAAAACGGTCAGGCAGACCGTGAAACGTGCGGAAAAAGCCCGGGGAAAACTCAAGCCTTGCGAGCGCGCTTCCGTTTCTCGAATCAATTCCGCAATCAGTTCAGGAGAGGAATGCTGTACTTCAGATCGGGCGGTCAAATCGACCAGGCTCGTCAGGCGTTCTCCCAACTCGGGATATTTCTCCTCGATCAGTGCAGCAAGCGATTGCGGGCTGAGAGAACGGCAGAGTGGTACGACCAGACCCTTTACGAGAACGCTCGCGGCCGCGCACAACCAGATCCCGAAAAGCACCTCGCGAAGCCAGACAGGTAATCCGAACCAATAATCAGATCCTACGATCAGACCGCCCAAGAGAAGCAACGATAAGGCTAACAGGCTAAGTCCGCGCAGGGTTCGCAGGAGGCGGATGCGCCAGGCTATCGCCGCAAGCCGGTTGCTCAGACCCGGAGGCAAGGCCGTCGTCGTGGACATCATTCCCTCGTCAGCGCGTTATGCGCCACGGTCCGATTGTAAGCGCAAGGAAGGGCCTAATATAGAGTCCTTTGGAGTGCGGCGCTTTTTCGCCGCTTTTGTTTTTTTCGTTCCGTAACATAGAGGAAACAAAAGCGGCGAAAAAGCGCCGTACTCCAAAATGCTGGTTGTTGAATTTTGAGACTTCTGAGAGCATGCCGTGGGCTGCCTTTGCTCCTAATTAGTTTGCGTGCGAAGATATAAGCTCACGGCAAGCTTGCCCACTTGCGTATGACCCATTCCGTGGTCAGCAGCGCCAGAATGATCACCAGCGTGACCCACGATTGCCACAGCGGCCGCTCGAAACGATGCTCGCGGGTGACGATCCGGCTATTCAAGAGATCCACAACTTCTTTCGCGTTCTCGGCCGAGAAAACCTTGCCGCCGCTCTTCGCGGCTAGTTCCTCCAGCAGGGGCCAGTTGGTAGCCAGTTCGTACAACTCATCGCCTGCGGGTGCAGCAACGGTGAACGCAGCCCGGAGCTTACCCGGTTTGCCATCAGGACCCGGAGGACCCACGAGCTTGTCTGCCACTTCAGGAATGGCCAGCTCTATCTCGTATTGCCCCGCGGGCAGATCACGAATCTTTCCCTCCAGCACGCGCGGCTGCGCTTCCCGGCGCGTAAGCGGCACGAGCGCGACTGCCTCCTCCTTGAGTGCTGCGCCGCCTGCCTTGCGGATGATGCGAGCGCCGGCCAAGGCATCGGGCCGTAGCGTACCAATGCCCTCGCCGAGCCTGACTGTCACCTCGACCTCCTTACCAGTCCCGTAGACGGCTTGCTGCGTGCCAAAGCGAACGTGTTCATTGCCTGCGACCAGCGGCTTATCTGCTGCCGCCCAGCGTATCACCTGAGCCCAGAACCGGTGATGGTAGGTATCGCCCGCCTTGTAGCGCCAGCGCCAGGTGCTATCCACGCCGACATACAGAACGCGACCAAACCCGTAATTCTGCCGGATGATAAGGGCCTGGTCTTTGTCACGCTCTACCTTCTCGTTGCCGGCCAATCCCGACGCATCCTCCTGGACGACGGCCAATGGCGTCGCGCCCGCCTTGGCGCGCCCGACTGCGCCCCAGTAGTGGGCCGGCAGCTCGCTCCAGCGCTTCTCGTTCTGATCCGGCGTCGCTTCCAACTGCATGAACGGCGCTACCTTGCCTTCGAGCGCCAGTGCGATGTGGAAGCCGGTCTTGGAGAGCACCGCGTGGATGTCTTCGATGGGCAGCAGCTTGGCCAATGGATCATCATGATCCCGGTTCTTTGCCGTGGCGCCCACGTACGCCTGCGGCATGTAGCGCTTTCCTGCCGAGATAACGAGTGTTCCACCACGATCCGCCACGTATCTAAGCAAGCGTTCCCGGTCCGGCGGCGTCAAATCGGCGGGCGCAATATCGCCGAGGATGATGCAATCGTACGCCGCCAGCGCGTCGGGCTTGGCCGGCAGCCGGAGAAGCGGGTTGCCGATTTTCTCCAGCTCTTCTTCAGGGATTCTGTCGATGCGCGGCTGGTTGAAGACGACGCTACGGGTCTCCAGCGTGCGATCGCGGGTCAGCGCGCTAGCCAGGTAGTGATATTCCCAGCGGGCTTCGCCGTCGACGATCAGCACCTTGGCCTTATCGTCCGCAACGTTGATCACTGTCGAGCGCCGGTTGTTGTCGGTGCGGATTTCGCCCGCCACTGCTTTTGCCGTCACGCTCAGTTCCTGGGCGCCAACCTGATCGAGGCGGCACTGGAAGCGGACGGTGTAATACTGGTCGCCGCCTTCGTAATGCAGGTGTTCCTCTTGGGGAGGTTTTCCCGGCGCTTCCATCTGAATGGTCAGATCCTGGGCGGGCAAGCCGCTGACCTTGACGCGCGCCTCCACCGAAACATCGACATTCTTGAAAGCTGCCGGCGGCGCCTTGATGCCGACGACGGCGACATCGGGCGGGGCTTGCCGAGCGCCCAGT
The DNA here is from genome assembly GCA_035296965.1 of Gemmataceae bacterium. Lineage (GTDB taxonomy): Bacteria > Planctomycetota > Planctomycetia > Gemmatales > Gemmataceae > DATGZX01. The sequence continues at coordinate 15,144 of DATGZX010000305.1, forward strand.
GCGATGGCATAAATCGGCACTTGATGCTCCCCCAGTTCGAGCGCCTTCTGCACCGGCGATGGTCCCCAGTTGTGCTGACCATCCGTGAGCAACAGGACTCCCGTAAGCTTTCCTTCCTCTGCCGTCGTTCGCTCCAGCGCTCGCGCCAACGGCTGACGAAGGTCGGTCGAGGATAGGTTGAGCGCCGGCTGCACCGGGAGTTGTTTGTCTGCTCCAGGAGCCGGCACCATGGGAGCCCCATAGAGCCTATCCAGCGCGCCGGCATCTACTGCCCATGCCTGCTGCGCGAAACCGAGTAGTTCAACATGATGTTTCAAGGAGAGTGCGCTCAGCAGCCCCTGCCCTTCCTGCCCCAGGATCTTCCGGCCAATCTGGCTGCGCGTCAGTTGATCCACCCGACGGCAAACCTGCTCGAAGGCCTGGCGGCGCTGCTCGGTCAGCTTGAGTCTTTGTGCAGGATCTTGCGTCTCAGTGGGCGTCACCCAGTCCACAATCGCCCCGTGCTCGACTTGGCGAATCCAGCCCTCCAGTTGCTCTTCGGAGCAAAGGTCGCCCGCGGCGTGCAAGGCGCGGGCCAGCCGGAGTTTGTCCGCCTGTGACCGCTGCGGGTCGGCAAGCTCCATGCTTTCCGATCGATCGACGGCGACCAGCACTCGCCCCGGCAGCTCCTCAGTCGTGGAGTTCTCGATAACAGGCTGAAAGCCCACCAGGAAGATCAGGGAGCCGAGCACCAGCAGACGCAGCATTAACACGAGTATGGCAACGAGGGGATGAACCAGCCGGAGCTCACGCCGGTAGAGCCAGAGAGCCAGAAGGAGAGGAAGGAACAGGAGTGAAACACAAACTATGACTTCGGGAGATGTACTGAGCTCGCCCCAACGAGGCGTCAGGACGAGGTGCGTGTCAGGGGATGTGAAAGGAATGCCGAACATTCTCAGTCCCGGTCAAAGGTTCATCAGAAAACCGTTACCTGCCCCTGGAGATACGGCGCGTCAGCCATATCTCCGCGCAGAGCAGAAGCACCACGCCTGCGAGGAACCACTCCCACAGTTCCTTGGTCGGCCGCATGTCCGCGCCGGATTCTAACACCCTTTCGCGCTCATTTTCGTAAGTCATCGTGGGCAGCAATGCACTCACTTTGTTCCGATCTTCCTCCGTGCAAGGCGTCAGGTCGGATTCACGCTGATCTGGTTGAGCAACGTAAAACGTATTTTTTCCGCCTGGGGTCTCCAGCCGGTAGATGCCTGCCTCGAACGTATCTTCAAAAGTCACGAGCGGACCCTGGGGCGACGCAGCAAGTTGGGCATGATAAGCGTCGGGAAGCTCGGTATCTCCCAAGATGAGAGGTTTGGGTTTACCTTCGGGTGTTTGCAGCGACCAGTTGTCCAGGGGCTCCGTCTGCCCTGGACGATAGCGCAGCGGCTGGCCCGGCTGGATGTTGTTCTGGGCGGAGCGCGCGCCGGCGAGATAGTAAATCAATTCGTGCGCGAGCGGTGCAAAGGCAGGGAGTTCAGGCAGATTGGCGCCCCACGAGTTATCGAGCGGGACGCTCGCAAGAACGACGCGAGCCCCGTTCCACGTCTTTTCGACGAGCCAGGGATCGTTGCTGGTGAATAGTGCCACGGTCGCCGTGCCGGCCTCTCGCCCGGGAGTCGTGACCTTCCACCAGCGCGGGAAACGGGCAGCTCCAAGGCCGCCGGCTGCTTCCTCCCGGAATAACTCGAGCGCGGGATGAAAAAAAGTGGAGGCCAGCGGTGACGAGGCCCTCTCGGCTTTGGCTTCGTCCCCCGTCGGCTGCTCCAGGTGCGCCGGCAGCCAGCCTTCTCCCGCGCGATAGAGCTCCTCGTTGTAGTGTCGCGCATCCACGCGTTCGCCCAACGTCACCAGGACAGCCCCGCCATCGTTCAGGAATTGGCCAATCGCCTCGCGCTGCGGCGCCAGCAGGCGGGCCACATTGGAGAGCACCAGCACGCGCGGCTTCGCTTCTCCTCCCCTGGTCAGATTGGTCGCCAGCAGGCTCGGGTCGAAATTGCGAATCGAGACCGTACGCACGAGCACGGCCGGTTGGCGGTCCAGCGCCGGAGCAAGTGCGTCCCGCAGAAAATCTGTCCCTCGACGTTTGGGGTTCAGACGGGGGTCGCCGTCCACCAGGAGCACCGGCAATGCCGGCAGTACTTCCAGGGCGAAATCGCGGCGATTGTCTCCAGGGAGCGTATCCCGAATGCGATAGCCTGAAGGCCGCTTGTCCGCCGGCGGATCCGGTTCGACGATGACAGAAACCACATGGGAGCCCGCACTGGTGAAGCGCTGCGTGAAAGAGAAAGGCACCTGTCCCTTCTCAAGCTGTGCCGCTGCGGGAGGGCCCAGATCGCGGACAAACTGTCGATCAACCTCCAGACGGAGCCGATAGGGAGCAACATATTCATCCTGGCCGCGCAGTTCGAGCGCACTTCGAAAGTTGATCTCCTGGCCAACCGATGCAACGGCTCGACTCGCCTTTATAGCTGCAAGAGACCAGTTCGGCGGCGAAGCCGGACGCTGTGGCGCGAGGTTGACAACCCAGATACGTGGCCGGATGTCCTCGCTGCCCTGAGACCTGGCCAGCAGCTCCCAGCGAACGAGGGTCATATCGTCTGCCCAGCCATAGCGTTGTCCGTCGCTCAGGACAATGATTTCACCCTGCGAGCGCTGACCCTTCTCCAGTAGCTTGGTTGCCGCCTGAAGCGCCCGCGGCCAATCGCAGCCGCCGCGCGGCCCAGGCATCTGGGCGATGGCCTGGCGCACACTGTCGAATTCGCGGGTCAAGGCGCCGACGACGGGAACGACTTGTTGCTTGGCTTGCAACAGGGCTACGCGATCGCCCACGGCGAGCCCCTGCGTGAACTCCGTGGCCCATTCCTTGGCCAGCTCATGAGCGGTCTTGCTATCGGCGTTGTAGCCCATGCTGTAGGAGCCGTCGAAGAGCAGCACAAAATCGCGGTTGCCCGCGCTGCCCGGCTCCGCCAGGAATGAACTATTCGCCACGGGTGCTGCCAGGCCGAGGACCAGAAGGGCGATCAGGCCCATGCGCAGCATCAGAAGGAGGATCTCTTCGATCATAAACCTTCTATGTTTGGTTTCGCTGATTTCCAGGAACTGCATCGCCCCCCAATCGACGACGTCGTAGCGCCGGCGGTTGAACAGGTGAATCAGGACAGGCAGGGCGACGCCCGCCAGCCCTGCCAGCATCAGTGGGATGCCGAAACTCATGATACCTCTTCCCGTTGCCTACGGTCGCATTGAGGCGAAAGATGGGCCGCCTTGTGCCGATCATTTCCTCGTCTGCCGTCGCGTCAAATACATTCCCAGCGCCCGGTCCACCGGCTCGTCCGTGCGCAACAGATGGTAATCAATCTGCATCTGCCCCGCCTGCGTGCGCAGCTCCTTGCAGAAAGCCTGAAAGTTTTTCTGATACTCACTACGGAGATGGTGCGGATTCACGAGCAGTTTGTGGGTGACGTCTTCCAGGTCGCGAAACTGCGTCAATTTCCTGAATGGAAACTCGATTTCCTCGGGCGCCAAAACGTGGAAGAGCAGCACCTCATGGCGGCGGTGACGGAAATGGCGCAGCGCGCGCGCGAGGGGACCGATGCGGTCAAAACAATCCGAAAGGATAATGATTAGACCGCGCCTGTGGAACTGCCCGGCCAGCTCGTGCCAGATGGGGGCCATGCTGGTCTCGCCGCCGGGTTGCGTTTGGCCCAGCGTATGTAACAAACGGAGCAGGTGTTTGGCGTTGGCCCGTGGCTCGATCTTGGTGCGCACGCGCGTGTCGTGGGTGATCAGGCCGACGGCGTCGCGCTGATGCAGCATCAGATAAGCCAGCGACGCCGCCACGTATTGTGCATATTGAAACTTGCTGGGATGTTTCCCCTGGTACGCCATGCTGCCGCTGGCATCGACCAGGAGGTAGGCCTTGAGATTGGTCTCCTCCTCGTATTCCTTCACGTAGTAGCGATCGGTCTTGCCGTAGACGCGCCAATCGATGTGGCGGATCTCATCGCCGGGATAATACTGGCGATGCTCGGCGAATTCGACGCTGAAGCCCTTGTAGGGGCTTTTGTGCACGCCGTTCAGGAAGCCTTCGACGAGATGGCGGGCGATCAACGTCAGTCGACCGTACTTGGCCAAGGAAGTCGGGTCGAAGTGGATAATCGGCGCTGGCATGCACAATTCCTGTTCAGTTATATCGCCGTGCGTAAATCATCCTCAAGAGATCGAGGTTGGGTGCCATGCTTTCGCTGCCAGGCATCTGACATTGACAGGCAAGCCCGGAAGCAGCGAAAGCATGTCCTGCCCCAACGCAAGGGAACAATTCGCCGGCTGCTCTATGCTTTCGGGCCTTGGCGCCTGGCAGTCTCCGACAGTAGATGGGGCCCGAAAGCATGGCACTCCACACAGACAGGTCAGGCGCGCTTGGCTTTTGCAGCCGCTTCCTCTTGCGGCAATGGAATCGTCTCGATGAGTTTGCGAATAATGTCGTCCGTGGTCACGCCCTCGGCGTCGGCGTTGAAGGTGGTGACCAGGCGGTGGCGCAAGACCGGGTAAGCGACCGCGCGGATGTCCTCGGTCGTCGCGTGCAGCCGGCCGTGCAGGAGCGCCCGCGCCTTGCTGCCCAGGATCAGGAATTGGCCCGCACGTGGGCCAGCCCCCCAGGAGAGCAGCTCGGGAATGAAGGCGGGCACATCCTGGTCCCGTGGCCGGGTCGCCCGGACCAAATCGGCTGCATACTGAAACACATGATCGGCAACGAGGACCTGCCGCACCAGACCCTGCAGCTTGAGGATCTGTCCCCCGTCAAGCACCGGCTCAAGTTCCGGCTGCTGGACGGTGGTGGTGCGCTGCATGATCTCGAGTTCCTCGGCCCGGCTCGGATACTCCACGATCACATTGAACATGAAGCGATCGAGCTGCGCTTCCGGCAGCGGATAGGTTCCCTCCTGCTCGATGGGGTTCTGCGTGGCGAGCACAAAAAACGGCTCGGGCAGGCGATAGGTGTTGGCCCCCGCCGTCACGTGGTGTTCCTGCATCGCTTCCAGCAGGGCGGCCTGGGTCTTGGGGGGAGTGCGGTTGATTTCGTCCGCGAGCAGCATGTTGGCAAACACGGGACCAGGCAGGAACATGAACTTGCGGCGGCCGGTCTCGGGATCGTCCTGCAGGATATCCGTCCCCGTGATGTCGGATGGCATCAGGTCGGGCGTAAATTGAATGCGTTTGAAAGAAAGGTGCAGGATTTTCGAGACGGTGCTTACCAGCAGTGTTTTTGCCAGCCCCGGCACGCCCACGAGCAGGCAATGACCCCGGCTGAACAGGGCCATGAGAAGCTGCTCGACGACGTCTTTTTGGCCGACGATGACTTTGCCGATTTGCTCCGTCATCTGTTGGTAAGCCCCGGCCAGCTCGCGGACAGCTTGGGATTCGGTGGGTGCTCCGGCACTGGAATCGGACATCGGCAAGATAGCCTCCGCGGTTCATTGAACGAAACATACATTCTAATGGCGCGGAGGCAGTCTGCAAATTGCGGGCGTGCTCGGATAGGGTCCTAATTGGGAATAGTCGCGCTGGGACCAGCGAGCACTGATGGGAAAGGATCTAATGAACGCTTGCTTGCGAATCAATCCGTGAAACGAGCCCAGGGAAGCTTGGTCGAGCGGCCGATCGGACCGGTAACCCAGGACAACAGCTTGACGTGGACGAACTCTGGTGTACGATTTAGTAGTCTTTGCTACTACTAGAGCCAACCAAACATGGAAAGCGACTGTCTGGAATCCCTGAAGGCGTTTGGCTTCACAGAACTGGAGGCCAGGGCGTACGTCTTCCTCCTCGGCGAGTCGCCGTCGACTGGTTACCGGGTGGCGCAGGCAATCGACAAGCCCGCGGCGAACACCTACAAGGCGCTTGAATCACTGCGCAACAAGGGAGCTGTCGTCGGCGAGGCCGGTGATGGCAAGTTGTGTCGTGCGGTCCCCGCCGAGGAGATGCTGGGCCAGCTAGAACGGCGCTTTCGGGAGCATCAGCGCCGTGCCGGCAGCGCGCTTGCCCGGGTCCAAGGGGGAACCGATGATCAGCATGTCTATCAGCTCCGAACGCCAGCCCAGGTTATGGAGCGGTGCCGGCGGATGTTGAGTGATTGCCGGCGCATCGCCATCGTGGACGCCTTTCCGCTTACCCTGGACTCGTTGCGCCCCGCCATTCAGGAAAAGGTGGCACGTGGTGTGGCCGTGGCAGTGAAAGCGTACCGCCCGATCAAGGTGCCGGGTGCTCATGTTGTTCTGCAGCCGCATGGCGAGGAGGTTTTGCAGCGCTGGCCGGGACAATGGCTCAACCTGGTTACCGATGGCCGGCAGCATCTCCTGGCGTTCCTGAGCGAAGACGGTAGCGGAGTGCATCAGGCAGTCTGGAGCGGCAGCACCTACCTTGCGTGGGTTTACCATTCTGCCGTGGGGGCAGAGGTGGTGCTGAGTGCGCTGCAGCTTCTTGTCGAAGAAGGAGCCTCAGTCACTGCCATGCGCCGCGCCTTGCGCCGTTACCAGTTCCTGTTCAACACGGAAATCCCTGGCTACCAGGAGTTGTTCCGGCGCTTCGGCGGTCCTCGTCGGGCAGAACCTCAGAAAATTCTTAAATAAGGAACCGGTGTTTTATGAAGCATCTGCTTGGTCTTGTCACCGTAATCCTGAGCTGTTCGGCGGCCTGCGCGGCAGAGCGACCGCTATTGATGCAGAGACCGTCGGTCAACAGGACACATGTTGTTTTCGTCTATGCCGACCAGCTGTGGCGCGTGAGTCGCGCGGGCGGCCGCGCCGAACCATTGACCAGCGGTCCTGGCCGCGTCGTCGATTGTGCGTACTCGCCCGACGGCACGCAAATAGCTTTGACGGCCATACACGCCGGCAATCAGGATGTGTACCTGTTGCCGGCCGACGGCGGCCGGCCGCGCCGGCTAACCTACCACCCCGCCGTAGACGGCGTGGCCGGTTGGACGCCGGACAGCAAGCACGTCCTCTTCTGGTCGATGCGCAGCAGCTACTCCCGGTTTACCAAGCTGTTCACGATCCCCGTAGAAGGCGGCTTCGCGACCGAGCTGCCGCTACCCATGGGAACACGTGGGTCCTTCTCCCCGGACGGCAAACGCCTGGCTTACGTGCCCCTGCTATCGGCCATGCGCAGCTGGAAGCGTTATCGGGGAGGCGAGGCCATGCCGATCTGGATCGCCGACCTCACGGACTCCCATATTGTCAAGGTGCCACGCCAGGATTCCAATGATTTCAACCCGATGTGGGTCAGCGACACGGTTTACTTCCTCTCCGATCGTAATGGCCCAGTCACCTTGTTCGCCTGCGACGTGCACACCCTGCAGGTCCGACAGGTTTTGGAAAACAAGGGCCTGGATCTGAAGTCGGCATCGGCAGGAACTGGAGTCATTGTCTACGAGCAATTCGGATCGCTGAACCTGTTCGACCTGGAGAACGGCAAGGCGCACCGACTGGACGTTCAAATCGAGGCGGATTTGCCGGCACTGCGGCAGCGTTTCGTCAAGGTGGGCAAGAGCTTTCGCGCCGCCGGCTTGTCGCCAACCGGCGCCCGCGCGGTCTTCGAGGCGCGCGGCGACATCTTCACCGTGCCGGCCAAGAATGGCGATGCGCGTGACCTGACCAATACCGCTGGCGTCGCGGAACGCGATCCGGCCTGGTCGCCGGATGGCACGTCGATTGCCTACTTGTCTGACGAATCCGGCGAGTATGAGCTGCACGTTCGCGATGCCCGCGGCGAAGGGCCGGTGAAGAAGTTCGTCCTAGGCCGGGCGCCGTCGTTCTACTACGAGCCGCACTGGGCGCCAGACAGCAAGCGCATCGCCTACACCGACAAGCGACTGAACTTGTGGTACCTCGATATGGCCAGCGGCAAAAACACGCTGGTTGACACCGACACCCTGGACAACGAGGTGCGCACGCTTGACCCCACGTGGTCGCCCGACGGCCGATGGCTGGCCTACACCAAGCACCTGGACAACTACCTCCACGCGGTCTTCCTTTACTCGTTGGATTCCGGCAAGGTCCGGCAGCTCACGGACGGCCAGAGCGACGCACGCTTCCCCGTCTTTGACAGGGCGGGCAAGTATCTGTACTTGACGGCCAGTACAGACATCGGGCCGACTGCATCCTGGAATGATATGTCGGGCTTCAACCGCCCGGTGACGCGCGGCGTCTACCTCGCCGTGCTGCGCGATGACCTGCCCTCCCCTCTGACGCGCGACAGCGACGAGGAGAACCCCGCGACCGATAAGAGCGGGGCAAATAAGCCTCCCGCGGAGCCCGCGGCTGTGCGGATCGACTGGGGGCGGATGGACCAGAGGATCCTGGCGCTGCCTATCCCAGCCCATAACTACACGGGCCTCCTCGCGGGCAAGGATGGGGTTCTCTTCCTCACGGAAGGCCCTGCGATCCCGAGCATCGAACGCGAGAATGCCGTCCAGAAAGACACGCTCCACCGCTTCGACCTCGGCAAGCGACAGCTCACTAAACTGGCGGACGGGGTTGCAATGGTCCGCGTGGCGCACGGTGGCGACAAGCTGCTCTATCGCCGGGACGAACACTGGCTCTTGGTTGGCAGCGAGCAGCCACCAGCGCCGGGCAGTGGCGAGCTGAGGACCAGCGAGCTGGAGATGCAGATTGACCCGAGGGCCGAATGGAGGCAGATGTACCACGAGGTGTGGCGCATTGAGCGCGACTTTTTCTACGACCCAGGCCATCACGGCCTGGACGTTCGCGCGACCGAGAAAAACTATGCGCGGTACCTCAACGGCATTGCTAGCCGGGATGACCTGAATTACCTGTTCACCGAAATGCTCGGTGAATTGAGCGTTGGGCACCTGTACATCTCGGGTGGCGACAGCCCCGAGGAGACAGTAGTAAAAGGCGGGCTGCTTGGGGCGGATTACCAGGTCGAGAATGGTCGCTACCACTTCGCGCACGTCTACAAGGGGGAGAATTGGAACCCATCCTTGCGCGCGCCGCTGACCCAGCCGGGAGTGAACGTGAAGGCGGGCGACTACCTGCTGGCCGTCAACGGACACGAGCTGCGCGCGCCCGAAAACCTATATCGGCTCTTCGAAGCGACCGCGGGACAATCGGTCAGGATTCGGGTCGGCCCGGATCCGGCGGGCCAGGGCGCCCGTACGGTGACCGTTGTACCGCTGGAAAGCGAAATGGCTTTGCGCAATCTTTCCTGGGTGGAGGAGAACCGGCGCAAGGTAGCTGCCATGAGCGGCGGCCGTGTCGGCTACATTTACCTGCCCGACACCTGGGTGCGCGGCTTCACGAGCTTCAATCGCTATTTCTTTGCGCAGGTGGGCAAAGAAGGGGCCGTCATCGACGAGCGCTTCAATGGCGGCGGCTACCTGGCGGATTACATCCTTGAATTCCTGCACAGACCTGTGTTGAGCTACTGGACCTCCCGTGAGGGGCGGGATATTACCACGCCCATGGCGGGGATCTTCGGCCCGAAAGTCATGATCGTCAACGAGTACGCTGGCTCGGGCGGCGACCTGATGCCCTGGATGTTTCGGCGCATGGGAATTGGCTCCCTCGTCGGCAAACGAACCTGGGGTGGAGCGGTTGGCATTTACGACACGCCCGCGCTCGTCGACGGCGGCAGCGTTACCGCTCCCAGGCAGGCCTTCTGGGCTCCGGAGGGGCGCTGGGACGTAGAGAACCACGGCGTGGCGCCGGACATCGAGGTGGAATTGGACCCGCAGGCTGTCCGGGCCGGACGCGACCCGCAACTCGAAAGAGCCGTGGAGGTGATCCTGGACGCGCTCAAGAAGCAACCACCTGGGAAGCCGAAGCACCCGGCGTACCCCACATTCGACCGGGCCAGCTCCAAATGGCACGCTGACGAACGATAGGCAGGGCCGGAGGCCGTCCAGGGGCAATATCAAGAAGTCATGCAAATAATCGGGACCGCAGCCGTCTACCAAGCCAATTCGGGTTCACCCTTTGCCTTGCTTTCCGGATTGGGTGATCGACTCATGGGACTGCGTCACACGGGCCACTGCGTTACCATTGCAGAGCGCGACACCTACACTAGCGACCTGGAGCCCGATCCAATCTCTTTTCCGACCCGGCCTGGATTCAGCTGACCAGCTGAGCGAATTCATGCACGCAGCATTATTCTTTTATGCATGATTCCAAAAGAAACTTTCACGCGAGCATGGCTCCGAGCGGAATGATGTAAGCTCATGCGGCACCCAACTCTGCGGCGTAGAGGCACGATCTCGGGATGGGTCGATCTGTCGTTGTTCTGGGCGACCCCACGTGTGATATCCTTGTGGGGAAGGCGTGAAGCTTTTATAATGACGGCGTCAAGTATGCAATTTGGTTCCGCAAGCGTGTCGATTACCTTCCTCTACGGATCAAAATCCGCATGGGCGAACTACATCATGAGTGCGGGATCGCTGCTATTTATCACCTGCCGAATTCTAGCCCCTCGCGGCTGGTGCCTTTAGCTGGACCTGAGCAAGTCTCACGTCTGATGCCGCGGATGCTTCTCGATTTGCAAAACCGCGGCCAGCTTGCCGCAGGCTTCACAACCTACAGTCCGCAGCGCCCGCGTCTGCTCGACACTTACAAACAAATTGGCACGGTGATCGAAGCCTTTCGCCTGAACCACCACGCGAAGCACGAGAGCATCATGCGCCAGTTTGCCGGGCGGGCGGCAATTGGTCATGTCCGCTATGCCACCTGCGGCGGCAACGACCTGAGCTATGCCCAGCCATTCGATAGGCACCACGGCTGCAAATGGAAATGGTTCAGCCTCGCTTTCAACGGGCAGTTGTCGAACTTTGCCGAATTGCGGACCGGCCTTCTCGACCTTATTGACTATCATCTGACGCGCGAGACCGACACGGAGATCATCATGCACTACCTCAGCCACGAGCTGAGGGGCGATGAGCGGCCAGACCTCGTGGATGTCTTTACCAATCTCGCGCGGCGCTTCGACGGCGCGTATAATCTTGCTTTCATGAACGCCATGGGCGACATGGCGATCTTGCGTGATCCGAAAGGATTCCGTCCTCTTTGCTACGCGCGCGACGGCGCCCTCTTCGCAGCCGCCAGTGAAAGCGTGCCGTTGCTTAATTTGGGCTTCCAGGACATCCGTTCGCTGGAGCCCGGCGAGATGATCGTCATCCAGGACAACGAATTCCGCGTGGAGCGCTTTGCCGAGCGCCAGAAAACATCCCACTGTTTCTTCGAATGGATCTACTTTGCCAATGTCGCGAGCACGCTGGATGATCGCAGCGTCTATCTCACGCGCGCGGCCCTGGGCAAGGAGCTGGCGCACGATGAGCGCCGCCTGGGTAAGGTCCCGCTCGATACGGACACGATCGTCGTCCCCGTGCCCGACACCGGTAAAGCAGCAGCCGACGCGATGGCGTTCGAGCTAGGTCTCCGGTCGGTCGAGGGCCTGATGCGCAACCGCTATGTCGGGCGCACGTTCATCGAGGGGCAGCATCGTGCGGACCGGGCCCGCCTCAAGTACACGCCCCTGCGCGAAGTTCTCGAAGGCAAGCGCGTGCTCCTCGTGGAAGATACCATCGTGCGCAGCACGACCATGAAGTCGTTGCTGCACGAAATCCGGGAGCGGGGCAAGGCACGCGAAATTCACGTCCGGGTTGCCTGTCCGCCGATCGTGGCTCCTTGTTTCTACGGCATCGACATGTCAACTGTGCGCGAGCTGTTCGCCCCGCGCTTCATGCACGAGAGCGGCCGGCCGACGCAAGAGCACCTGGAAGCCATGGCTGCTGAGCTTGGTGCGGATAGTCTCTTCTATCTCCCTCTTGAAGCGGTGGCACGCTGCATCAACCTGCCGACAGATCGTCTGTGCCGCGCATGCATCACCGGGAAATACCCGACGACAACGGGAGAGCAGCTCTATGAATTGGCCATGATCAACAATAACGGCCCTGCCAACGGTCGCACCTACGAACTCGTGACGGCCGCGTCGACGCGCCGCAAGCAATAGCGCTGCGGGCGGTTTTCTTTCCAGGCATTTCTCAAGCAGCAATCTCGTCTCGATCGGAGAGAGCCAGATCCTCAAGAAGGCTTTGGCGCACTTCCTCACCCAGCGGCTGGCTTACGTGCTGGTACTCTCGATGTGCCACCTCGAAGTGGGCCGGGATGCCGAAGTTGGCGAGCGTGCGCCGATCCTCAGCTTCGAGCTTGAAGTGGACCCAATGCGCGGTGCCGATGGCCAGGTCTTCGGGCCGGTTGGTTATCAGCAGGGCTGGCCGGCGAATGTGACCGATGCACATGGTAAGTGCGTGGCCATGCAGCGACTGCCAGAGATCGGGCGGTTGGGACAAGGTCGATTCGTCCGGCGTCGCGATGACCAGGGAGGCGTGGAGATGGTTTCGCCTGGGAAGGAGGCGGTTATAGAGGTTCAGCTCCTGCCCGACGCGCTGGGGATCGCTCAGCCGGGTGATGCGCAGAATTTCCTGAACACGGAACCAGAGAGTCTGGCGATTTTCGAAGAACAGCGTGAGCAGCGGCCCGATGCGAACCCGGCGATACCGGTCGAGATAACGGCTCAACGATTCGAAGAATTCATGGCGGCGGCCGGCATATTCGTTGAGCGGCAGCAGGTCGTCCAGGGTTAGCGGCTGCATGGACCATCCCTGGTCAGAAGACTGCGGGCCTCTATGTGAGACTGCTGAAAAAGGGGTCTGACCCCCTACGAAGCTTCACTGATATTCCACTTTCTTGCGGATCTTGCGCCATTCGTGGAAGGGGTCAGACCCCTTTTTCAGCAGTCTCTATTTTCGGGCCCGGAATAAGGTAGATGTCACGCTGGCAGCAGCCCCGCCGACACGCGGCGAAGATGCAGCGGTATGGTGCTTTTCATCCTCCACTGGCAAGATCAGAGCAGTATAAGCCCAACCGGCCAGGAGGGCGCCGGCGATCGGACCAATCCAGTAGACCGCATGATCGTTGAACGGACCCCGTGAGCGCAGCGGCTCGATTGTCATCTCTGCCAGGGCCGGGCCAAGCCATCGGGCCGGATTCAACGCCGCGCCCGTCAAGGGGAAGGCGACGATGGTGCCGACCGCCAGGACAATCCCCACCCAGAGAGCGCCAAGGCGGTACCCTCCCTGTCCAAGCCAACGTGGGGCGCGTGGATCCAGGATCGTGCCGAAAATGGCAAAGACGAGCAGAAACGTTAATACCAGCTCGATTGCGATCCCCTTGATGCGAACGGCCAAGGTGAAGTCGGGTACGTCGAAATTGGTAAGATTAAGGTGTGGCGTACCGAAAGAGGTGGTAATCAACACATCTTCGAGGTACGGCAAAACGAACCGCAGCACCAGGCCCGCGATCACCGCACCAAGCACCTGCACGCCGATCAATGCCAGCGCCTTGCCTGTGTCGAGACGCCGGAAAACCCAGAGCATGATGGTGACGGCCGGGTTCAAATAACCGCTCGAGAGCGGCAATGTTATGGCGAGGGCCACGGCGTAAGTAAGCCCCGCTGCCAGGGCGATGCTGATGGATCCTGGTTGCAGGCCGCCCATTTGGTTCACGACAACGGCGCCGGCACTGATGAAGACCAAGGCAAACGTGCCGATCATTTCTGCCAAGTAGGCCCGCAAATTCTTATCATCCATCGAAATTCCTCGGGTAGCAAAAACAGCCGCATGCCTGCGGCCGGGAGATTGGGCTATCTAAGCGAGAAGGACAAAATCTGTCAAGATGTTATGGCAAGACCGGAATGGAAGAACGACCCCGCGCGCGCAAACCGAATCCTGTTTGTTTTCCTTATTTCTTCTGCTGTTCGAGGGACAATTCGGCCAGGGACTGGGCGGCGCCGACCAGCCGTTCCCAATTCTTCTCGACGTACTCAGGAGGACCGCCTTTATTGGCAACGTGCTCCGCGATGGTCGGGGTGTTGACCATGTCGATGGCGTCCCACGGGCACCAGCGCTCGCACAAGGAACAGCCAATGCAGCGCTCCAGATCGATGTCGCAAAACGATTGCAGGCCGGGCTGGTCTTCACCCGGAACCTTGTAGATGCAATCGACAGGGCAAACCTCGATGCAGGCCTCGCACCCGGTGCAATTGTCCGCCCGGATGACCGCGAGTTCCTTGGGAAGCTTCTTTCGCGTCTTACCCGCACCTTTTGCCATGATAAGTCCTCGTTTGCGCTGCCGCGAGCACACCCCAAATTCATTCTAATCCTAGGGATTCCGGCCAGGGAGGCCAAGTCGCTCCAGGAACCGGCCGACAAGGCTACGCCACGCTTCGGGCCGGGCGTGCACGTAGGACTCGTGCCCCACGCCTGGCAAAGGCTCGAATCACTTCCGGTCCGAATCTACTCCCCAGTGCGAACGGGTTCGACAATGACAGGCTTTGTCGAATCGAACCCTAACCAACAAAGCACGGCCACAATGTAGACGGCGCCGAACATGAAGAAGTTGATCCGCCAGCCATATTCAGCTCCGTACTTAACGAGAATCTTTCCAGTAATAAAGCCTGCGGCCGCTCCACCCAGATTACCGATAGTGTTCATGCAGCCGGCCACGATGCCCGAATATTTCTTGCCAATGTCCAGGCAACTGGCCCACGCCGAGCCCATCGTCAAATCGTTCCAAAACGCAGCCAGGGCAATCGCGAGCACGAAAACGCCGGCGCTGGTCGCGTACATGCTCAGGAAGTAGCAGATCGCGCAGATGCCGTGACCGATGATTCCGAAGATCCGCCGGCCCCACTTGCGGTTTCCCGTCCGCCGAATGAAGGCGTCGGTCAAAAGTCCGCCGAACAGGCAGGCCATGGATCCAAGCAGCAGCGGAGCACCCGCCTGAAGGCTGAACATCCAGGATCCGGAAGATGCTGCACTAACGTGGTAATGATCGTCAAGGTACTTGGGAAGCCAGGTGATGTTGAAATACCATCCATACGCCCCGCAGAAGTACATCACGCACAGGAGCCAGAGATTGACATTCGTCAGCAGCTTCAGCCAGGGTACGGCGGCATGGGCAGGCTCGGGGGGACCTTCTTCGCCGTGAATGAGTTCAAGCTCTGCACGATTCACCGTGGCCTTTTGCTCGGGGCGATCGCAGAACCAGCGCCAGAAGAAGAAGCACCAGGCCAGCCCGAGGCTGCCGAAGATCCAGAAGGTGTGCCGCCATTGGACCAGCATTAACAAGCCCGTCACGACGAGAGGAGTCATGCCGCCGGCAAATCGCCCTGCCATCCAGACTGCCCCTTGTGCAAACCCGCGTTCCGAGAAGGGGAACCAGTTGTGAAAGGAGCGGGCGATGTTTGGATAAGCCCCGGCCTCGCCCATGCCAAAGAGGAAGCGGACGAGCAGAAGAAGCAGGAAGCCGTTGATGAGTAAGGGTATTTCCGCTCCGTCGCCTGAAAGCCAGTGCGGCAAGGGGATGCGGTAGCCGCTATCGAGTGTGAACTTCCAGATGCAGCCGGTAAGGGAGGTAAAGACGGACCACCACAGGACAATACGGATGAGGGTCTTGCGTGGGCCGAAGACGTCCCCGAGCCAGCCGCTGGGCACTTCAAACATTGCGTATGCCAGGGCGAACGCGGTAAAGAGGAGGCCCAACTGGTCATCCGTCAGCGAAAACTCGGCCTTGACGGTCGGAGCGACCGTGCCCATGCAGACTCGATCGAGATACGTAATCATCGACAACGAACAAGCAAAGCCCAGCACGCCGTAACGTACGCGGGTTGGAGCTCGCAGAGAATGGACTTGGGAGAGGTTTGGCTTCATTCAGGCGGGAACTCAATGGTGTCGGGGCGGGAGAGCGCTCGCAAATCTACTTCGGCACCACTTTACTGCCACGGCTGGCAGGACGCAAACAATCCGGCAACGAATCTACGCCCGGCTTGCGCTTAACGACGTGGCATGGGCGAGGATGGGGGTGCAGCCTGCTGCTGCGCGGGGGGAGATGCAGGGAGCAGTTTCACTTTGAGGGAGGCAGCTTGCGGGGCGTTCCCCTTCTTCGCGGGCGGCGAATCATCCTGGATGGAAAAGAACTGGTCTGTGCGGGCGAACGGTACGGTGCCCTGGAAGAGGGTGCGGGTAGGTTGCTTGGCGTCCGCCACAATCACCAGTTTGTTGGTTGGGAACGCGACCACATCATAGGCGATTTCGCCAGGTTGCAGGGTGTGGACCTTGCCCCGACGCAGGGTCTTGTTGACCAGGCTTAGCCCCTGGACGATGACCGGGCCTTGCGTGTCGTTCCGATAGCCGATCGTCGGCGGTCCACCAAAGCTCTGTCCCACGCCCAGCGTTGCAAGCAGCGCGACGGTAAGCATGAAATGGCAGAGCTGGCGAAAGTTAACGGTCATCAACGACATTCCTTATTGGACGCCGGCAAACCTTACGATCTTATCTATTTTTCCCATTTCCCGCTGCGAATCTTCGCTCGGGCAGACTTTCGGCGCCCTCATTTGTCAAACGCTCGATGGACGCCTACTTGCGCGGCGGACCGCAGTTTTATCCCTGGATCGAATCTCTGGCCTGATCAAAGCTTACCCCGAACAGTGTCCCGAGGAGGCGCAGTTGGATGCCCCTTGCCGAAATAGTTCGTGATTGTCGGGCTAGCTTTGGGAGAGGCGGGAAACTCGTGTGCAATGTGTGCGCGGGGCCCTCGGTGGACATTGCCTGCAAGGCAATGTAGAGGAGGCGGCTTCTGGCTGGGGCTGGTACTGCAATTCAATCGCCGCCGCCAGCTGCGCCCACGAAGCGGATCACGCCCTCCCGGGTTCCGTTCCGAAGGAGCCGCAGCACGCGCCGGGCCTCCTGGTAGCTCGGGCAGATGATCAGGGGCTCCTCGGCCCGCTCTGGCCAGTTTAAATCGACACAGCCCTGGCGTAGATAGACAGCGAATTGATCGTCGTGGGCGGATTCCATGGCAACTGCCCTTTCCGAAAAGCTCCCAGGGGGACTGGAGAGGGGCGAGTACCGCGTGGGACATCATTGTCCATCCAGGATTGGAAATTGAGAGTAACACGGGCGGTTTTGAAGGGCAACAAAAAACCGCGCGCAATCGTAGTGAATAAAGAGCGAGCGCGCCGTCATTCCTGGTAGCACAGGAGCATTTTCGCAGGCCCTGAGAGGAAACGCGAAAGGAGCCGTTGACGCGCCGCATTTTCTCGAAAAAAAAGCCATTCGCAAACTCCCAGGGTGGAATTTGTGTCCTAGGCTTTTGTTGCAGCAGCATTCGCACATGACGGCAGGAGAAGAGCACTGATGACCGGCACATTTCTGGCGATCTTGGTCGTTGTAACCAGCATCTTCGGCATCGTCGTGGTGCGGTCGGTCTTGAGGCGGCCTGCCGGCGTGGCAGCCGTTGCCGGCGTACCTGCCGCGGGGTTTGCCTTGTTCCGTCCGAGCAGGCTCTTCAACGCCAGGCTCAGGGAAGCTCAAGCCAGGCCTGAGATTTCCAGGACCGGCCTTAACAAGAACGAAGCGGAATCGTTGCTCGATTGGCTGGAGGCCCATGGCGAATCCGCCCACCTTACCTACGTTGCTGGCGAAGGTTTTACGATCGAATAAGACTTCACGCCCCGCGCTCGCTGCATCCCACTTTCGGCGTCCTCAACCCAAAGCCTGTTCCCTTTCCGACAGTACACTCCGATACTGCCTTCCCACGGTCCGGCAGTTCCTGAAGCCTGGGCGAGGGATCAAGCCCCCCGCCTCGCAAACTTAGAGGGGTTCGGAGTGGCGTAGCCCGCCTCGCTGCCGTCGGCCGATGGTAGCAACTTTTCCCCAACTCAATACAAGAAAACACATGCGATGCAGCGGGCGCGGACTTCGACTGCCGCCGCGACCCTGACGACATCATCAGGAGTGTCGGAGTAGAACATGCCGAATTTACCCAGCATTGTCCTTCCTCGACGATTCCCGCAGCGAGGCGCCCCAGCTATCCGCGTTTCGTCCCTGCTGATAGAGGCCGCTGCGGCGCGGGGAGATGAGGTTTTGCGGAAGCTGGAGACTTCCCTCGATGGCCTCACCCAGGAGGAAGCCGCGCAAAGACTTGACAAATATGGACCCAACGCGGTCGCGCAGGAGCGGCGTTTCAGCAATCTCCATCTGCTCGGCACCGCCTTGATCAATCCCCTGGTGATCCTGCTCCTCATCCTGGCGGTCCTCTCGTTCCTGACCGACCCCGACATTGCCCCCGGGGTGGTGATGTTGGTCATGGTGTGCCTGGGCGTCGTCCTCCGCTTCGTTCAAGAGTCCCGCGCCGATGCGGCCGCGGCCAAGCTCAAGGCCATGATCAGCGTTACCGCCACGGTTCGCCGCGATGGCCGTCCCGTGGAAGTACCCCTGAGTCAGCTCGTGCCCGGGGACGTGGTCCAGCTTGCAGCCGGCGATATGATTCCCGCCGACCTGCGCCTGCTCACCTGCAAAGATTTGTTCATCATCCAGGCCAGCCTGACCGGAGAGTCGTTCCCCGTCGAGAAGTTTGACGCCCAGGAGAAGGATGCCGGCCGGTCTCCCCTGGAATTTCAAAATACTTGTTTCCTGGGTACCAGCGTCGAGAGCGGCACCGCCCTGGGAGTCATCGTGGCTACCGGCCTGCAGACGTACCTCGGCAGCATGGCCACCGCCATCCTCCAGCGCGGAAGCGAGACGAGCTTCGACAAGGGCATCCGGCAGTTCACTTGGCTCATGATCCAGATCATCATGGTCATGGTCCCATTGGTGTTCCTCATTAATGGCCTGGCCAAGGGCGACTGGAAGGATGCATTCTTCTTTTCGATGGCCGTGGCCGTGGGGCTGACTCCGGAAATGCTGCCGATGATCGTGACGGTCTGTCTGTCCAAAGGCGCTATCGCCATGTCCCACAAGAAAGTCATCATCAAACGTCTGAACTCGATTCAGAACCTCGGGGCCATGGACGTGCTCTGCACCGACAAGACCGGCACGCTGACGATGGACCACATCATCCTGGAAAGACATTGCGACGTGGTGCTGGAGAGCGATGACAACGTCCTGGTGCTCGCCTACCTGAACAGCCACTTCCAGACCGGGCTGAAGAACCTGATCGACCGCGCCATCCTCCGCTTCACCGAAGAGAATGGGCAGCTTGTCATCCCGCAATACAGCAAGGTCGACGAAATCCCCTTCGACTTCTCCCGCAAAATCATGTCCGTTGTCGTCAAATCTGGCGGCAACAAGCCCCGCATCATCTGCAAAGGCGCTCCAGAGGAAATCTTCAAGCGCTGCACCGGGTTCGAGTTGGAGGGCCAACCTCATCCCATGGAGCCGGTCATCATCGCGGATCTGCGCGAGGAATACGACAAGCTGAGCGCCGACGGCTTCCGAGTCCTGGCGCTAGCCTACAAGGACCTGGAAGAGAAACCGAGCTATTCGAAAGACGATGAGTGCGACTTGATCTTGAAAGGTTACGTGGCCTTCCTCGACCCTCCTAAGGACACCGCGCGGTCTGCGATTCTGGCCCTGCAAGAACATGGCGTCTCCGTCAAGGTCCTCACGGGGGACAACGACCTGGTGAGTCGCAAGATCTGCCGTGAGGTCGGCATCGAAGTCGACGACTTCCTGCTGGGCAGCCGGGTAGAGAAAATGTCCGACGCCGAGCTGGCCGAAGCCGCCGGCAGGACAGCCTTGTTCGCCCGGCTGTCCCCAGCCCACAAGCAACGGATCATCAAGGCCCTGCAGGCCAAGGGACACGTGGTAGGCTTTTTGGGCGACGGCATCAACGACGCTCCTGCTTTGCGGGCAGCCGACGTTGGCATTTCGGTCGACACCGCCGTCGACATCGCCAAGGAATCGGCGGACGCCATTCTGCTGGAAAAGAGCCTGCTTGTGCTGGAGGAAGGAGTCCTCGAGGGCCGGAAGGTCTTTGCCAACATCCTCAAGTACATCCGCATGGGGGCCAGCTCCAACTTCGGCAACATGTTCAGCGTTCTGGGCGCGAGCATCTTCCTGCCCTATCTGCCGATGCTCCCCGTCCAGATTTTGACCAACAACTTGCTCTACGATTTCTCGCAGGTGCCGATCCCGACGGACAACGTCGATCCGGAGCAAATCGCCCGGCCGCGTCCCTGGTCGATGAGCCAGATCACTCGTTTCATCCTGTTCATCGGCCCGTGCAGCTCGATATTCGACTACACCACTTTTTTCATCATGCTCTATGTCTTCGGTTGCTGGGATCCGAAATTGGCGCCTCTGTTCCATACCGGCTGGTTCGTGGAGTCGTTGTTGACGCAGACCCTGATCATCCACATTATCCGCACGTACCGGGTTCCGTTCTTCCAGAGCTGGGCGAGTTGGCCGCTGACGGTTACAACGGTCATCATCATGTTGATTGGCAGCTGGTTGCCCTTCTCGCCCATCGGCCCCCTATTGCACTTCACGCCGTTACCCCTGCTGTACTGGCCGTTGGTGGGCCTGACGCTGCTGGGATACGTGTTGTTGACCCAGGCGCTGAAGACCTGGCTTTTTCGTAGGCATTGGGTCTGAGAGCGTGTTGAAAATGGGGTCTGGCCCCCTGGGAAAAGAAAAGCGGCGGAAAAGCGCTGCAGTCCAAAGAAGTCATCTTTGGAGTGCGGCGCTTTTCCGCCGCTTTGGTTTCTTCTAGTTTGCAAGGCCCCAGGCGAATCGCGAAAAGGGATTCTCCAATCTCAGCGACGAAGGCTTTTCAATCCCTCAGCGTCAGCCGTTGAGGAGATTCAAGACCTTGGCTACGCTCACCTCCGCAAGGCTGGACGCGACCAGATCGGCTCCCGCTCCTTGCAAACGGGCGACAGGATGGTGGCCGGCGAATGTGACCGCGATACATTTCATGCCGCCGGCCTTGGCGGCCTGCACTCCGACCACGGCGTCCTCGATCACGACGCAGCGCGCGGGCTCGATCTCGACTTTCTTGGCAGCAATCAGGAACACCTGCGGATCGGGTTTGCCGCGCTGCGTATCCTCCATCGACACGATGCCCTGAAACAGCTGCTCCGTTTGCGTCAACTGGAGAATCAGATCGACATTTTCTCTCGGGGCACTGGAGCCGATGGCTTGTTGGAACCCCTCGGCGGCAAGTCCTTCCAGTAGTGTGCGCGCTCCAGGCAACAAGACAACCCCGCACTCTCTTGCGGACGCGCGATAAAACTCCTCCTTGCGCGCACCTATTTCGGCAACCTCTGCTTCGGTGTAATGCCGGCCGAACAGCTTGCGGATAATCTCGGGATTCCGCCAACCAAAAGTGGCTTCAAAATCGGCCCTGGTGAACGGCAGCCGCAAGTCGCGAGTCAGCCTTACCCATGCTTGATAGTGCAAGTCCCCAGTGTCGACCAGTGTGCCGTCCATGTCCCAGAGGGCGGCTCGACCCGTTGCCCTGGCCATCCTATTTCTCCAGAGTGAGGCGATTTGATTCGGACTGCGACATCGTCCCCTTAAGGAATCTCGCAATTTGCCGCGCGGCCTATCAGGTGAATTCCTTGCGGCATGCCGACCCGATCCAGCGAAGTTGCTGCTCGCGAATCAATCCATAATTGTAGAAGGTGAATCCGTCGACCCCTGCCCTTCGCGCCGCGCGGACGGTCTCTTGAATCATTGCTTCGCTGCCCACATTTGCAGGTTGAATGTTCGCAATCAGCTTCTTACCCGCCGCCAGGCTTTTCCGCAGTGGACTCACTTGCTCGGCTCGCGTAGGGACGCCGATGCCTAGACGGTCGGTGACCTTGTTGGCGCGCTCGGGGATCAAGCCGGATTCCCCCAGGCCGGCAGCAGAAGCATAATCGCTCTCGATGCGGATGTCGCCAAACGACCGGATCGCCGCGATCACCTCCTCGTAGAGCGAGGTGGCCACTGCGGCGCGGGCAGCCAGGAAGTGCTGGAGGCGATTATCGAAAGCAGTGTTGAGCCAGGTATCGTCCACGGCCGCCATATCCGCCGGGCCGGGCATTCTGGGCAACTGTTGCTGCAGCCAGGCTGCAACGTCCGCCTTGAATTTCTGTGCGTCCATGCCATTGCTAGCCGCACGCAGACAATGATCGCAGAAGCAAAGCCCCAGCAAGAATTCGGCCCGCGGAGTGATCGGCGTCAAAACCTTGGACCCCAGGAAACCGTAAGAAAATGGCAAGTAATTGAGCGACTCGAGGTAGAAAGCGTCTGGTCTGAAATTCGCGGCCAGGTCTTCTGTCAGTGCCAAGGCATACTGCCGGGCTTCCGGGTTGGCAGGGCAGAGTTGTGCCGTGTAGACATTGCCAAGAGCATCGCGTTTGGCGGCATCGGGATAGGTCCGTGCCAGGTAATGATTGAAGAAATAAACGGTCCAGGCGGTGAAGTGCAGGCCGCGTTTCTTGATCTTGTTGACAATCCCGTGCAGCCAATCCTTATTTTCAACGACGTGGCTGACGCGCGGCCGCAGTTTCGTTTTCGACCAATGTTTGCTATCCGGCACAAACAGCACGACGCCGTCGTCCCCGCAAAAGATCTTGCGCCGGGGATTGTGCGGCAAGAAGAAAGTTGCAATGTGATAGGCGACAGCCAGGGAGACGCCGTTGAGAGCCGCATCCTTCTGGATCAAATCAAGGGCGCGGTCCACGCCGTCGTCGTGCAGGTCCCAGGGGTAGGTGAAGATCGTTTTGAGAAGCTCTGGCTCCGACGTGCTCATTTCATCCTCTGTGCGCTGCGCACGAATTCGCCTCTGCTCACGATTGCGGCATTTGTTGCCCAGGGAGTGCTTCGGTCCAAACGTCCGTCAGGTCCGATTCCAGATTCAGGCTTCGCGTCCATTGGCGCAAGTACCCAAAATCGAGCGACGCACTGTTCAGTCTCAAGAGAGCCGCTGCGTCGGCACGGTCGATGATGCGCCCAGCGAGCAACTTATGAATGAGCAAATCCTCGCAGCTCAGGACAAAAACCTCAAAGTCAAGATCCGGCAACCGGATGGCTACGCGCCGGGAAAGGGCCTCGGCCTGATAGACATTGTCCGCAAGAAGCAGATCGATCTGGATATCGACGAAAGTGCCGGGAGCTTCACACTGAAGTTGAACGATCCGCAACGATCCCAAAGTGAGGACCGGAGGGCGTCGCTTCGGCTCGACTCTTGCGGTAGCCAGCAGTTTCAAGACTGCATCGAGGTTGGTCGATTCAAGACTGATGAGGATATCAATATCGCGCGTGGCACGAACGTGTTGCCATGCGGCCAGCGCGATACCTCCCATCACGGCCGTCGGGAGGTTCAGGGACTCCAATTTCTGCCAGACATGTTTCAGAGCTGCCAAGACAGGGCTAGCGGGCATCGCGGCCACTCCGACGTTCCAACTCCTCCAACATATGCTGCATTGCTCGATCGTGCTCCATCATATGGGCCTTATGCCACTCGCGATAAGCGGCTGCGACATCGCCATCCGGGCCGACCTTCCGGCGCAGGCCGGCCAACAAGAATTGCTCGCAAACCTCCATGAGATCAGCCCATAAAGCGATGCGTTGTGTTGGCGTCAGATGTGCCACACCGGGAGGATCAAGTTCGGCGGGAGCAATCAATGGATGGCCCATAGCGTCCATTAGACCATACGCACGTTTTTCGTCCAACAGCGCCTCATGGCTTAGTGGTTTGCCATGTGTCCATTCTAGGCGCAAGAACGGGCCAACCCTTGCAAGTTCGCCCTTGCTGCTGACAGGAACGCCATATATCATTGAGTATATACCAAGCTAGGAGCCTGACGATGAAAAAAGCCAAGGTCTTTCAGAACGGGCGCAGTCAAGCTATCCGCCTGCCGAAGGAGTTCCGCGTCGAAAGTAAAGAAGTTTATCTGAAAAAGACTTCCGAAGGCTTCCTCGTGATCGCGCGGGATCCGTGGGACCTTTTCTTCGAAGGCGTGGCGGAATTATCCGACGAGTTCATGGCCGAAGGCCGAAAACAACCTCCCTTGCAGAAGCGGAAATGGAAGGCATGATCTTCCTGCTCGACACCGACGTCATCATTTATATGGCGCGCGGGCTAAAGGCGGTTCGTCGGCCGGCGCAAAGGGAGCGGGCCCTCGAATTGGTCGATCATTGTCGACAGGAGCAAGCCGCCAGCCACGAGTTAGGTCTGTCTGCGGTAACAGTTTCGGAATTGGAGTTCGGAGCACGCAACAGCGGCAGGTATGACCTGGAGATGGCAGCTCTCCACAAATTGCTGGCGCCCTTTAACATTTATGACTACGATGCAGTTTCTTGTCCCGAGCACTACGGACGCATTCGCCAGGAATTAGAGACCAAGGGAGTCATGATCGGCTCCATGGATCTGCTCATCGCGGCCCACGCGCTTGCTTTGGATGCTACGCTCGTTTCGAACAAACTGGCTCATTTCTCGCGTGTCGCTGGTTTGCGGACGGCCGACTGGGTTACACGGTGAAGCGCTGCGATGGCCAAAGCACGATCCCTGGAAAGCAAGCTGGCGAAGGTGCGTTCGCTGCGGAGCGCCCCGTCGTCGCCCCAGCTGGTCCACGAACTGCGAACTGCGCTCACAGATGCGTCGAACCTGGTCGTGGCCGAGGCCGCTGCCATCGCAGGCGAACTTCGCCTGACAGAACTGACGGCCGACCTTGTTGCCGCCTGCGAGCGCTTCTACGAAAACCCATTGAAAACCGACAAGCTCTGCCGCGCCAAAATTGCACTTGTCGAGGCGCTCAACCAAATGGAATTTGCCGACGAAGATTTCTTCTGGCGCAGCGCGCGTTATGTGCAGGAAGAACCCGTCTGGGGCGGTAGCCAGGATACGGCGGCGCCACTGCGAGTTGCTTGCGCCTTCGCCCTGGTCCGGACGCGGGCGCAGGGCACGCTTCCCCACCTGGTCGATCTCCTTTGCGATCCTGAGAAAGGTGCGCGGGCGGGAGCCGCACAAGCCCTCACCTATTCGGGGAGCGACGCCGCACTCCTTCTCCTGCGATTGAAGGCACGGCTGGGGGATGAGGATCCGGAAGTAATCTCGGAGTGCCTCAACGGCATATTGAAACTTTCGCCGAATGACGGTGTTGCACTTGTCGCGGAGTTTCTGGAAGCAAAAGACGTCGGCGTTCAGGCGGCAGCCGTGCTCGCCCTTGGAGAATCGCGACGGCCGCAAGCTTTCGAGGCGCTTCAGGCATTTTGGCAGAGGCAAGCGGACCCCAGGCTTCAGGAAACGATCCTCGTAGCGCTGGCGCTTTTGCGTATCCCTGCAGCCACCGATTTTCTGTTGGACCTGGTAGCGCACGAGAGCGAACTCGTGGCGTCCGCGGCCCTTGCTGCGTTGGTGCCGTTTCGCCATGACATCCGGCTGCGCGAACGGGTCGCCGCCGCGGTGGCAAAAAACGGCCGAGCGGCAGTGCGGGCATGTTTTGATAAGCGGTTTGCCATGGAATAACGAGGGCTATCGCCATTGCTGATAGAAAGTGAGAGAATGGCTGAGAGCAAGCATAGGAGTGGTTCATGAACAAGCGCTACACGATAAGTGATGGCAAATTAGTCCTGAACCTCGAAGAGGCGGAAGAAGGGGGTTACGTCGTGACTTCTCCCCTCGACCCGGAGTTGATTACGCAGGCAGAGACGATCGAAGAGGCGTTTGTGAACGCCCGCGACGCCGCCCAGGCTCTCAGGCAAGCGCGGCTCAAGCTGGTACGACAACTGTCCGCATCTTCGGCGGCGAGATAAGCGAGTCGCCATGAATCGCCGCCAACTGGAACGTCATTTGCGCGGCCAAGGCTGCATGGTGCACCACCACGGCCGCAAGCATGACGTTTGGGTTAATCCGGCGAACCTTGCGCGCAGGTGCCGATCCCTCGGCACGCGAGGATCAAGCGCGGCACAGCACGAGGGAGCTGCCGCATCCTGGGCATTCCGCGGCCACCGGGTATTTAGGGATCGAGGGGACGCGCACGACCCTTTCAGTTCGTTCTCGCCCAGCCTTGCCCAACGGAATTTCACACATTCAACTCGGCCGTCGGCAAGAACCGCGGCGGCTTCCGAATCTTCGTCGCCTGCTCGAAGGCATAGGCTAGCTTGAGGAGCGTCGCCTCGCTCCATGCCCGGCCGAAGAAGAGCAGGCCGACCGGCAGGCCGAAGATGAACCCCGCCGGCACGGTGATGCTGGGGTAGCCAGACACGGCTGCCGCCGTGGACGCTTCACCGCGCCAGCGGTCGCCGACCACCAGATCGGTCACGCAGGCTGGGCTGAGGGTCGGCGCGATTAGGGCATCAAGCCGGAACTTGTCCATGACCGCGTCGATCCCCTCCGTGCGCGCTAGCCGGCGACATTTCGCTAGGGCCTCCTGGTACTCGTAGCTTTGCAGCGAGCCCTTCGCCTCGGCCTTCACGAACTGGTCTTGTCCAAAGTACGGCATCTCGCGCTTCCGGTGGCGCTTATTGAAGTCAATGACGTCCTTTAGGGAGCGGACGGGCGCTTTTTCGCCCAGGCGGGCGAAGTAGCCGGCCAGGCCCGCCTTGAGTTCGTACAGCAACACCGTCTGCTCCGGCTCGCCAACCTTGTCCATGTTGGGGATCTCGGCCGGATCGACAAGCGTCGCCCCCTCGCGCTTGAAGACATCGAGCGCGCGGGTCATGACGGCATCCACTGCGTCGTCAAAGCCAAAGTAGTTGCGGGCCACGCCCACCCGCGCTCCTTTGAGGCCGCTCGGATTGAGCGTCTTGGTGTAGTCGGCGACGGCCGTCCGCTTGTCGTCCATGGTGGCTTTGTCGGCTGGGTCGGCTGCGGCGAGCACTCCCAGCAGGATCGCCGCGTCGCGAACGGTCCGGGCCATTGGGCCGGCGGTGTCCTGCGAATGCGAGATCGGGATCACGCCGGACCGGCTAATCAGGCCGACAGTCGGCTTGAGCCCCACGATGCCGTTAGCCGAGGATGGGCTGACGATGGACCCGTCCGTTTCGGTGCCGATAGCCGCGGCACAAAGGTTGGCGGCGACGGCCACGCCGGACCCCGAGCTCGACCCGCACGGGTTGCGATCCAACGCGTAGGGATTCTTCGTCAGACCGCCGCGGCCGCTCCAGCCGCTCGTGGAGTAACTGCAGCGGATGTTGGCCCACTCGCTCAGGTTGGTCTTGCCCAGGATGACGGCGCCGGCCTCGCGCAGCCGCCGAACGAGGAACGCGTCTTCTGGCGGCCGGGCCCCGACCAGGGCCAGCGACCCCGCGGTCGTGGCCATGCGGTCCGCCGTGTCGATATTGTCTTTGATGAGCAGCGGAATGCCATGCAGCGGACCGCGCGGGCCTTTCGCCGTTCGCTCCTTGTCCAGGGCGTCGGCGCTGTCCAGCGCATCCGGGTTGATTTCGATGATGCTGTTGAGAGCCGGGCCTTTCCTGTCGACGGCCTCGATGCGGGCCAAGTATTTCTCGGCGAGGGAGCGAGCGCTGTGTTTCCCCGATTTCATCCCCTCCTGAAGGTCGGCAATGGTCATCTCCTCCAACTCGAAAGGTTCGACCTTGCCGGCAGCTTTGTCATCCGCCGCCAGGTCTACCGGCAACGCGGCAACGGCTGCGCCGAGCAAACCCGTCTGGAGGAATTGTCGTCGGTTGGAGTGCATGGCATCGGCTCCCGTAAAAAAGGGGACGCGGACATATTCTCAATAAGTCCAGGAACTGTTCGCGTCCGCTTATGCTTCCTGGCCCATTCCCATTGGGCACGCCCCCGCTGTCGACTATCCTACGGATTGGCTCAGCACGAAGTGCTCGAGGCAAAGGTACGAATTAGCGTGGGCGCGGTATAATTCAGTTTAATGGCGTGTCTCTGGAGGAAACCCGCGATGACACTGACCGTAACCCTACCGACGGAGCTGCAGCAGCGCTTGCAAGAAGAAGCCCAGCGAACGGGACTCACTGCCGACCAGATTACGCTCCGCCTTCTCGATCAGCATTTGCCCCCGAACGACAAAAGTTCTGCGATTGGCGCTCTGTTACAGTCGTGGATTGAGGAGGATGATCCCGCAGAACAAAAAGAAACCGGGGAATTCCTCGTTCGGGCCCTGGACGAAGACCGCCTCTCCAACCGCAAATTGTTCCCGCCAGAGCTTGAGGGCGTTACCTGGTGAGCAGTGTCGTACTGCTGGATGCCGGGCCCCTTGGTTTAGCGACGAACCCCAAACGTTCGCCGCAAAGTACTGCGTGCGCACGTTGGGTGCAGGCAGAGTTAAAAAGGGGCCCCGGCCAGATTCCGGTCTAAGTCCAAGAACTGTCAGCGTCTCCCAACCCCCTTTCTGGGCCCGCCAGTGGGATGAACGAAGGGCAGGAGGAGTCGCCGGCGGTCAGGTGCTCCCGTCACGAACCCATATGGGATTGCGAACGGCCCTCACTCTCCTATCATTGGCCATGACATGGTGGCGCCGACCTTCAGCTGGCGGAAATCACGGGATTCGTGCCTGCGGCGCAGGGACCCGCGGGCGGCCCGTCATTTAGGAAGGTGGGTTCGATGTTTTTCATGGCTGGTCCTCGGGTTCTGATCGCCTTCGCCGTATTACTGGCCACGCATGCGGTTCACGCGCAAGCTCCAGCCGGCAAGGACCCACGATTGCCTGAAAAGCCTAATCGTCCACGCACGGATCGCTTTGGTGATCCCCTACCCGAAGGAGCGCTCTTCCGCACGAGCACAGTGCGCGCGCGGCACGATGTCTCTGGCTCGCTCCGGTTCTCAGGCGACGGCCGACTGCTCGCGGCCTTCGGGGGTGACAAAACTGTTCGTTTGTGGGAAGCGTCGACAGGAAAACTGCGTCGAGTTTTCTCGGGCCATCAAAGACAAATCGCCGATCTGGTCTTCTCTGCTGATGGCCGGCTCTTGGTCTCCGGCGACGAAGGCGGGTCGATCCATCTGTGGGATGCGACCTCCGGAGCACTGAAGTTCGTCATGACCGGCCACAGAGGTTCGATTCATAGCTTGGTCTTGACCCCAGATAACCGCTTGCTGGCCTCCTGCGACGGCTATGAGATTCGATTGTGGGACACGTCTACGGGAAAACAGCTGCGAGTTCTTGCACGAGCTGGGGACATCTTCTGGTCCGTTGACATTTCTCCCGATGGCAAGACGCTGGTAGCTGGCTTGCACGAGCACCCGTTGGCATTTTGGGATCTATCCACAGGCGCGGAACTGCATCAATTCGAGAAAACAGACACGGAGCGGCAAAATCCTGTTTTCCTGCCGGACGGCAAGCGTCTACTGACGACGGGGGCGGGTGAAGGCGCCGTGATCTGGGAGGTGGCTACGGGCAAAAAGCTCGCTTCTCTCAAAGCATGGGGACCGATTGCCCTCACGCGCGACGGCAAGATTCTGGCCAGCGGTCCAAGAGGGTTTTGGCCTCCTGATGCTCCGATCTTCCTATGGGACTTGGCCAGCCTTAAAGAGATACGCCGGCTTCGAGGCCATCAAGATGGAGTCTTCTCGCTCGCGTTCTCCCCGGACGGCTCAATGCTTGCCTCACTCGGCGGCGATCAGACTCTGCGCCGCTGGGATCCTCAAACTGGCCGGGAACTCGATGCGGTTGTGGGTCACGAGAATGCGATCACGGCCTTGGCGTTCTCGCCAGACGGGATATTGCTGGCCTCCGGCAGTGCAGACCGAACGGTCCGCCTCTGGGATTCTGAGACGGGCCGGGAAGTATGCCGTCTCGAGGCGCGACAGGAGGTCGTCCAGGGACTCGCCTTCCTTCCCGGAGGCGACACCCTTCTCTCGCAAAATGAGTTTGTGCCGCCCACGAAAGGGGACGGCATGACGGAGGACCAGGCACTTATTAGGGTTCGTCTATGGGACGTGCGCAAGGCCAAAGAACGCCGCCATATCGACATTCCCAAGGCCTTTATCCATACCATGGCATTCTCACCCAGGACAGAGGTCCTTGCGATGGGTGGGTTCAAATCGATCCGCTTCCTCGATTTGCATACAGGCAAGATGTCTCAGCCCATCGCTGAACCTCCAATCCGCACCATGTGCATGGCATTTTCTCCCGACGGCCGCCATCTAGCCGTAACCAGCGACGAATCCGGCATTCGAGAAACGACCGGTCTCAACCTTTGGGAAGTATCGACGGGTCGAAACTTATGGAGCACCGGAAGGACCTTCGAGATGTTCCGGGGAATAGCCTTCTCCCCCGACGGCAAAACATTAGCGACCGGAGGTAATTCTGTTCACCTTTGGGACGCCAATTCGGGGAAGGAGACGGGCAGACTCGAAGGCGGCAGAGGCTGTGTGGCCTTCTCCCATAATGGGAAGATCCTGGCAACAGGCGGCCCGGACAATTCCGTGATGCTCTGGGATCTCCCCACGCGCAGCCAGCGCCGGCGGTTCACGGGACACGTCCCTTCTTCCACTAGATTGGGCCGTATGTCCGTAGAACCCGGAGTTTCGTGCTTGGCCTTCTCGCCGAACGACCGGCTTCTGGCAACGGGGGGCGATGATACTTTGGTAATCGTGTATGACGTCATGAATTCCCGGTGACCCGTATAGTCAAGAAACTCGAACGGTGAACAGGAGCGAGGATTGCCGAGGTCCTCACCGAGTGCATCGCGGGCACCTCGGCCCAAGATGGCGTTCTGAGAATAGCGCGTCGGACTCTAAAAGGCGTCGGGAGTCCACATAAAGGGCTGTGGGTCACGATTCTGCGTTCCGCGCACGAACAACATGCTGACGCACCAGTCGGGCAACCGCTACAATGTGCGACGTGGGGGCTGCCCGCGGAACCGCATGATCGAGACATGAGCAAGCATCTCTACCGTCCCTTGAAATCGGCGCGGCAGGCATGCTTTGGAGGAGATATGACCAAGCGACTGACGGCCGTTATCCATCGCGAAGGGGATGGGTTTGTCGCCCTGTGCCCCGAACTGGATGTTGCCAGTCAAGGAAACTCCATCGAGGCAGCCCGGGACAACCTCCGCGAGGCCCTCGAACTGTTTTTTGAATGTGCGTCCCCCGCAGAAATCCAGGAACGCCTGGGTGAGGAAATATTCATCACCCAGGTCGACGTGGCCTGTGGGTAAGCTGCGAGTGCTGTCGGGCCAGGAAGTGTGTGCGATCCTGGAACGGCATGGTTTCACCCGCGCGCGCCAGCGTGGCAGTCACATTGTCATGCAGCGGGTGTCGACCGACGGAACCACGACGGTTCCGGTGCCCGACCACAAAGAATTGCGAACCGGGACGCTGCGATCAATCATCCGCCAGTCCGAGTTGCCGCGGAGCGAATTCGAGGCATGAGACCGCCGAAGCAGGCGCTGCAGCAGATCGGGGGGCCTTGCGGCTTTCTCGGGCTCGTGCCGAAGCAGCGAGTCCACCTTTTCTAGAGAGCATTTCCGTTATCGGCGTTTATCCTACCGGTTGGTCGAGGGTGAGGCCACAAATCTGCCCGTCTGCGCTTCCTCATGCGCTTTGCTGGATCTACAATTGTGGTTTGGGACGCCCCGAGGCAATAACTGCGCGATTGCCTGGTGAGCCGTGGCCTTCTTCAGCCAAGCGGCGGAGCTGTTGCAACGTCTCCTCGATAGTTATGGTGGTTTGATGTGCGGATTCGAAGCGGTGGGATTGGCAATGACTTGCAAGGGCGGGGAGTTTGCCTCGCTAACGCTTCGGGCTCGTATGCTTGGGAATTATGGTGGATCGGCGTGGGCGCTCTGGACGGCGTACTTTCGGTGTACTTTCGGCGCACTTCTGGCACGAGAGACCGGCCCTATAACTTGCTGCTGCCCGGTGCGCTGAGTACGCTGTCTCTGGAGACAACGCTGCCTTTTTCCGATGCTTCAGGAGGAACTTCATGTCTCGTCACGTTTGGCAGTCCGGCTTGATTCTCATTGCCTTTTCAGTGCTTGTTGCTTTATGTGCATTGAATAGCGGCAATCCGGCGACGGCAGAAACCTGTCTCTCTCCGTTCGTGAAGCGTCTGGATAGGCCGGAGAAGATTCTTTACGTCTTTTGTGTCGATGCCGACGCCAAGGACCATGATTTTCTGGCGGTCATCGATGTCGATCTCGATTCGCCCAAGTACGGCAAGATCATTTACCAGCTCGATCTTGGCTCGTCGGGCAACGAGACGCACCACTTTGGCTTTACCGACGACCGCACCCACATCTGGGGCTGCAGTCTGTTCTCCAGCCGAGTTTTCCTTATCGACGTTGCTTCCAACCCGGCCAAGCCGAGCCTCGTCAAGGTGATCGAGGATATCCCCGAGAAGACCGGCTTGTCTGGGCCGCATTCCCCCTATGCACTCCCCGGCCGGATGCTGCTCAGTTTCCTGGGCAGCAAGGACGGCGGTTTGCCCGCGGGCCTGGCGGAATTCACCAACGACGGCCAATTCATCCGCCGGCTCGATCTGCCCGAAGGCGCCCCCTACATGTACGACGTGTCGGTGAAGGCTGACCTGAACCGCATGGTCACGTCGAGCTTCACGCCCTTGAACAACTACAAGAAGCCGCTAGCCCAGATGGACCTCAAGGATTTTGGCAATAAACTGCTGGTCTGGGATTTCCGCGAGCGCAAGGTTCTTGCCCAATTGACTACCGGCACGGCCCCGCTGGAATGTCGCTGGTCCCTTGCCGCCGGCGGCAATCACGGTTTCACGAACTGTGCGCTCGATGATTCGATCTGGGTCTGGGAAGGAACCGGCGACAGTCAGTACACTGCCCGCAAGCTCTGCACGACGGGCAAATTACCAGCGGATTTGCGGCAGTCGCCCGACGATCGCTTTCTTTACGTCAGTTGCTTTTTTTCCAACGAGATCCAGCAATGGGACGTGAGCGACCTCAAGAGGCCGCGACTGACGAGCACCATAGTCCCCGGCGTCCAGCCGAACATGATGCACGTCACCGGCGACGGCAAGCGCATGTACATCACGAATTCGCTGTTGAGCACACTCGATCATTCCGGGACGTTTTGGGTGCGCCTCGCCTACATCGGTCCCGATGGCATGAAGATCGACCCATTCTTCAACGTCGACCTGAATCAGTTCCCGACAGGGCCGGCTCGGGGACACGACATGTTGCTGTATTGAGAAGGAATTCTCTTGGTAGTCAGCAGCCTGCCTTCAGCGCCCTTCCATGAAGCGTTTATGGAGACTGCGGACTACCATCTGCTACTGACAATTCGATTGAGGAGCCTATCCGATGACGGCGGTGGCGGTCCTGAGTGCGGCGCTTCTAGTCATGGCTGGCGAGACGAAAGACGCAGGACAGGCGTCTCGGCTGGCGGTGATTCGGGCGGCACCCGATTTTGCCTTGCAGACGCAGGAAGGGCAGACGCTGCGCCGGGATGACCTTCGTGGGAAAATCCTGTTGGTGAGCTTTATCTTCACGACCTGTAACGGTACATGCCCGGCTACGACCCACCGCATGAGCCAGGTGCAAGAGGAACTCAAGAAGCGGCGTCTCGAAAAGGCGGGGGCAATCCATCTTGTTTCGATCAGCCTTGATCCGGCACGCGATACGCCCGCCGTGCTCAAGGGTTACATGCGGCTCTATGATCTTGACGCCGCCAACTGGAGCTTTTTGACGGGGCCGGCCGATCAGGTAGCCAAGACGATTGCCGCCTGGGGCATGTGGGCAAAGCCCGCAGCGAACGGTCAGCTCGATCATCCCTCGCGCATTTTCCTTGTGGATCAGGCAGGCCGAATCCGGGAGATCTACAACCTCAGCTTCATGAAGCCTGCTTGGGTCGCCGAGGATGTGGAACTCCTCCTCAAGGAGCGATCGGCAGGCAAACCATAAGTTCCTCCGGGAAGGACATTCGTGGTGAAGATAGCTTTCGTTCCATTGGTCGCGGTGCTGGGCGTTCTCATCTGGAGTGCCATGTCTTCCGAGCAAGCAGTGCAGGCCGACGAAGGTATGTGGTTGTTGAACAATCCTCCTCGCGATTTGCTGAAGCGCAAGTACAGCTTCGATCTGGATAATGCCTGGTTGGAGAGAGTTCAGAAGGCATCCGTCCGTTTCAATAACGGCGGCTCCGGCAGTTTTGTCTCGCCGGACGGCCTAGTCGTGACCAATCATCACATCGGGGCCGACTGCCTGGAAAAGCTGAGCCCCAAGGACAAGGATTACTATCGCGACGGCTACTACGCGCGCACGCGCGACCAGGAGCTGCAGTGCCCCGACCTGGAACTCAATGCACTGCAGTCGATCGAGGATGTGACCGCGCGGGTCAACACGGCCATCCGCCCGGACATGCCGCCCGCTCAAGCCGCGGCTGCGCGACGCGCCGTGATGGCCGAGATCGAAAAGGAGTCGCTCGCTGGCACCGGCCTGCGTAGTGATGTAGTAACTCTTTACCAGGGCGGCCTCTACCACCTCTACCGTTACAATAAGTACACCGACGTGCGCCTAGTCATGGCGCCGGAACATGCCATCGCCTTCTTCGGTGGCGACACGGACAATTTCGAGTACCCCCGCCATGACCTGGATATCTGCTTCTTCCGGGTCTACGAAAACGGCACGCCCGTGCACGCGGCAAACTATCTTCCCTGGAGCAGTCAGGGACCTGCGGAGGGAGACCTGGTCTTTGTCTCTGGTCACCCGGGCACGACGAATCGGCTCGATACCCTGGACAAGCTCAAGCACCGCCGGGACGTGACAATTCCCTACGTTCTAAACCGGCAGCGCATGCTCGAAGCGTTGCTCTCGCAGTTTGCCGAGCGCGGCCCCGAGCAAGCACGCATGGCCCAGAACGACTTGCACCGCATCGCCAACGCGCGTAAGGCGACCTCCGGCCAATACCACGGGCTGCTCGACCCCGCCATCCTGGCTCGCAAGGCGGAAGAGGAGAACGGTCTGCGCCGGCAAATCGAAGCCGACCCGGCGCTGCAAACCAGGTACGCTTCGGCCTGGTCGCACATTGGGGATGCGCAGAAAGCGCTCGCGCAGTTCGAGCGCGAATACTGGCTAATCGAGCAGGCTCATGCGTTCGAGGGGCACCTCTTTCGCATCGCCCGGCACCTGGTTCGGCTGGCAGCCGAGAAGGCGAAGCCGAACGCCACCCGTTTGCGCGAATACCGCGACTCGAACCTGGAATCTCTGGAGCTGGAGCTTTTTTCGCCGGCACCGATTCATGCCGAGTTGGAACGAGTCAAGCTCGCGGGTGCGCTCGCCTTTCTGGCGGAAAACCTGGGCGGCGAGCATCGGCTGGTGGTCAAAGCGTTGGCTGGGAAAGCGCCGGCGGCCCGGGCCGAGGAATTAGTGAGCGGAACCAAGCTGGCGGATCCGGCAGAGCGTCGGCGCTTGGCTAAGGGAGGCCATGCCGCGCTCGAGACGGCAAGCGATCCCATGATCCGCTTCGCAGCCGCTATCGACCCTGACGCCAGGGGATTGCGCAAACGGTACGAGGATGAGGTGGAGGAAGTAGAGCGGCAGGCCTATGCACAGATCGCGCGGGCCCGCTTCGATCTTCTCGGCACTTCGCAGCCGCCGGACGCCACATTTACGCTGCGGCTGGCATTCGGGTTAGCAAAAGGCTATCGCGCGGATGGGATCGATTTGCCCTTCACGACTACCCTTGCCGGCGCGTTCGAACGCGCGCAACACCAGGGGAACCGTGAGCCCTTCGCCCTTCCCAAAAGCTGGGAAGCGAACAAGGCCAGGCTGGATCTGACAACCCCTCTCAATTTTGTTTCGACGGCGGACACGATCGGAGGGAATTCCGGAAGTCCGGTGTTGAATCGAGCCGGAGAACTGGTCGGCATCAATTTCGACCGCAATCGCCACGGGCTCGTGCGTAATTTCGTCTACAGCGACGAGCAAGCTCGCCACATAGCAGTGCACTCCCGCGGCGTTCTGGAAGCGCTGCGGGTGATTTATGGGACCGAGCCGCTGGTCAACGAATTGCTGGGGAAACATTGAGGCCAAATCGAAAGGCGGAGTTCCATCGAGGCACTCGATGGAACTCCGCCTTCGGGTCAAAAACAGGCTCGGAAGCTACTGATTCGCCTTGAGCTTCTTCTCGACCTCCACCTTTTTTTGCTTCTCGCGGAGGCTGTTTGTCTCCACTTTCAGTGCCTTTTTCCAGGTGGCGACGGCGTCGGCCTTCTCGCCCAGGGCCAGGTGCACATCTGCAAGGTGGTCCATGATTTCGATGTGCTGACCGTCCGGGTCTTGAACTGCATCGAGCAGGTACTTCTTCGCTTCCTTGTAGTTTTTCTTCTTGAAGAGTACCCAGCCCAAGCTGTCGAGGTAGGCGGCGTTGTCCTTGTCCTCGTCCGTATTGAAGTCGGATTGGCGCTTCTTGCGGTCTTTGCGGTCTTCATCGAGGGCCTTGCGAATCATCTTCTCGGCTTCATCAAGGCTCTTGTCATGGTCAGCCATGATGTAGCCAAGATCGTTGTTGTAACGAGGACTGTCCGGCTCGGCAGCAAGAAGAGTCTTGAGCTGATCAGTCGCCTTGTCGAGCCGGTCCATGTCAATGTAGACGCCGCTGAGGATGTAGCGGATTCTCGACAGGAGCTCGTCCTTCTGCGGTTGCTTGACGGAACTATCCTTGGGTATGCGCTCCAGCAATTCCTCATAGATTTTCGCCGCCGCTGCCGGATGTCCCGTCTCCTGCTGCACGTCGGCTTTCAAATAGGCATTGCGCCAGTCGTTGTCCTTGGGTTTGTAGATGTTGTCGATTGTGCGATTAGCTTCCTCTACTTTGCCCTGTTTCGTGAAGATCCCTATGAGATCGGTCTGAAGCTGGTCTTCGATGAGTTCCTTGCGCACTTTTCCCTCATCGTCTGAATCCTTAACCTCTTCCTTGCCGACCAGTTGCAAAGCGCGCTGATAGGCCTTGACGGCCTCGTCGTACTGTTTCTTTTCCTTGAACAGCCAGGCCTTCAAGTCCAAGTTCTGCCAGCTGTCCTCATTGGCTTTCACCATGTTCTCGACGAGCCGCATGGCCTCATCCATCTTGCCCTGTTTTGCGAGCGCCTTGACCATATGGCGCATGACTTCAGCCGTGAACTCGGGTCCAACCTTCTCGTGCTCAAGATCTTCGATGAACTGCTTCGCCAACTTCGCGCTGGCCTCGTATTTCTTGTTGTCATACACGGCAGCGATGATGCGCAACCTGCCGAAATATGCTTGGCGGAGTTTTTGTTCGCTTTGCAGCAGCACGGCCTGTTCGGCGCAAACTTGATAGAACCTGGTGGCGGCTTGCCATTCCTTGAGTAGGCGTGCCGCCTCTGCCAGGATAAGGGCGCCGTTGTAGTTGAGCGGCTGGTCCTGTTCCTTGGACATTTTCACAGCTTCCGCGATCAGCTTCCTGGCGTGTCCGCGATTGTCGTAGAGTGCCTTGACTTCTCCCAGCATGGGCTTATCGCCCGTCACATCATTGAGCGCGAGGATCTCTTTGCGAAGGGGATCGTCGTCCTCGGCAGCTCGAACGACCGCCGGCTCCAGGACCAGACTCAACATGGTGGTAACGGCCAAGCCCACAATGATTCTTGCGTGCACGCTTCTCATGACCCTTTCTCCGCTGGGAAGTTCGATGGGCGTCTGTATCCAACCCCATACTAGCGAAGACTGCCTTTGCATGCCACACGGGATTACCAGCGCGCGACTCCTCTACATGGGGAGCCCATTTTGACTTTCACGCCGGGAAAACCTAAAGTCCAGGAGGCAGGGTGCATCCCGCCTCATTGTTAAGACAGACAAGCTGGCTATTTTCGGCAACTGCCCAACGAGAAGTTCATGGCGCATGAGGTTCCGCTCGGAGCCGGTCTGGAACCGTACCCCGGTTACCGCCTCACTCGGCGAATTGGCAGCGGTGCATGCGGCGAAGTGTGGGAAGCTGCGTTCCCCCCCGGGAAGAATCGAGCGCTCAAGTTCCTCCGTTGCGGCCGCCGCGAGCTGGCCGTACGCGAAATCCGTTCGCTCCAGGCTATTCGCCACCTGCGTCACCCGCGCCTAGTCCATATCGACAATGTTTGGTGCTACGATGGCTATGTCGTCGTCGAGATGGAGCTGGCGGACGGCAGCCTTGCAGATTTGCTGGACGCTTACTGGTCCATATTTCAGACCCCGATCACTGCTGAACACGCCTGCGTTCTTCTATCCGAGGCAGCAGAGGCCCTGGACCATCTCAACAAGCGTCAGCACCATATCAACGATAGCTACGTGGCGATTCAGCATTGCGATGTGAAGCCAAGCAACCTCTTGCTCTTCGGGGAATCGTTGAAGGTCGCAGATTTCGGCCTCTCCTCCTGCCTGATCGCACATCTTGAAACGCGCTCGCGCGCGGGCACCCTGGATTATTGTGCCCCCGAAGTTTTCCGGGGACAGTTGAGCAACCAGACCGACCAGTACGCGCTCGCCGTGACTTACTGCCTCATACGCGGCGGCCGGTTGCCTTTTGATGATACTCCTGCCTTTTTCCAGTCCAGTTATATACGTCCTGCACCCGACCTGACCATGTTGCCCGAAACGGAACGGCCGATTCTGGCGCGGGCACTGCACCCGGTGCCGCAGAGCCGCTGGCTGTCGTGCGGGGAACTCATGGACCACCTCTCAATCGCCATTTGCGCGCGTGCAGCCCTGGAAGAAGGGGCCTCGTCCGTGAAGGATCGTCGCGGGCGTGCGCATCTCGCTGCGCCCGAATGAATCGAGTGCGCCCCACGCTCGAGGATCAGGAGAAGAGTTCGCGATGTTCTCGGCGTTTTTTGCTTTGGCGGCATTGTCGCCTGGCCGGCAGCGAACTTTTCGCCAGGTGGTCGCCCTCCACCTTGTCACCCTTCTGGGATGCGTCGGCTGGACCTGCTACTCTCCCACACAGGCAGCTCCTCTTGTTGGATATGTGCTGTTGTCGGCCGGGATGGTGGAAGGCGCGGCATTGGTCGGTTGGCGCCTGACACAGCTGCCCAAGAGCCAGTCTCTGGAGTTTCTGCTCGTCAGCCCAATGAGACCCTTCGGTTTGTTCCTTGCCGAAGCGCTGGTCGGCCTGGCTCTGCTGGCGCTCGTGACCCTTTCGGGTTTGCCGGTGCTTGTCCTCCTGATGGACAACGGCATCCTTCAGCCGCTCGATCTCGTGCCGTTCCTAGTCATGCCCTACACATGGGGGGCGGTCGTCGGACTTGGATTGACCGCCTGGGCGTATGAGACTCTCACCCTACGTCGCTGGGCCGAGAGGTTCTTTCTGGTCGCGGTGGTCCTTTATCTGATTGTCGGTGTTCTGGCGGGAGAACATCTAGGACGCTGGATCGGCTGGCTGCCGGGAAGTCTGGGGCCGCTCGTGCTGAACAGCGTCGAATCCTTTCACCGGTACAATCCATTTGCCGTAATTAAATTCTGGCTGGAGGAGGACCTTCCCAGCAGTGTAGATCGGATGCTTGGTGTCGAGATCGTCGCCGTTATCTGCGCCGGCCTCCTTGTCATTCGGGCGGGCTGTCGCCTGCAGGGGCATTTTCATGATCGTCACTACAGGCCCGCGGCGCTCCGTGGCCGCAGCTTGAAAGGTTGTCCTGACGACCGGCCCCTGTCCTGGTGGGCAGTGCGTCGCGTGACAGAGTACTCTGGCAGGGTCAATCTCTGGCTGGCCGGCGGATTCGGCATCCTTTATGCCCTGTACACGATTGCC
This sequence comes from Gemmataceae bacterium, assembly GCA_035296965.1. Taxonomy (GTDB): domain Bacteria; phylum Planctomycetota; class Planctomycetia; order Gemmatales; family Gemmataceae; genus DATGZX01. The sequence goes on from DATGZX010000305.1 coordinate 54,701, forward strand.
GGGCAGAACTGGCCCAGCTGGTTGGGCCGGCGCATCTTCATGATCTTCGACGATGCCGGCGGGGTGCCGATGTGGGCAACCGCGCTCGTGGTGCTGGCGGCAGTGCCGGCTGCATTTCAATATGGGCTGTGGGATAGCAACAAACAGGAGCGCTGCCGGCGGCTGGAGCTGTTGTTGCTGAGCCGCTTGACAGCGTACGACTACTGGCAGGCAGCCGCGGCGGCAGCCTGGCAGAGGGGGCGGGGTTATTTTGCGGTGGCTTTGCTTCTTTGGACGGCAAGCGCCTTGACGCAACCGGGCGGCGTGACCGCCGCCATTGCGGCCGGGGCGACAGGCGTTCTGCTGTGGGCTCTTTATTTCGCGGTTGGCTTCCGCGGTTTCGCGCGCGGCGTACGCGCCAACAGCATGGGGATCTGGCTGACGATCGCTCTCCCGGCGGGAGCATGCCTGTGCCATCGGCTTGGTTGGACCAGGTTGGCGGCTTTATTGCCACCCGGCACAGTCTACTACTCGGCAGGGCTTTTCCAGGCGTACCTATGGCTCCCGGGAGCCTTGCTGGGCGCCATTCTGGCGCTGATCGTCACGAGGCGAACGCTGGCATCGTGTGAGGAAGAGTTACGAGGTTGGTACGACAAAAATCACGGGCGCTTGATCGCCGATTGAATACGCGCCGTCCACGGTATACTCCGAGTTTCCTCAACGAGGTTGACCATAATTGGGCGGCGGAGTCGTTGCCGGGGGAGCGCAGCAGTTCGGCTGGTAACTCACCGGGGCGCAGGCAGTCGGAGCAGGCGCACAGCAGGTTGGAGCACCATATGGCTGGGCATAGGCCACCGGTTGAGGTGAGCAATGGTGTTCGCACCAAGAGCAACAACCCGACAACCCCAGCAGCGCCACGAGCGCAGCGCATCCCCCTGACCATTTCTTGAGCATTGCGGTCCCTCCTCCCTTCGAACCGATCAACCCTTGACGGTGACTTGGGTCGGCAAATGCCGTCAAGGGACCGAAAGCCATACCGAGCTGGGATAAGATGGTCAAGACCAGATGACCCGCGTTTGGGTTCCTAACATAACCGACAGGAAGGCCGCCGCTTCACCAACCAGGGACAAGGCGCTACCATGGCCTACACACCCATCCTTGCAACACTTGGTTATGTCTTTTCCCCGGATGGCCGGCGCGTGTTGCTGGTCCATCGCAATCGGCGTCCGGAGGATGCGCATTTTGGGAAATACAATGGCCTGGGCGGCAAGCTCGAGCGCGGGGAGGATGTGGTCGCTTGCTTGCGCCGCGAAATCCGCGAGGAGTCGGCCCTGGAATGCGATGAGTTGGTCTTACGCGGCACGATCAATTGGCCGGGTTTCGGCAAGCATGGTGAAGACTGGTTCGGCTTCATTTTTCGCATCAACCGGTGGAGCGGCGAGCCCCTGAAGGAAAACTCGGAAGGCACGCTGGCTTGGATTGAAACGGAACGGCTGCTCGATCTGCCGCTCTGGGAAGGGGACCGCTTTTTCCTGCCACTTGTGATCGAGCACAGTGAACACCAGTTCCACGGCGTGATGCCGTACCAGGATGGCCGGCCCCTGGCGTGGAGCTACAGCCTCGTGTAGGTGAATGTTCTTAGCACTAGGTCAATGCTCGACTGACCGTTTGACTCGTGCCCCACGCCTCAGACGAAAGATAAAGATGAAGATTAGGATTCGGAAGAGGATGAAGAGCAAGAGCAGGAGAAGGAGAAGGAGAAGGAGCAGGAGTCCCTAGGCAGCGCAGGCAGGACATCCTGCTCTCACTCTTAATCGTGCTCTTCATCCTCTTCCTAATCCTAATCTTCCTCCTAGGTCTTACTCTTCTTGTTCCGCAAGTCGAAGCCTCGCGTAACACTAGCGGCCAGGGCTATTTGGCCCGATTGCCTGTCTCCGCAGGCCGCTGCACCAAGCTATCAATGACTTGCCGCACCCAGCGCGCACGACGCTTGTCGTGCCGTACGACAACGCGAGATCATTTCGCCTTATCCTTGGCCTGGTCAACCGGCTGAAACCAGTAGATTCCCTGGCCCGAAGACGAGTAGGTCATGTAGTAGATCTCTCCCTGTTCGTCTTCTCCAAAGGACATGATGGGGACGCCTCGATCCTTGATGGGCTGGTTGGCAACGACCCGCTTCTGGGCGTCGGAATAACGGAGAGCCCAGATCTTGCCGGCGACGTAGTCGCCATAGACATAGGCCCCGTTGAGTTCCGGCAAGCGCGTGCCGCGAAAGACGAGGCCGCCCGTGATCGACTTGCCCACGTCGTGATGGTATTCCCAGATGGGTTCGATAAATGCCGGTTGCGCCCCCAGGCCCTTCTGGCCAAACGGGTGCAGGCCCTCGCGACGATTCCAGCCATAGTTGCCGCCGGCGGTGAGGATGTCGATCTCCTCGTACAGGTTCTGACCGACGTCCGCCGCCCAGAGTGCCCCGGTTTTGCGGTCGAACGCCATTCGCCAGATGTTGCGCAGGCCATAGGCCCAGATTTCCGGGCGAGCGCCCTGGTTGTTGACGAATGGATTGTCCTTGGGGATGGCATAGTTCTTGCCGGCGTCCTTGTGATCGACGTCGATCCGCAGGACTTTCCCGAGAAACGTTTTCAAGTTCTGGCCGTTGCCGAAAGGATCGTTGGCGGCGCCGCCGTCTCCCAGGGCGAAGTAGAGGTAGCCGTCTGGCCCAAAGCAGAGCGTGCCGCCGTTGTGATTCCAAAATGGCTTGGACACGCGAAATAGCTCTTCTTCCGAAGCGGGGTCGGCCACGTTTGGATCATCGCTACGCACACGAAAACGGGACAGGACGTTTGTGTGGCTCCCCTTCTTCAGTGTGTAAAAGACGAAAAATTCGCCGTTCTTCTTGTAGTTGGGATGGAATGCCAGGCCCAGGAAGCCCTCCTCATTCTGATTGTCGTTGTAAACGACCCGGTCCTGCAAATCGAGAAAGACCTTGGTCTTGGTGGCCTGCTGATTGTTGGGGAAGACGTGGATAACGCCTTGTTCCGTGGCGACGAAGACCCGGTTGCTGCCGTCGCCCGCGTGCGTCAGCACAACAGGACGAAGTGGCTGCACGACGCCCTTTTCATCCTCGCCTTTCCAGCCGGCCCACTTGAGGAGGGGGAAGGCGAGCACGCTCTCCAGCGGCAGTGGTGATTCATCCACGGGGGTGCCGGGCGCCATGGCAAGCAGGGATGTGATGGTCCCTGCCCTGGTGTCGGGAACGTACAGATAGTGGCCAGTCGGGTCGTTGCAGAGTTTGCCCGGCGCCTGAAACCCAGCCGCGACCTGGACTGGCTTTTCCCCTGGACGAGGAAAGACAAGGACCTTGCCGCCCCGGGCGTCGGTGATATAAAGTCGGCCGAACTTGTCCCACGCCAGGCTGTCCGCACCGCCCAGACCATCCGCGAGTTTCTCGGTGCTCCCATCAGCAAGCTTGATGCGGTGCAGTTCACCCGTGCCGAAATCCGCGACGAGGAGGTGGCTCGCTCCGTCGAGCGCCAACCCCGTTGGGAGATTCAGTTGCGGCCAGCGCTTGGCATCGGTCACCACCGAGACTTGCCCGCCGGGGCTAATGCGGAAAATGGCGCCCTCCTTGCCGTGCAGGTCGCCGGAGTCGCTGACATAGAGGATACCGCTCTCCTGATCGACGGTGAGACCATTGAGGTATCTTGGCGGAGTGGGGAAAGCGCTGGCCGGAACGAACACTTCAGCCTTGCCTTTGCGATCGATGCGCCAGATGCGTTTCTTGTCGGCAACGTAGAGCCATTCCTGGAAAGCTGCCAGGCCCTTGGGATCGTCCAATCCTGTCGCGAAGGGTATGGCGCGATTCTTGTCAAGCACGAGCACCGCGCCGTCGCCGTCCTTGTCGTATTCCCCGATCACGCTGACAAACACTCTGCCGTCGCCGCTCACAGCGACTGCGGCCGGCTTGTTCAGCCCGGTGATGATCGCCTCGGCAAAAGGGGCCTTGGCGCTCGCTGGTGATGCCACGATCAAGAATACGCCGGCTATCCAGAGGGTCCTTTTCATATCAGCCTTTCATCCAATCCGAAAATTCCTGTCCACATCGAACCGGTTTCTTTACCTGTTCTTCATTCGCACACTTCTTAGCCCCGACAGGTCGCAGGTAAACAAGGATTTGAGTTGGTGCCTTTATCGCCGATTTCCGCAGGGGGGAAATGATTAACATTTTAGCGAGCGGCGTGCTGGATTTTTCCGTGTTTCCTCGGGGGAAGTGTTAATCGTTTTTGGTAGTTAGGGGTTGCATGGGCGGCTCTCCAATCTGCTTTGTCCAC
>DATGZX010000306.1:0-46554 GCA_035296965.1 Gemmataceae bacterium
AGCGTCGGGCATCGCACGCTCCTACTGGGGTGGCGGGCACAGGGCCCGCGGGACTTTTTCACGCTCGCCGGGGGAGTCCCTCGACGCGCTATAAGAAGTGCGCCGGGCGAGCGGACCTGTCAGAAAAATGCCGGTTCAGTCAATGAATCCCTCGGCCTCCTGGCGCGCATCTGTCCTTTGTAGATCTGCATCGAGTATTCCAGGACCCAAAAGCTCATGAACGGATCGGGCTCCGACTGGTGCTCGATGAGGATGTACAGGGTGAGCGTGCGACGCCGGCCGCCGAGGCGGGTGCGATAAAGCACGTCGAGCACGAGGTCTGACACCAGGTGGCGATAATCCGCGGCAATGTAGGTGGTCGGATCGACCGTCATGCGCTCGAGGTCCATGCAGGCCAAATGGGGCGTGCGTGTCAGGCCGAGCAGTTCGCGTGTGTTGCCGGGGCGCTGGAGTACGAGCTTCAGGCCGTTTTCGCGGAAGTGGCGGATGATTTCTTCGATGCCCGGTGCGGTCATGCACGTCCCTCGGCGAAACTGGTCTCCTGTAATGGCATCGACGCCAGATGGGTCCGGCACGACGGACTCCGACTCCGCTTCGTTCCACGCCGCTCCGTCTACGCCCGTCGGCCTGCGCTCGCCCTTCCCTGTTTGGTTCAGCGGGAGGACTGAACTGCGGCCAGGCGAAACCCGTGGAACTGGAGCCGAACCGACGGGGGGACCCCGGGCGGACCGCCGAACGGCAGTACCCGCCGACGGACCACCAGCACTCGCCGCGGAGCACCCGGTCCGGGGCCCCAACGGTCACCTCAGGATCCACTCCGCCTGGCAACTCCTTGACGTACCAATCGCGACACCATTGCCACAGGTTGCCGTGCATATCGTGTAAGCCCCATTCGTTTGCCGGGTAACTTCCCACGGCCGTAGTTCGTGCCAGGTATGGCCCCTGTGCCGCGCCGTTGTACGGACGATTGCCGATGAAGTTCGCTTGCGTGCTGTCAAGTGAATCGCCGAATGCCGTCGCCGTCTTGGTCCCCGCGCGACACGCATATTCCCACTGCGCTTCCGTCGGCAAACGATACTCCCAACCGGACAGCAAGCGCCCGGCGCTCCGCTCCTGCACCGTGAATCGCTGCGCAAACCGCGTGGCTTCTTCGTAATTCACTCCTTCCACCGGAAACCGCGACGTATCCATTCCTTGCACTTTATCTTTGCCCTCTCCCCCTGCACAGAAATAACTCGGATCTGTCCCAATGAGCTGCTTCCACTCCCCTTGCGTCACGGCATACTTCGCCATCCAGAAGCCATGGGGAAACCAAACTTCCACCTGGTCTTCGTCATCTCTGCGTTCCGGCTCATCGGCCGGACTGCCCATCGTGAACTGGCCTGGCGGGCACCAGCAAAACTTCATCTTCAGGCTATTGTCATCCCGCTCTTGCCCCGGCCGGGAACCGATGAAGCCCTGAGTTTTCGGAGTTGCAGGTTCGTCTTTCAGCAGCTGGCGGGAGGACTGAACTGCGGCCACACGGAACCCGCAGGATACGTCCCGAACCCACGAGCCGTACGGGCGGCGGCCCGCCGCACGGCACCACGTGCCGGCGTCGTTCCAGCCAATGCCGCGGAGTACCCGGGCCGAGGCCTCAACGGTCGCCTCAGGATCCTCTCCGCCTGGCAACTTCTTACCGTACCAATCGCGACACCATTGCCACACGTTGCCGTGCATGTCGTACAGCCCCCAAGCGTTCGCCGGGTAGCTCCCCACCCGGCACGTGCGACCAAGGCTCCCACCAAAGTTCGCCTGCGCGCTTTCAAGTTGATCGCCGAATGCCGTCGCCGTCTGGGTCCCCGCGCGACATGCATATTCCCACTGCCCTTCCGTCGGCAAACGATACTCCCAACCGGCAGGCAATCGCCTGGCGCTCCGTTCCTGCTTCGTGAACCGCTGCGCAAAGCTCGTGGCATCATCGTGGTTCACTTGTTCCACCGGAAACCGCGACGTATCCATTCCTTGAACTTTATCTTTGCCCCTTCCCACTGCACAGAAACAACTCGGCTCGCTCCCCATGAGCTGCTTCCATTCTCCTTGCGTCACCGGATATTTCGCCATCCAGAAGCCATGGGGAAACTTAACTTCCACCTGGTCTTCGTCATCTCTGCGTTCCGGCTCGTTGGCCGGACTGCCCATCCTGAACTGGCCTGGCGGGCACCAGCAAAACTTCATCTTTAAGCTATTGTCGTCCCGCTCCTGACCTGGTTGGACACCCATGAAGCCCAGGGCTTTCGGAGTCGCGATCAGGGGAACAGAACCCTTGTTCTCCGCGTTAGAGGGGGTAACCGCTTGTGGATCCGTACCAGCAGTGGCAATTTCCTTGATCTCGGACTGAACTGCGGCCACGCGGAACCCGAGGAACCTGTCCCGTGAGGCCGGGTCGTTCCTACCGCGCTGCGCTGAGCCGCAGCGGAAGGCGCCGTTGTTGTCCCAGCTCCCGCCGCGGCGCACCCGGCCCAGGGTCCCGGTGGTCACCACCGGGTCTGTCCCTCCTGGCAGTTTGAATTGGTACAGGTCATAGCACCATTGCCAGACTTCCCCGTGCATGCCATGGAAGCCCCAACCATTCGCTTTCCGGGTCCCAACCGCGTGCGTCCGTCGATCGGAATTCCCCTCGTACCAGGCATAATCCTTCAACTCTTCCTCATCATCCCCAAATGAGAATCGACTTCTCGTCCCTGCGCGGCAAGCGTACTCCCATTGCGCTTCCGTCGGCAACGTGTACTCCCAGCTCAGCGGCAACCTTGCCGCTTGATGGTCACGTTCCGTTAGCTTGCGACAGAATTGGATCGCTTCGTACCAACAAATGCTATCCATGGGAAAATCGGTCGTCTCAATTCCTCTCACCTGGTCCTTGCCTCCTCCATTCGCAGAGAAATGACTGATCTGGTCGGTCCCCATGATCTCTTGCCACTGCTGTTGCGTCACCGTGAACTTTCCCAGCCAAAATCCCTTCGTAAGTTTCACCTCCACCTGTTCGCTAGGCCACCGACTGGGCTCGTCCTTGGGGCTCCCCATCCTGAAACTCCCCGCCGGGCACCAACACATCTTCATTTTCAAACCGTTATCGTCCCGTTCCTGACCTGGTCGATTCCCTTGGAAGCCTTCGTTTGGCGTCTTCTCCAGCCGGGCCGTAACCACGATGTGGCCGCCGTCTTCAATCTGAATTTCCTCGCCAATAACTTTGACGCCGTCCTTGCTGGCCACGATCTTGTGCGTACCGGGTGGGACGCTGAGCTGGGCCTTCTTGCCGTCCGCGCCCCAGGTGACCGTAACTTTCTCGCCGTCCACCAAGACCTCGGCACCGGCCGGAAGGTTCTCCAGCACAATTGTGCCGTCCTTCGTCTTCACCTTGAGTACAGTGCTCGCCCACAGACCTGCGAACGCAAGTAGGAGGATGATGGCTCCGGCCAGCACTGCTCGTTTCTTCCCCCAGCGAGTCGTTGCCGACTTTGTCGCCAAATGCCTTTTTTTCATCTTCTCGACGACAGATACCGCGGCAGGCTCCAAGTCCTTGAATGGTTCTTCTGCGACCCGTGCGGCCGCATTTTTCTTGGCAGACAATAGCGCGGCGTCCACGGCCGGCGCCTTTACCTTGCTTGTGTCGCTCCCCATGGAGGTTGCCCTGGCTGGCGCCCCGACATCCTGTGGCGGCGGCAAAGTCCTGCCCGCAGCCGGCTTGCCTCCGGCTTTGGCAAACTGCACCAATGCCTGGGCCACCGCAACCGGCGTCTGATACCTCTTCGCCGGGTCCTTTGCCAACATCTGAGCAACGACGGCCGACAACTCGGGTGGCACATCCGAACGCAGCTCGTGGAGCAGGGGCGCCTCCTTTTCGATGTGCGCCAACACCAGCTTGACGACGGTCTCCTCCTGAAACGGCGGCCGGCCCGTCAGCAGGTAAAACAGCGTACACCCCAAACTGTAAATATCGGCCCGCGTGTCCGCCGTGCGTGCGTCGGTCGCCTGTTCCGGCGATACGTACTCCGGCGTGCCCATGAAGGAGTCCATCGCCGTCAGCCGGCCACTCTGGACTCCCGTGTCGCGTAAGCGCGCCAGGCCAAAATCGAGAATCTTCACCTGGCCGCGCGGCGTCAGCACCAGGTTGCCGGGCTTGATGTCGCGGTGTACCATCCCTTGCTCGAAAGCGTGTTGCAGTCCCAGGGCCGCTTGCCGCACATAGTGGCAGGCGTTCAGGATCGGCAGCCGCTCCCGCCCCCGCACGAGGTCGTCCAGGTTTTTCCCCTCTACATATTCCATGACCAAAAGGTGCAAGCTGCCAACCTGGTCGGCGTCGAGGGCACGAACGATATTCGGATGGTCCAATTTGGCAGCAGTTCTTACCTCGCTGTGGAAACGCGGCAAGGCATCCGGGTGTGCCAGGACGCTGGGGTTGATTACCTTGATGGCGATCGGCCGGTCCATGACCTTGTGGACCGCCAGGTAGACCACGCCCATGCCGCCACGCCCCAGCTCGCGGACGATGCGATATTTCGCGTGGTTAACCAATTCCGCCGGCAGGTCGCTCGCAGGGGGAGAGGCCACCGGGTCTAGCGAAGCTCCCGTTCCACGCGCCAAGTTGGGCGACTTGCCCGGAGGAAGGGATGATCCGCCGGGCTTGGCTTCTCGGACCTTGCCGAGGAAAGAATCCGGCGGCTGGTTTTCGACGGCCTGGCGGCAGGCGCTGCAGGACTCCAGGTGGCTGGCGACGGCAACGGCCGCGGCTTCAGGCAGCTTGCCCAAGCCGAAGGCGGTCAATTGCTGCCGGGACGGGTGAATGGCAGCGTCGGGCATCGCACGCTCCTACTGGGGTGGCGGGCACAGGGCCCGCGGGACTTTTTCACGCTCGCCGGGGGAGTCCCTCGACGCGCTATAAGAAGTGCGCCGGGCGAGCGGACCTGTCAGAAAAATGCCGGTTCACTCGATGAATCCCTCGGCCTCCTGTCGTAACCTGCTGAGCACACGCGACTTGGCGAGCCACACGGCGCCGACCGAGATGCCAAGTTCTGCCGCCACCTGCGCTGCTCCGACTTCGTCGAAGACGACGCGGCGAAAGGCGGCAAGGGTCGCCGGCTCGAACATCGGTTCTATCAGCTCCAGGAGCCGGCGCAGGACATGCTGGTCATGTTCCTGATCCCAGAGACGGCTCAGCTCGCTATTGGGGTCGCTGAGCTGCGCCAGCGGGCACTCGTCAAGGGGTGCCCCGAGCGCCCGGGGGCGTTTCTGCGCAGCGCGGTGGTGGGCCAGAACGCGGTGAACCGTGATGGTGCGCAGCCAACGGCGAAAAGAGCCGTTCCTCTGGCGCTGGAAACCAGGGAGTTCGCGGATCAGGACCTCCATGACGTCCTGGACGATATCCGCGGCCTCATCGCCGAGCCCCGGGTGCCGCAGCAGCCAGCGGCGGATGAGCGGCTGGTAAAGATCGTCGAGTCGCTGCCACGCTGCTTCGTCGGACCCGGTCCGAAGTCGCTCCAGCAGGCTGACTGAAGTCTCCATGCGGACCTCGATCTGAACTCGGCATAGGACAACAACTTATACCCGCAGAGGAAGAGCTTTGCAAATTAAAAGCCGGACACCCCACAGACAGAGCGGGCTTGGAAAGACATAAGGGGCCGCCAACGGGAGTCTTTACTCTGACAAAACCGCGTCCAGTGGTTGGATGAAGAAAAAGGGTCGTCCCGACCCCTGGTTCGAGCCCCTTTGCAGCTGTTAACCCATTGTCTATCCTACTAAAATGACTGAGCTTGATTGGACAGCAAGACAGATCTGGGTGACACGGTCTGAGCGGAGCGAAGGGCGTGGCGAACTGACGGGAATCGCGTTCCTTCCGGGTTCGTCACACCCTTCGGAAGCCTCAGGGCGTGCCACCCAAAACACTCCCGATGTACGCACGCTGATATGGTGTGCAATGGCCGCCAACCGGCAGGACAAACAGCCTTGGCGGAGGATTGGAATGCCTCATCGGCAGGCCCAGAGAAAGAAAGGAACTTTCCATGGCGGTCGATCCCCGAAAACGGCAAAAGAAGAAAGAGCAGCGCGAGGCCAAGCGGAAACTGAAACGGCACCAACTCGTCAAAGCAAAGAACGTGGGCGTGGGGGAGCAGTTGGCCCTCGCCGCGAAATACCCGGTTATCGATAGCTGGGTTACCACGGACTTGTGGGACCAGGGCATGGGCTATGTCTGTCTGGCGCGGGAGTTGCCTAATGGCTCCGTGGGTTTCACCGTGTTCCTCGTCGATCGGTTCTGTTTGGGCGTGAAGAACGCGCTTGCCGCGATCAAAAGCCGCTTCGAATATGACACGCAGCTCCGGCAGATTCGCTCTCAATTCACCGTAACAGAGGTGTCCCCGGCGACCGCCCGAAAATTCGTCGAAAGTGCTGTCGCCTACGCACAATCGTTAGGGTTCCCGCCGCATCCCGACTATCAAAAGGCGAAATTCATCTTCGGCGATATCAACCCCGCGGAAGCGACGGAAGAACTGGAGTTTGGCAAGGACGGCAAACCGTTCTTCATATCCGGCCCACACGATACGCCCCAGCGCTGCAAGCGCATCATGGCGACCCTGGCACGCAACGCGGGCCCAGGCAAGTTTGATGCGATATTCCACCTCGGCAAGGGACTCTCGCTTTTGCCACACGACCCCCAGTCGGAGTCCATGGAATTGCTCGACCCGGAAGTGGACGAAGACCTCGATGGTGAAGAGGTCGGGCTGTCCGAAGACGAAGATGCGGTGGAGCGAGAAGATTGAAGGCCGGGAAAAAGGGGTCGGGAGTCTTTTCTCCGGACAAAACTGCGCCCGGGGGTCGACCGCTTTTCAACCCCCGCGACTTCGCGGGATAGACTGAAATAACCTCCCTGTCCGCCGGGGTGCTTACGGGCCCCGGGATTCGACTCTGGTTACAACAACCCATTCACAACAATCTGCCAAGTCGCTGCACAGAGCTTTTCCTTGAGCCCTCGTCAGGGAGGCCGCAGAGAGAGTCGGAGAGAGACTTTGAGGTAGTCGCGAGTGGCGAGCTTTAGCGGGCGGCACCCGCCATGGCCATGAAGGCAACCCCCGTCAGCGGCCCGCCAGCGGCAGCCGGAACGCCACCATCTCCTGGCCGTTGCGAGCCAGCAGGACGTCGCCGACCAGCACCGGATGGTTCCAGGTCTTGCCCTCGATCGCCGGGAAGCGCGCGAGCTCCCTGAACTGGTCGGGTGACGCCGCGACCAGCGCCAGTTCGCCCTTCTCCGACAGCACCAGAAGCAAGTCCTGGTCCGGTAGCAGGATCAGCTGGCCGTGGCCGTAGCGTCCACCCTTCCACTTGCGCTTGCCGTCCACGAGGTCGATGCAGGCCAGGAGGCTGCCGTCGAAACCGAAGGCATGGTCCTTGTGAACTACGAAATCGTTGAAGTAGGGCTTTAGCCCGGCCGAGGTCCAGCGCTCTAGGGCGGCCCATCCGTCAGGCCCGTGCGTGACCGCGATGCGGCGCACGCCCGTTCCGGCGCCACCCATTCCGGATCCGGTGCCGATCAGGACGTCGCCGTCCGCGGTCAGTGCCGGCTGCACGATGCCGTCGCTGTCCCAAAGGTACGTCCAGAGCTGCGTGCCGCTGGCCGGCGCGACGCTGATCGCTCCGTCTCCGTTGAGCAATAGGATCTGCTTGACTCCGTCGATCGTCACCAGGTGTGGGGAGCTATAGCCCCCGCCGCCGGCCGGGCCCAACCAGCGCAGGTCGCCGGTGGCAAGGTCGTAGGCGACGAGCCTGCCGGAGGTGGCGACGATGACGACGTCGTCAACAACCAACGGTGAGCCCGCAAAGCCCCAGCCCGGGATCTTCACGCCGTTGTCGGATGCGGCGTTGCGCGACCACACGACGGCGCCGTCAGCCGCGTCAAGTGCGTTCACGATCCCAGTCGCACCCAATGCATACACGTGACCGTTGCTGAGAGTCGGCGTCGCGCGCGGCCCGGCACCGGCGTTCGACTCCCAGAACCGGGTCGCGTCGTGGTGCTTCCAGACCGGCTGGCCGGTGGTCAGGTTGTAGCAGGCGACGACCTCGTCGTCGCCGCGCTGCTCCTGGGTATAGAGGAGGTCGCCGCGGACCGCGAACGACGACCAACCCGGTCCGATCGGCCGGCGCCACAGCTCGACCGGCGGTGACCGAGACCAGTCGGTCGCTATCTGTTCGCCGCGAACGATGCCGTCGCGATCGGGTCCGCGAAAACCGGGCCAGTTGGCAACCGTCTTCGCTGCTGTCGGAGTCGACGGAGGTGCCGCCGGCTCGTTGCCGGCCAGGGCCAGGAGCCGTTCCTCGGGAGTCTGCGCCCACCGCCAATGGAGGTCCGAAGCGCCGTCGCCGGTCATCCCACCGGTGCGCAGGAGCGTGAACACTCCGCACGCCAGCAGGATGGTGGCGACCATCGCCGCGCGCCGAAGTCCGCTGGAGAGGCGACGGCTGGCCACCGCCCAGCACACCAAGGCGAGGCACAGGACCGGGATGGCGAAGATGGGCAACATCATCCCCATCATCCCGTTCGCAATGGACGCGTGAACAATGTGCGATGTCGCGTACACCGCGACCGGCATGAGGACGATGGCGCCCACGCGCTCGGACCAAGGCGCCCGGCTGAAGAACAGCCACCACAGGAGGACAGCCAGCCCGCCGCCGAAGACTCCGGCCAGCACCCCGTAGAGCGTGGCCTCGGGAACGAAGATGGGGAGAACGAACCAAGCCAGCCACTGCAGCACCACGGCGAGCACGCCGGGCCACAGCCGGAGCGGTTTCTGCTCAGCGGGTTTGTCCGTCTGCGCGGTATTCATACTCGACCATACCCTGCCAACGAGCCGTTTGTTTCCTATTTTCTTGCCGGCACTTTACTCTCCAGACTCAGCAGTATATGCGTCAAGCGTACTCGCGCCGACGCACTTTGCCGACCAGCGAGGACCGCACCGCTCTCACGCGCCTTTTCACGATGCACCTTCGACTACCCGAAGACATTCGTCTTGTTCTCACCAGGGATTGAGCCCGACGCGATCACACCGCCCCGGGAATGGTGCGTCGGCGCGAGTACGCTTGACGCATCCCTACGAACTCACGTTAAACCCTCCTCGCCCTCCGGATCACCGCCCTTGTACGACCACCCACACGCTGGGCAGATGCCGTCTTCCGGCAGGGGTGCCCCGCAGGCCAGACACAGGTCGCGATCTTGTTCCGCTTCGTCCACGTCCTCTGGCACAGTTGACTCGGCTCGTTCTGAGCGCTCTAGGATCTCACGGGCCCTCGGCAGATCCCTGCTCTCGACCATGATACGCGGGGCGGTCGCCCAGCCCATCGGCAGGTCGCCGATCGCACCCTGAAGGAGCTCGTTCTCGATGGTTGCGCGGATGCCGGCGTCGAGTAGCGCCTGCTTCAAGACAAGGGCCTGCGGGTTGTTCTCGGCCCGGTAAGCTTCGACAAACCGCTGCTCGTCCATCAGGTTGCCTCCTCGGCCTAACGTTAAGAAATCTATCGGGAGTGCTCCGACTGGATGGGCTCACCTTTGTGTAATCGGCGTGTCCGCACCTGCCATTGATCCTGTTCAATTGGACAAGTGCCGATCCGAATCTCGTTTTTTTCCGTTACTTGCGGCATGCAAATGAGGTCTGGACTATTTTCAGACTTATCGGAGCTGCAGTGAATGGACAGCCCCCACCCTCTTTCCTCAGTGAGATCGACTGGTCGTCGCGACCGTCTAACACAAAGCATCATTAACACTCGAGTTGCCGAGTTAAAATCCCCTCGGCACTCTCGCGACAGCCGGCTGCTGCCAAAGGGCGGCGGTTTCATGCTCGGGCAAGCCGAAGAACGACACTTCGGTTTGTCGGACCGGAGCGCGCAAAGTTCGGTCTGCAGGCTCAAGCAGGACCGGAAAGCGGTGCTGCCGATAGAACAGGGTTTAACCTTTTGGCTGCCATTGTCAGTCCCCACTTCTTCGGGTAGGCGGTTGGCGGCGGGTGGCACGCTCTGAGGTACTCCGAAGGGTCGTGCTGCGGCAGTTCCCAGAGCTGGGAACTTGGTAGCTGGCACAAGTTACAAGTTCTGAATAGGCTGACTTCGACGCGAATCGTAGATCACCAGACTGTCAGAAGCTATGTCGAGGAGCGCAGAGGACGCTACCCCGAGCCAGGCACGTTCGGCACGCTTTTCGGAGCACCTCAGAGCGTGCCACTCTGCCGCCTCGCTCAGTTCTGTCGTTAGGCGTCAGCAGAACCATCAGGAGTACTCATGGGCAGGCGACTCCGCAAGCACGAACTGCTGCACGAGATCCAGCGTGAGCGCACTGCACTCGACGACGCTCTCGCGCTCCTGACGCCCCGTCAGATGACGAGGGCCGGCGTAACCCGCGGTGGGTGGTCGGTCAAGGACATTCTCGCCCACCTCATCGAATGGCAGCAGATGAACCTCGACTGGTATGCGGCGGGGCTGCGTGGAGAGAAACCTGCAATGCCTGCACCAGGCTTTACTCTGCGAGAGCTCCCTCGCCTGAACGAAATGATTTATCGAAAGCACCATCGGCGCTCACTTCAAGCCGTGCTACAGGACTACCGGTCCTATCACCAACGACTCGTCGCCCTCATTGAAGCTCTGCCGGACGCCGACCTGGTAACGCTGGAGCGCTTCTCCTGGACTGGTCCGTCTTGGACGCTTAGCGACTATCTCCGGGCGAGCACAGCGGCGCACTACCTGTGGGCGCGCAACCATATTCGTCGCTGGTGGCGTTCCCAGGGGAAGGGCGCCCTTCGCATGAGATCACGTTGAGCTCTGCCGCCTAACCCACCGTTGCAGTGGACTCGCTTGGCTCGCCGCTGAACTCCATATCGTTCGCCAGCGCGCTCCGGTCACATCGACCGATGTGTCGAACTATTCGCCCAAAAGGAAATCCCAAGCCGAAGTGATTCATTTGACAATTACAGCGCTAAATCTCCTACCTAGCGAACTTCGCAATTCGGCCGCCTGGTCCGACTGCCCAGCCTTCACCAGTCGAGGTGAATGCGACGCTGTTGTAGTTCTTGTCGTCAAGCGGCTTCCAGGTCGCGCCGTCGTCCAGGGAAACGTCGGAACCCGACGTCCCTACAGCGACCCACCGATCCTTCGCCCACGCGACGCCAGAGCGATAGGGAAACGCTCTGTCGACAAGAGTCCATGTTATGCCGCCGTCGGTGGTGATAGCCGCGGTCGCGCCGGGGGCGTTGGGTTTGCGATAGTCGCCGCCGACGATCATGCCATGATTCTGGTCGCGAAATGCGATTGAAAAAATGCCGGCCGAGTCGGTGCCGGCAAGAATCGGCGTGTTGCTAACCGTCCAGTTGCGGCCTCGATCATGAGAATGAAAGACCCGCGCCGTTTTGGCTCCTCCCGTGCAGAACCAAACGTCCTGCTTGCCGTGCGTGACGAGGCAGGTGCCGCTGGCAGCGAAGGCGCCCTCGTTCGCCAGAGCCGGCGGCAGGTTTATGCCCGAAAGCCGTTGCCAATTCGTGCCGCCGTCCTCGGTGACGATCAATTGAAATTGCCCCTTGACGGGGTCGCTAAGAGCCATGCCGTTCTTGTCGTCCCAGAAGGCCATGGCATCAAAAAAGGCTGCGGGGTCGGGGTTTTTGAATTGCAGGATCCACGATTTGCCGCCGTCGGCAGTTTTGTAAATTCGGGAATCCGCGCCGGGCCCGGCGCTCAACAGGTAGGCCGTGGTTTCTCCGAAGGCTTCGACATCGCGGAAGTCGAGTTTTGCCGCGCCGGGCACCGTGCCGACGGACCAGGTTCTGCCGGCGTCTGTGGTTCGCCCAACTGTCCCTTTCGTGCCGCTGACCCAGGCAACCTTGGCACTCACCGCACAAAGGCCGCGAAAGTCCGCATTAGTACGGATGGTCTGCTGTTGCCATTGGGCGTGATCCACTGAAACGCAGAGGCCGAGAAGCACCGCGGCGAGGTAGAAAAATTTCATGGCGGTTTTCCGAACAAAGGCACGCGGCGAGGGACGACGGGTGAGGGCCGAGGCGGTCAAGTGTAGGCGGCGGTTCAGGACCACGACGAGGTCCGGTTCTTTCAGGTGCGACTTCGCCACGCAGATGCGTCTCTTCTGCCGTGCAGCGCCGCGAGCACCTCCACGCGGTCGTCGTGGACGCGATAGTAAACCACGTAGGTGAACCTTCGCAACCGCGCTGCACGTAAGTTCCGCCAGACGCTGCCGTAGATTTGCGGCATAGCGCTGATCCGGTCCAACACGTCCTTCAGCTGATCCAGAAACTCCTGACCCAAGTCGGCCCGCTTCCTTTCGAAGTAGTCCCGCGCCTCTTCGACGTCGAGGCTGGCCTCGGGGCGCAGGACGATCGGCCAAGTCAAGGTTTCCTCGAAAGACGAGCCAGTACGGCCTCCCAGGGCACGGCCGCCCTCGGGTCGGCGTCGGCGGCAGCGACACGACGCTCCAGCTCACGTAGATGCCAGGCAGGGGGAGCGTAGGGGGCGTCATCGGGGAGGCTTTCCCAGATGAGTTCGAGGAGCTCGGACCGCTGTTGGGGGTCGAGACGATCGATGCCGAACTGCTCCAGAGTCAGACCCATGAAAACCCTCCTCGGTTATGCGATGCCACGGCCCAGCATACCGCGCGGGCGGGGGCGAGGGTAGAGGGGCAGGGAAGTGAGATGAGGGACTAGGGGGCGTGGGTAGCACACCAAGCAATGAGGGAGATGTCTACGTTTTTCGGCCCAGGATCTGCTCCAGAATCATGGCCTTCTGCCGAGGCCTTTGCCGCAGCCACTCGGGACGAATCCAGAATCCTGGCAGGACCTGGCTGCGCAATACTCCGCCCCGGACTCGTTCCTCGCGGTATTTCCCATCCGACCCGAGTCGCAAGAGCGTAACCTTCTCCTCCGTTTCGTCGATAATCCAGTATTCAGGGACGCCTGCCTTCTGGTACTGCCGGCGTTTTTTAACATAATCCCGCTCGACACTCTCGGGTGATACGATTTCGATGGCCAGGTCCGGGCGGCCATTCACAAATCCGCCTTCGATCAAGTGCAGGCGCTTCTTCAGGACCACAGCCAGGTCCGGCTCCGGGCTTTCTTTGTTGCTGAGGCGAAAAGCCACCCGCGAACCAAATAGCTGCCCCAAATCTAGGCTCTCGATATACGAACCGAGTAGGATCGTTAGCCAAACAAAGAGGGCATTGGCGTTGGTGTTTTCCGGTGAAGCCATGTAAATGATTCCATCAATCAGATCGGCCTTCTGGTCGTCGCGGACCAGGACGCAAAAGTCCTGGAAAGTATGGCTACCTTTTCGTGCAAGGACTCTCATGGGCTGTCCTCAACAAGACGGGAAAAGTTCTCGTGACCGGACCGCAGCCGAGTTGGTGTATTCTACCGGTCTGCAACTGCATACACCAAGATTGGCGAGGGACGAGAGGGGAGGGGCGAGGGATTTGGGGGATATCAACCGTTCTTTGCAAGATCGAGGAAAACGATGCTCGAAGGATTGCCGACGGGCGTGTACTGGCCGGTGAAGTTGAGGCTGCCGGTTTTGCGATCCACTCGGAAGACGGCGATGTTGTCACCTCGCTGATTGCAACAATAGAGGAACTGGCCGGTGGGGTCGAAGTTGAAGCTGCGCGGATAGTTCCCGCGTGTCCATTCTTCCCCGACAAATGTCAGGGTGCCGTTTGGACCTATGGAAAAGATCCCGATGCTGTCGTGCAGCCGGTTGCCAGCATAGACAAACCGGCCATCGGCTGAAACCAGGATCTCAGAGCAGAAGTTACTGCCAGCAAACCCGGGTGGCAGCGTGGAGATCGTCTGCCGTGAGGTTAACTGACCTGTTGAGGCATCGTAGTCAAACAATACGATGGTCGAGCCTTCCTCCTGAATAGAGTAGAACCAACGGCCATTGGCGTGAAAATGGAAATGCCGGGGCCCGTCTCCAGGTGGCAGCGCGACGGCGGGCGGTTCACTTGGAATCAGCACGCCCTTCTGCTCGTCAAACTTCCAGATGAAGATTTTATCCAGGCCCAGGTCCGCATGCAGCACGAAGCACCCGGCGGGATCAGCCTGAATCATATGCGCGTGCGTTCGATCATGTCCGCTGAAGGCAAAGCTGCCCGGTGGAGCGTTGGTCGCCCTGGTGGGGCCAATTTTGCCGGCATCGGCCTTGATATCAGTGGCGGCCCCCAGACGACCATCGGCAAGAATCGGCAGCACCGCGACGGAGCCCCCAAAATAGTTGGCCACCAACACGAACCGTCCAGACGGATGCAGGCTCACAAAGGTGGGACCGGCGCCGCCGGAACGAACGGTGTTGAGCAGCTCTAATTTCCCGTCAGCTCGATTGATCGAGAATGCACTGACCGTGCCTTCCTTGTGTTCGCCCGCCCGATCCGTTTCGTTGGCGGAATACAAGCGGGTTCCGGAGGTATTCAAAGCCAGGCAGCTTGGGCTCGTTCCCATCTCGTGGATGCCAGCGGGAGTCAGCGCCCCGGTGACGCGATTCACCTGAAAGAGGTGAATGCCGCGACCATTGCCGGGCGGTAGATCCACCTGGGTTGGCAACACATCGCCCAGCGGAGAGCTGAAGGTTCCAACATAGGCGAGGAGTGGTCCGGCGGCTTCCCCCGATTGCGCTTGGAGCAAACCATCCATGAGGGGTGTTGTCCCCGCAAGTGCGACAAAGGTTTTCAAAAACGAACGTCGGGAACTGTCGGGTGGACTCATGGTGGAAACAGCCTGTCTAGTTGAGGGGACGGTTGGAGCAGAGCGACAAGGACTTCTGCTAGCAAGCGAACCCTGCCCCCGCTCACGCCAGAATCTCGCGTATGGGATTACCCCACGGCACAAGCTGGTACGGCCGATGCTGTCGATCGTGCAATTCCAGATTGGCGGGAATGCCCAGGCGGTCGTAGATCGTGGCGACGATGTCCGCGGGCGTCGCGGGGCACTGGCTGGGGCGTGCGCCGATTTTGTCACTGGCGCCGTGGATGGTGCCGCTTTTGAGACCGCCGCCGGCGAGCAGCAGGCTGTAGCAGAAATTCCAATGATCACGGCCGGCGTCGCGGTTCACTTTTGGCGATCTGCCGAACTCGCCCATGACGACTACCAGAGTCCTCTTCAGCAGGCCGCGCTCGACCAAATCGTTGAGCAGACTGGAAACGGCAGCGTCCAGTTGCGGCAAGAGAGTGCCTTTTAGCTTGGTAAAGTTGCCGCCGTGCGTGTCCCAGGTTGCATTGGCGTCGGGTGCCCAGGAGATGCAGGCGACGCGGGTGCCTGCCTCGATGAGCCGGCGGGCGAGGAGGACGCTTTGGCCGTAGATGTTGCGACCGTAAGCTTCGCGCACCGGCAGCGGCTCGCGCTCGAGCTGGAACGCTTTCTGCGCGGCCGGCGACGTCAGCAGATCGAAGGCCTTGCTTTGAAACATGCCCATGTCCTGAGGCGGAGCCTGCATGGCCCAGTCACCCTGGCTCGCGCCGACGCAAGAGGCAAGGCGCTTGCGCGCCTCAATGCGTGAAGGGCTCACGTCGGGCGCTGGCGCCAATTCGGGCATGCCGAAGCCGGACGCGTTCGGATCGCGCAAGACAAACAAGGGATCGCAGCTTCGGCCCAACCAGCCGCCGAAGAAACCAGGCTGCGGCGGACCACCCGCGCCCTCGGCGGTGATGTACGGCATGGAGACGAACGGCATCACCATGTTGGGTGGAGGGCGCAGCATGCCCACGACCGAACCGATGGCCGGGTAATCGGTCGGTTTCGCGCCGCCGCCCAGCTCGCCGCGATCGTGCCCGGTGAGTCCCACGTAGACGGCGGCGGCATGGGAGTTGTTCACGCTATGGTGAACGGAGCGCACCAGGGTGCACCGGTGCATCCAGCGGGCGAGCCGAGGAAGATGTTCGCTGACCTGGATGCCGGGCACGGTGGTGGCGATGGGCTTGAATTGCCCGCGAATCTCGGCGGGCGCTGCCGGTTTCATGTCCCACATGTCGAGGTGGCTGGGGCCGCCGTTCAGGAAGATCAGGATGCACGAATCGGCTTTGGGCGCCTGGCCCAGGCGCGTGTTTCGGGCTGCCGCGCGGAGCACGTCGGGCAACGCCAGGCCCCAGATGCCAATCGTGCCGATTTGCAGTAATTCACGGCGCGAGAGCCGCACGGGGCCCTGGCAAGGTGAAATCATGGTCATGGATGCCCTCGGTAGGATAGTCCCAGCTTACTGCCCTGTTGGGAAAGACAAAAGGGAAAGACACGAGAAAAACAGGCGTCGGGAGGTAAGCCGCCATTTCTATTGTGGAGAATAGGCAGGCAATTCCATTGTGCTGGGATCGCCCTTTGCGGCATTCTGGCAGCCGGTTGCGCAGGCTGATACAATCCGGCTAACCTTAATTCCTATCCGGGAGGGCGCAATCATCAGCGACGTGACGCGCATCCTCAAAGCCATTGACGAAGGGGATACGAACGCCCCGGGCCGGCTTCTGCCGCTGATTTACAACGAACTGCGCCAGCTGGCGGCTCAGAGGCTGACCCACGAGAAGCCTGGACAGTCTCTGGACGCCACTGCCCTGGTGCACGAGGCCTATCTGCGCCTGGTCTCTGGGGACGAACCCCAGCAGTGGAACAGTCGCGGCCATTTCTTTGCGGCCGCAGCCGAAGCCATGCGGCGCATCTTGGTGGAGCAAGCACGGCGTCGCCAGACCACGAAGAGAGGCGGTCAATCAAGTCGGGAGGAATTGGATGAGTCCGTAATCGCCGCTCCCGAGCCCGACGTGGATGTGCTTGCCTTGCATGACGCACTCGATCTTTTTGCGACCGTCGACCCGGTCGCGGCCAACCTGGTCAAGCTTCGCTTTTTCGCCGGTTTGAACATGAGTGAAGCCGCCGAGGCACTGGGAATGTCGGTCCGTTCGGCTGAGCGTGCCTGGGTTTACGCTCGCTCGTGGCTGCACCGCAAAATGGGCCAGGCCTAACATCTTCTGTGCCGACCGTGACTTTTTTGGCAGAGTTCTCGACCGAAATGCGCACTGATAGTTAGAGGTACCCTTCGACCCGTGGGTGACCCCTCATGAACGAGCGTGACATCTTTACGGCGGCTCGACAGGTGCAAGATGAGGCCGAGCGGGCGGCCTATCTTGACGCAGCGTGCGGCAGCAACGTGGAACTGCGCAGTGAGGTGGAGGCGCTGCTGCGCGAAGAGGAAAAGCTGGGCACCTTCCTGGAAGCGCCAGCTCCGGGTCTGGCCGGCGCCCTGGGGGATACCACATTCACAGGGGCAGGACGGGAAAGCTACCAGCCACTGCCGGCATTGCACGAACTAGGTGATTACCGCATCTTGCGCGAGATTGGCCGCGGCGGCATGGGGGTCGTCTACCTGGCGGAACAGCTTTCCTTGGGCCGACATGTTGCGCTAAAGGTGCTGAGGGCTCATGCCTGGCTCGATCCGCAGCGCTTGCAGCGTTTCCAGCGCGAGGCGACAGCGGTCGCGCGCTTGCACCACACGAACATCGTGCCGGTTTACGGCGTTGGCGAGCAAGATGGCCTGCACTACTTTGTCATGCAGTTCATCGAGGGCCAAGGGCTCGATGACGTGCTGGAGCAACTGAAGAAGGACCGCCTTTCTCAGATCAAGAGGCTGGCTCCGCTCGCCGGCCTGCCCCAGGGATCCGGCTTGACCGGTTCCGGATGGGCATATTACCAGAGCGTCGCCCGCATCGGTGTGCAAGTGGCCGAGGCGTTGGACTATGCTGCCCGGCAGGGGGTGTTGCATCGCGACATCAAGCCTGCCAACTTACTCTTGGACAAGGCGGGACAGGTCTGGGTAATGGACTTCGGCCTGGCCAAATTGACCGACAGCGACGACCTGACACAGACCGGAGACCTAATAGGCACACTGCGCTACATGGCTCCGGAGCGCTTTCAGAATTGCTCCGATGCCCACAGCGACATTTACTCGCTCGGTCTGAGTCTCTATGAACTGCTGACCTTCCAGCCTGCCTTCGAGGAGGTCGACCGCAGCCAATTGATCGCGAGCATTCTACGGGAGGTGCCCACCAGACCCCGGCGCCTGAATCCCGAGATTCCACGCGATCTGGAAACGATCGTCCTCAAAGCCACTGTTCATGAGCCCCAAGGGCGCTATGCCTCGGCCGGGGAAATGGCAGAGGACTTGCGGCGTTTCCTGGCCGACCGGCCGATTCGAGCACGGCGCAGCTCCGCGCTGGAAAAAGTGTCGCGCTGGTGCCGGCGCAACCCTCTGGTGGCGTCGCTGTCCGCGGCGATCCTCCTTTTGCTGGTGGCTTTGGCCGGCGGGGCGCTCATCCGCTACGCCGAGCTTTCGCACTCCCTCCGGATTGAAAAGGAAAAGCGCTGGGAGTCACTCCGTGACCGTGCGCGGGCCCTGCGCATGAGCCGCCGTCCCGGCCAGCGCCTGGAAAGCCTGCGGTCGATCCAGGAGGCTATGCAATTGCCGACGCCGCCGCGGCATTCTGTGGCCGAGCTGCGCACCGAGGCCATCGCCGCGCTGGCACTTGCGGACCTCGAAATGTTATACGAATGGCAAGGTGGTCTAACGCCAGGCATCGTCAGCGTAGCGCTAGACGGCAACCTGGAGCAATACGCTCGACTGGCCAAAAATGGGACCGTCACCGTCTGCCGGGTCCGCGATGACAGCTTGGTGGCTCGCTGGCAGGAAACAACGGATGCGCCCTGGTGGCCTTATTTTCAGAATCTTTGTTTTAGCCCCGACGGCCGCTACCTCTCGGTTTGCCACGTGGCAGCAAAGCGCCTGGTCGTTTACCGTTTGGACGCCGCGGAGCCGATCGTTTGGTGTGAAGGTGAACATGTTTCAGACAGCTTTTGCGTATGCTTCACGCCGGACAGCACGAAACTGGCCTACATGACGGACAGTTCGCGCCTCGCCGCTATCGACCTCTTGTCGAAGGAAACGCACTCTCTGCCGCCGATTTCGGGACAACAGAAGAGGATGGCCTTTGCTCCCGACGGTCGCACGTTCGCCATCCTGGTCCGGCGGGATGGCGAATATGCCATCGAGGTCCGTGATTCGGCCGGCGGACAAGTACAAAAAAGCCTCCTGCCCGGAAACAAAGCAGCCCCCATCGCCTGGCATCCGGATGGCCGGACACTCGTTACCGCCAGCGACGAGTACTTGATTCAACTCTGGGATGTGCCCTCGGAAAAGCTACTGAAAACCATGGAGGGCCACAAAAACGGGGGTATCAACTGCTCGTTCGATCGCACTGGGGAAATGCTGCTCAGCAACGACTGGGGTGACATACCTCGTCTCTGGGAAGTGTCTTCCGGCCGGCAATTGCTCACCTCAACCGGGGGCGGCTATAGTTTCCCCAACGTAAGTCTCGATGATCGGCTGATCGTGACCGACGTTACCGACCACACGAAGCTGCAAGTCCTGCGCTTTTACAAGAGCGCCGTGTATCGCTCGATGGTACTGCGCCAAAAGGCAACGTTCGCCGGGACCGTGCACCCCGATGGCCGGCTCTTGGCGGTCGAAGATCGCCGTCGCAGAGTGGCATTGGTCGACCTGGTGACCATGCAAGAAGTCGGCAACCTACCCATCGATCTGGGGCGGCCGTTGCTCTGGGAGAATTCGCATGCGCTGCTCACCCAGGGATATTCTGGCCTGTTGCGCTGGCCCGTGCACTCAGTACCGGGCGAGCCCGAGCATTTTCAGTTCGGGCCGCCCAAGCGGCTTCTGCCCGGAGGCCCCGAGGACACTTGGGGCGCCAGTGCCGACGGAAAGACGATCGCAATTCCCGCCTTCAACCAGGGCGCTAAGCTGTTCCACCTGGACCGACCGCACAGTTTCTTCCCCCTACAGCAGCAACCCGGGGAGAAGCAAGGCGTGGATGATGTCCGCCATTGCGCGGTCAGCCCAGATGGGCGCTGGGTCGCCACAGGTAGCCATGACAACACGGACGGCTTTGGCGCAAAAGTTTGGGACGGCGCGACCGGCCAGATCGTCAAGGCGCTACCTCTTGCCAGGTTTTGCGAAGTCGCCTTCAGTCCTGACGGCCGCTGGCTGCTGACGACCGCTGGCGGTTGCAAGCTTTGGGAGACCGGTACCTGGGCCGAGGGACCAAGCGTCGGCGGTGCGCGCGGGTGCTTTTCGCCAGACGGCCAGCTTCTTGCCGTAGAAGACAGTGCCGGCGTCATTCGCCTGGTCGAAACCGACACGGGGAACGATGTGGTGCGCCTCGAATCTCCGGAGCAATCGCGCCTGACGCCATCGTGTTTCTCCCCGGATGGCACACTGTTGATTGCCTCTGGCTACGATTCCGAGGCATTGCACATCTGGGACCTTCGGGCACTACGTCAAGAATTGGCCCAGCTCGGCCTCGACTGGGACGCACCTGCGTATCCGCCAACCCCGTCATCTTTATCGTTCCCTGGCCCTGGAGGAAAACGCGTAGCTGCCACCTCGCTTGAGGTCGCGGTTGACCCAGGCGACCTCCTCAAGGAGGTCGCGCAGAAGCAGGCGGTCGCTTACAACGAGGAGGCTTGGACCCTCGTTGTAAAAACCGATTGCTCGCCGGTCGAAGCGCTTCGGGCAGCCGATCTTGCGCAAAGAGCCGTCCAGCTGTCACCCCGCATTGGCACTTACTGGAACACCCTGGGCGTGGCCCACTTTCGAGCGGGTCATTGGAAGAATGCCCTCGCTGCTTTAAACAAGTCGATGGGGCTTCTAAACGGTGAATGGGAAAGCTTTAACACGTTCTTCCTGGCCATGGCGCATTGGCAGCTAGGCGAGAGCGACAAGGCCCGCCAGCGTTACGAACAGGCCGTGCGCTGGATGGAAGAAAACAAGCCAAAGCTCGAAAAGTACAAGACTCAGCAACGAGAACTCAGCCGCCTTCGATCGGAAGCAGCCGCGTTGTTGGGCAGAAGCGAGAAGTAAGGAATTATCGAGCAGTGCAGGCGGCAAAATCAAGAACAATAGACAGCGAACGCGAAGCGTAAAGCTGTCTTGCGATGTGCTACCCAGCTAACCCAATTCCATCCGAATGACTCCTACCACGTCTGGCTGGTGACCGAGCCGCTTTTCAGCCCGTTCTCCAAGACAATGCTCTTCATCCGATGATGCCTCGGCAGTAACGCAATCTTGCCGGTCTTGCGTTACCGCGCCGAGCAGCAGGACCCGCGCTTGCGCGCGCCGGGTTGGTATCGCGCTTGAGGTGGGGTCGCCAGGATCAGATCTACCATTTCTTCCTGGCGAAAATTTTTGGCAGAGTTTGCCCTTCGATTTCGCACTGAGGATAGCGAGGCTTCTTGCAAGGAACCGTAGGCCCCTCCTCGACAAAAGGTGCTACCATGTTGACGACACGGCGCAATTGGTTGAATCGCTTGTTCCCCTGGGTTTCACAGAGCGCCAGGCGCCCCGCCAAATCCCGATGCAACGGCCCGCGAAGGCCCTGCCGGCTCCAGTTGGAGTCCCTCGAAGAGCGCGTGGTGCCCAGTGTTGTATTCGATCCGGTGTTTCCGAAAGAAACGCTGGTGGGAAGCGCCCCATTTACTACGCTGCACAGCCCCACTATCTATCTGATTTTCTGGGGATCCGGGTGGGGTCAAGGCAATTCTCCAGGAGCGTCGGTCGCGGCAACGTTTGCGAGCGATGCCCAGACTCTTATCAGCGGCACGTTCTTCAAGGCCACGAAGGAATACGGCAACATCGGCACGCCCGTTTTCGGCGGGACATGGACAGATACGTCGAACCCTCCCGCAGGTTACACTTCTGGCAGCGGAAACAACGGTAACTTTCCTGCCCTCCAAGGTGAAATCGCCAGCGCTATTGCCAACAATCCTTCCTGGGCGCCTTCGGGCCTGTTCTATACCCAATCCCCAATTTATGTGGTCATCCCGGTTGGAAATTCCGGCGGCTACAACACACTGGGGACTTACGTTAATGGCCTTGTTACTGATTTTATCAACATATGTTCGGTGACGGGCGGCGGCGGATTTGCCAACAATTTCACGATGGTCTTGTCCCACGAATTGGCCGAGGACATCACCGATCCCACAGGTAACAGTGGGAATGGAGTGACACTCGCTTTTTCCACTTCACCAAACTTTCCAGGCTTCACTAACGAAACCACCAATCCGCCCGGCATTAACAACATCGCCGGTCTGCCGGGAAACGTTGGTTACCTGAACAATAGCGGTGTCGTTCAGATTGGGGACGGCGAAGCAGAGCCGGCCGGCGAGGCCCACTATGGCTACGAGCTCAACGGCGTCGAAGTACAAGGGCTTTGGTCCGCCGCCACGCTGGACAAGAACGGCAACCCGGGCGCTTACATCGTGGCGGATGGCAACAGTCAAACCGTCTATCTCGATCCGATTTGGACCAACGGGACGATCCCTGGAACCACTCCACCTATCACTGGGCCAGTATTTACGGGCAATTACAACCTCACGCTCGAAGGCAATGCGATCAGCGTGAACGCCAGTGACGGCCTGACGACCGCGACCGTGGACGGCCAGAGCTTTTCTTTTGACAATTTTGGCAGTGCTGGAGGAGAGATCCAGAACATCACCATCGAAACGGTGGGTAATAACGCTACCGTTAATCTCCTGAACCTTGCCAGCGATCAGAGTGCAACCATCGAGGGAAATGGGTCAGACACAGTGACGATCGGCAGCGGCGGCTCTTCCAGCACGACTAGCGGTATTCAGGGCCCGGTCAACATTACGAATACAACGCTCAACGGCACGACCATCAAGATCAACGACTCAGGCGACGTCACGAGCCAGCAATTCTCGGTAAATAATGTCCTAGGGTTGGGCACGGTCGAGCAAGTCGGCTCTGCTGGTATTCTGTTCTCCGACGCAGATACATCCAGCCTCACGCTCGAGACCGGCACCGCTCAAAACAACTCGGTTTTCGTGGGCGCTACAGCAGTGACGACGAATGTGTACTCCAACCCGCTAGGACTGGTCGGCGTGCACATCGGCGATGTTCCGAGCGGCGGGCCTGGGAACTGTCAGCTCATCCAGGGGGCCGTGAATGTTTCTTCCCTCGGCGGCCAGGCGCCGGCCAACGACCTGGTCTTCGTGGACGATTCCCAAGACGACACGGCACTGGCCGGGCCCGTCACCCTGAGCACGTTTACCAAAGGGACCACCACCTGGGGCTCGATCACCGGCTTGGCCCCGGCCGCCATCAATTACCGGTATGCCTCGGTTGCTAACCTCTTCGTGTATACGGGGGATGCCCCCAATACAGTCGACGTGCAGGCTACGGGCGTGACCACCTTGCTCGATTCAGACGATTCTGGAACCGGCGCTTACCCGAACACGATCAACGTCGGCAATGCCGGCCGCGTGCAGGGCATCTTGGGCGCTCTGAACATCCTCAATCCGAACGGCCCCGATACCATAACCGTAGACGACTCGTCTGACACAACCAACCGAAGCGCCACACTGACCAACGATGCGAATCCGATAGCCGGCGATCCCTCGGGCTCCATCCAGGGCCTTGCGCACGCCAACATCAACTACGTTTATCAGGACACTTCGAGCCTCACGGTCAAAGGGGGCGGCGGCACGAACAAATATTTTGTGCAGGCCACCGAAACGACCACCACCCTCGACACCGGCTCCGGCAACGATACCGTGAACGTGGGAGAAGCCAATTTGCTCCAGGGCATTCAGTCGCCCTTAACCGTTAACGGCCAGGGCGGCACCGACACGCTGAATGGCAACGACCAGGCGGATACGACCGCCCAATTCTACGGCGTGAGCTCCACCGCGTTCGGTATCCTCTTCGGGCCGGTCATCACCTACTCGGGCATGGCTACGGTGGCGCTCAACGGCGGCAGGACCGCTAGCATTTACGACATCGAGAGCACCGCGGCTGGAACCGCTTACCAGGTCAACGCCGGCACCGGCAACGATGTTTTCGCCATCAGCGCAAGTGCACAGGATTGCGACAACATCCTGGGTGCGGTGACCCTCCGGGGGGACGGCGGCACTAGCTCCTTGACCGTCAATGATCAAGCTAATACCAGCAGCGAGCTGTACTTCATTGAAAACACCGTGATCGGCATGCGCTTGTTCGGCCCGGGCATCACCTACGGCGGCTTCAAGACCGTCGTAGTGAATGGTACCCAAGGTCAAGCCATTTACGTTATTTACAGCACCGCCAGCGGAACTTCCTACACCATGAACTCGGCGGGCGCCGCCACGTTCGATGTAGGCAACCAGAGCAACTCGCTGGGCGGCATCCTGGGCCCTCTCACCCTCACCGGCGCGGCGGGGGCCGGCGATACCTTAACTGTCAACGACCAGGGCACCACCGTCGCCACGACTTACACCTTGGCGGCCACGGCGATGGCCCGATCGCGCGCGGCCACGATCACTTACAGCAACCTGAGCGGTGTGACCGTGAACGGCGGCTCCGGCACCAACGTGTTCAATGTCGAGGCCACGGCAACGGCCACATTCGTAAACAGCGGCACGGGGAACGACACAGTCAACCTGGGGTACGATAATTCCCTCCAGGAGATCCAGGCTCCCCTTACCGTCACCGGCCAGGGGGGCGCCGACACGATGACCGCCCATGACCGCTCCAATCCCGGGCCCGGAGACTATAGCGTCAATGCGGGCATCCTCTATATCCGACCAATATCGATGGGCATCACCTACTCCGGCCTGGCCAGCGTGGAAGTGGATGGCGGCGGGGGCGGCAACACCTTCAACGTTTACAGCACTGCCGCGGGCACTGGCTACACGCTCAAGGGCGGCACGGGGGGCGCCACCTTCGACGTGGGCAGCTTCGGCCAAAGCACTCTCGATGGCATCCAGGGGGCCCTCTCGGTCATTGGCCAGGGCGGCACCAATACGCTCTACGTCAATGACCAGGCCAACCCGAACCCGGAGACTTACGCGATCACCTCGACCGTCCTCAACGTCCGACCCTCCTCGGGAATCACCTACAGCGGCTTCAAGACCGTGGTGTTTAACGGCAGCAGCGGCGGCAACGCCATCATCGTGGGGAGCACGGCGGCCGGCACGTCGACGACGATCAACGGTGGCGCTGGCTACAATGAGTTCGTTCTCGGATTCCCCCTGGACAATCTCAAAGGGCCGACCACGCTTCACGCGGGGGGCGACCCTTACTCCTATGTGATCTTCAACGACTCAGAGGCCGCGGCCGGACAAACCTACACCCTGACGGCCAACACGCTGACTCGTTCAGGGATCGCTCCCATCACGTGGGATACCATGAATCAGGTCATTCTTTACATGGGCTCGGGCGATGATCACGTCAATGTGCGGGCCGTGGCTGCCGCGACGGATGAGTCAATTGCCGTCGCTACGGGCGACGTCGTAACCGTCGGCAGCCTGGCGCCAGCGCTCGGAGGCACCGTGGCCAACATCCTGGGCGAACTCGTGGTCGAATCCGGGACCGACACGGCCTCGGTCATCGTGGACGATTCCGGCGACGCCACGCCCCATCCGCACGCGGTCTTCAGCGCCCCTGCCGCTAACCCTGCCCTTTACAACCTCATCGGCCTCGCTCCTGCGCCGATCTATTTCTTTCTTGCCCCGGGCTCCACGGGGACCGTCCATGCTGGTAGCGGCGGCAACACCTTTACGGTGGCCAATCAGCCGCAAGGCTTCAACATGAACGTTGACGGCGGCACGGGCACCAACACGCTGGTAGGTCCGAACACCAGCAACACCTGGAACGTCACCGGCCACAATAGCGGCACTCTCGGCTCCGTGTCCTTCGCCAAAATGCAAAACCTCGTGGGCGGCACCGGCGTCGATGTGTTCCAGTTTGCGAGCGCCGGCAGCGTGTCCAGCATCAATGGCGGAGGCGCGCCTGCGGGCCAGGGAGATTGGCTGGATTACTCGGCCCTCACGACGCCGGTTACGGTCAACCTGGCGACCGGCTCCGCCACCAACGTCAACGGCGGCGCTGCGGGAGCGGTCACAAACATCCAGAACGTCTTCGGCGGCAGCGGCGGCAGCACCTTGATCGGCGACGCGCAGGGCAATATTTTGCTTGGCGGCAGCGGCGCCGATACGATCACGGGCGGCACTGGCTCAAGCCTGCTGATCGGCGACGGCAGTTCAGGTCAGATTACTGGCGGCTCGGCTTCCGGCGGGGACATCCTCATTGGCGGCTCGACCAGCTACGACACGGACACCAGTGCCAACATCACCGCTCTCATGGCGATCCTCGCGGAGTGGCAGTCCGCGGATTCCTACAACACGCGCTTCACCGAGATCAACACGGGAACCATCCCCGGCGGCTACTCGCTGAATTTCGGCACAACCGTCAACGATGACGGGGCCGCCAACGTCCTCACCGGCGCTGCTTCCGGGTTGGCGCTGGATTGGTTCTTTGCAGGTACTTTGGACACGACGATCAATCTTGTGCCTGGCGAACATCTCAATAACTCTTGAGCGGGAGTGGATGCGAGGGTAGGGGTCACGGCACAAGGCCGCGGCATCGTGACTACAAGTGCCATCGCCGACGTGCCGAGTTCAGCATAAACGCGTATAACATAACTTGTCTCGCCAGGTTTCCCGCCGGCGGTCGTGCCGGAGGGACGAAGAGGGAAGACGGTGCGAATCCGTCGCGGGGCCGCCGCTGTAATCGGCCTGACCCGGACCAGAACGCCACTGCAAGGAATGCGGGAAGGCGGCCCGGGTCGTGTTAAGCCGTGAGCCAGAAGACCTGCCTGTCGAGCGTGGTTCGGTGCTTCGGTGCCAAGCACTCGTCAGGGATGGGATATGTCCGCAGGCGCGGACGCCCCGCGGTGCTGTTGGGCTGATGCAACCTTCTTTTGCCCGGCCCGGCAGAAAGCGAGTCCCATGGCGCAGAACCGTTTCCTTTCTCCCCGCTTTGTTACCCTCGTTGGCATGATCCTGGCCGCGGCAGTGACCCGGCTGATCGCGCATCCGCCCAATTTCACCCCTATCGGCGCTCTCGCACTCTTCGGGGGCGCGAGTTTCGCCGACCGGCGGGTTGCCTTTGGCGTGCCTTTGCTCGCTCTGTTCCTGGGCGATCTTGTACTCGGCTTTCATACCTTGATGCCGGCGGTGTACGCGAGTTTCGCGCTCATCGTCTTTCTTGGTTTCTGGCTGCGCGGGCGGCGCCGGCTGGTGCCGATTGCGGGTGCAGCGCTCGCATGCTCGTTGTTGTTCTTTGTCGTCACGAACTTCGCCGTCTGGGCTCAGAGCGGTTCTTACGAAGCTTCGTGGCAGGGGCTGGTCATGTGCTACGTCGCTGCCGTGCCTTTTTTCTACAACACGGTGATGGGCGACGCGACCTACGCGGTCGCGCTCTTTGCCGGACTGGCCCTGGCCGAGCACGCCTTCCCCAGGCTGCTCGAAATCAAGCCCAAGCTGGCCTGAAAGTTTGGGGGGTAAGATCGTGTCGATGCGCATCGTGTCTCTTCTTCCCAGCGCCACCGAGATCGTCTGTGTCTTGGGCCTGGGCGACCAGCTTGTCGGCGTCACGCATGAGTGCGACTACCCGGATTTCGTCAACGGCCTTCCGAAGGTGACGAAAACCCTCATTCCGCATGACGCCTCCAGCGCGCGCATCGACGAACTTGTCCGCGAGCGACTGCAGACGCAACGGGCGCTCTACACTCTCGATCTGCCCGCGCTAGAAGCTCTGCGACCGGACCTGATCGTGACGCAGGCGCTGTGTGACGTATGTGCTGTCGCCCTGGAAGAAGTGCGTGCCGCGGCGTGCACGTTGCCGGGCCAGCCACGTGTGCTCAACCTGGAGCCGCAAACGTTGGGCGAGGTCCTCGAAAGCGTCCGCCAAGTTGGGAAGGCGACGGGCCGGCAGGAGCAGGCGGCCGCGGTGGTGGCAGCGCTACAGGTGCGGGTGGAGGCTGTGGCTGCTCGGTCGGCACAGCTGACCCAGCGGCCGCGCGTGGCGCTGCTGGAGTGGATCGATCCGCCGTTCTCCTGCGGGCACTGGAGTCCGGAGCTTGTCCGCCTGGCCGGAGGGAAGGAAGGGCTCGGGCAGGAAGGCCGGCCATCTCGTACTCTGAGCTGGCGGGAAGTGCACGCCTGGCGCCCCGAGGTTCTCTTCCTTGCTTGCTGCGGCTTCAGCATCACGCGGACCATCCAGGACCTGCCGCTGCTGCGCTCTTCGCCCGGCTGGCGTGATTTACCTTGTGTGCAAAACGGCCGGGTATACCTGGTCGATGGCTCGGCCTATTTCAGCAGGCCCGGTCCACGCCTGGTCGACAGCCTGGAGATGCTTGCCAACGCTCTGCACCCTGAAATTCACCCTTTACCGAGGGGTCTGCCGGCTGCCATGCGCGTTGACGTCGCCTTTGAGCCGGCCGGAGATGTCGCGTGAAACCCAAAGCGCTCCTGTCGTGGAGTTCCGGCAAAGACAGCGCCTGGAGCCTGCACGTCCTGCGTCAACAGAATGAATTCGAGATCGTCGGTCTGGTGACGACGCTGAACGAGTCGGCCAATCGCGTGGCCATGCACGCGGTACGCCATGAGCTGGTCGAAGCCCAGGCCCGCGCGACCGGTGTCCCGCTCTGGCTCGTGCACTTGCCGTGGCCGTGCAGCAACGCAGACTACGAAACGCGGATCATGGGCCTCATCGACAGGGCCCGTCAGCAGGGCATCACGCATTGCGCCTTCGGCGATCTCTTTCTCGAAGACATCCGCGCTTATCGTGAAAAGCAGTTGGCAGGCACCGGCATCACGCCGCTCTTTCCAATCTGGGGCGAACCAGCGGATACGCCTGTTCTGGCCCGTACGATGATCGCAACGGGCCTGCGGGCCTTTCTCACCTGCGTCGATCCCAAGCAGCTTGACGGCAGCTTCGTCGGCCGGGCGTTCGACGATGCCCTGCTCGCCGAGCTGCCGACCTCCGTCGACCCGTGCGGCGAACGAGGTGAATTTCACACGTTTTGCTATGCGGGACCGATGTTCAGCGAGCCCATTCCCGTACATGGCGGCGAGCGCGTGGTGCGGGATGGATTTCATTTCGCGGACCTGCTCCCCTGAACCCTGCCCCTGACGGGGCACGGCTCGCCGACGAGCCGCGCCTCGTCAGAGGCCGGGTGCCAGTCAGCGCGGAGCGCCCCCTTCGGCTGGTGTTTTTTTGAGTTCCTGGACCTTGCGTTCATCCTCCGCGGCATTTTTGTCGTCGCCCTGCGCGCGATAGGCCTTGGCACGCAGGGCATAACCGTTTGCGTCCGCGGGGGCCAGATGGATTGCCTCGGTGAAATCGCCGATCGCCAGATCGATCTGCTTCAGCTTGAGCAAGGCGATGCCGCGGTTTCCGTAGGCCTTGGAGAGCTTTGGACTGATTTTGATCGCTTCCGTGAAATCTGCGACGGCTTTCAGGTCGTCTCCCTTGCTGAGGTAAGCCAGCCCGCGATTGTAATAAGACTTCGCAGTCACTGGCGTCGATTTCTCGATCAAGATGTTGCAGTCGGCGATGGCGCGGTCGTACTCGGCCTTGTTGATGCACGCCTGAGCCCGGTTGATGTACGCGTCGCGAAGCTGCGGATCCAATCGAATAGCCTCGGTGCAGTCGGCAATCACCTTGGTGTCATCACCCTTGGCCGCGTAGGCAGCGCCGCGGTTCGCATAGGCCAAGGCATTCTTGGGATCGGCCCGAATGGCTTCACCGAAACAAGCGATGGCGAGGTCGGGATCGTTGTTTGCTATGGCCTCCAGGCCGCGCTCGTAGGCGTCGGTGTGAGCCTTTTCCCTGGCGCACGAGGCTGCGAGCGCCAGCATCACGATCAGCGCCAGCAGGCGGAGGCGGCGCGGAGCACCAGTCAATACCATGGGACCACCTTGTCTTGGCATTTTCGCCTCCTTCTTCTGCCGCAGCATTGTGCGCGCGGACATCCGCCTGGCTGCAAGCACTCTTCTTGTCCCCAAGTTTACCAGGATCGAGGAGGCGGCGGTCAAGGCCAGCATGCGTCCAGCTGGTTGGCTGGCCGGGCCCCAGCGGCGAGGCCTGTCCAGGCGCCTCGTCGCGCATGGTTCTGAACATATGTTCTCATGTTCATTGCTTGCAATTCCAATCTTGCGGAAAAACTCGGTTATACGCTTGACCTCTTCATGTTCTTGGCCTAGTTTTGGTGGAGCTTTGATTGCCCTCAGCCCACTTTTATTTTCCTAGCAAACTTCCCGTCGCATAGGAACGCACGAACTCCCGATCAGGGTCCAGGCTCCCTCCATCGGGTCAACGCCGACCGGCTGCGCGGAGGTTGGCAGGGCGGAAGGTCCGTCCAGGATCTGTACGGGACGGCATGGCAACGTTTTGGAGAATGAGACATTATGGAGAAATTCAAGGCGCGTGGTCGGCAAACCAACAGGAAGCCGCATACCCTAAAGCGACGGCGCGGCATCGGCCTCCTCGTGGAATCATTGGAAGAGCGTAATCTGCTCAGTACTTACCGTCCGATCAGTGAAGTCGGCAACAATGTCGCCAGTCCGAGCTGGGGTGTCGCTGGCGTCGATCTCCAGCGGCTGTCCCCTGCCGAGTATACCAACGGGTACAATTCGCCGTCGCTGGCTCAGGATCCTAGCCCTCGCCTTATTTCCGATATCCTCAATAACCAGGCGGATCCCGCCAATCCCTCTCAGGACATTGCCACCGTCAACCAGCAATCGTTGTCGGACTTCGTCTACGCTTTCGGTCAATTCATGGATCACGACATGGATCTGACCCCCGGCAACGGCGCCTCGATGCCCATCCCCGTGCCGCCGGGCGACCCGATCGGCGGGCCCAATGACACCCCGCTGGCATTTGCCGGCTCCCAGACCGATCCCGCGACCGGCACGGGCCCCGGCAATCCGGCCCAGGATGTCAACACCGTTACTTCGTACCTCGATCTGTCGCAGATATACGGCTCCGACCTGGCGACCGACAATGCCTTGCGGCTCTTCGTGGGTGGCCTGATGAAGACAAGTCCGGGCGGTCTGCCGCCGCTGGACAACACGACCTATTTCACGCCTGCCCAGTTGGCCGCCATCAACGCTTCCGTCGGCGGCATGCAAGACAACGGGCCCTTGCCCGAGTCTGCCATGTTCGCCACGGGCGACATCCGCGGCAATGAAAATGTCGAGTTAACCGCCCTGCAGGTGCTGTTCCTGGACAATCACAACCTTATTGCGACCCAGTTGCAACAGGAACATCCCACCTGGAGCGACGAGCAGCTTTTTCAGGAAGCCAGGAAGATAAACATCGCGGAGTATCAGTCGATTATCTACAACGAGTGGATTCCCGATGTGCTCGGCTCCCATGCCCTGTCGCCCTATACGGGATACAATCCCAGCGTCAATGTCACCATCGCCAACGAGTTCTCCACGGTAGCGTTCCGCTTCGGCCACAGCCTCCTCAGCGGCAACGTGGAACGGCAGGGCAACAATGGTCTGGCGGTGGCGGACGACGTGCCCTTGGCCGAGGATTTCTTCGACCCGACCATCCTCAACGGCCAGGGCCAACCGACGACTACCGATCCTGTCACCGGACTGGCCACCACAAGCATTGATGCTGTCCTGAAGGGCGACGCCGATGGCGATGCTCAGGCAATGGACGTGCAGGTCATCAACGAGGTCAGAAACCTCCTCTTCAACGAAGTCGTGCCGGGCGTGGGCTTTGGCCAGGACCTCATCGCTCTGGACATCGAGAGGGGTCGGGATAACGGTATCGGGTCTTACAACCAGGTCCGCGTTGCCCTGGGACTCCCAGCCGTGACCAGCTTCGCGCAGATCACCAGCAACGTTCAAGTCCAGCAGGAGCTGCAGCAGGCGTACGGCAACGTCAATAACATCGACGCCTTCGAAGGCGGCCTGGCCGAGGACCAGCTGCCAGGCTCCGATGTAGGTCCCCTGTTCCAGAAGATCATGGTCGACCAGTTCAGCGCGCTTCGGAATGGGGACAGATTCTTCTACCTCAACGAGAATTGGAATTGGGACGAATTGCGGATCTTCGAGCAAGGGGACACGCTGGCCAAGGTCATTGAAGCCAACACCAGCGTTAAAAACCTGCAGCCGGACGTCTTCCTTTTCCAGGCATCGATCAGTGGAACGGTTTCGACCGGCAGAGGCTATCACTGGTGGTCGGGCAGTGGGGTGGCCGGCATCACCGTCGAGCTGGAAGATACCAGTGGCGACATCCTGGCCACGACCGTGACCAACTGGCGGGGCCAATATAGGTTCAATCAGCTGAGCGGCCCGGCAGCGGATCCGGAGAATTCTTCAGGCATCAGCGGCACGGGGTATTACACCATCGTTCTTGTCTTGCCGCCGGGCTTCCAGCAAATCTCGCCGAACCCTTCGCCGATTTTGATCAGCCGCGGCGGCATCAGCGTGAGCAACGTCAACTTTGCAGTCACTTCGGACTCCTCGTGGTTCGGGGGGCCCTGGGCCCTGGGGTCGTCCGGGAATTCGGCAGGCACTGGATCCTCATGGGAAGGGGTACAGAGCGCTGCCAGCCCCCTGTCCGCGCCGGTTGTCGTCGTCTCTGTGCCCGCGCCATCGGCGCCCGCCGTCTACGATGTGGCCTCCGACCAGAGCGGGTCGGTTTTGTCCCTGGTGACGACTCAACAAGTGTCGTCAACCTTGACGACCGGCAGCCTGGCATTTGGCGATGTGGCTGCCGAGAAGCAAAGCGCAGTTGCGGACCTGAGCACGGACAAGCTCTTTTCCGGTTTGTGAAAGCAAGGGCGGCCCGGGGGCGTCATCTGCACGTGCGCCTCCGGGCCTTAGTATCGAGAGGATGCGGTGTGTGCAGTTCAACGCAGGACCTGGAAGCTGCCCTGGTAATGCCCGTAGGCGAGACTGGTAACCCCGTTCCGCGTCGAGCCTTTGTACGTAGGATGAGGGCCGAGGATCACCAAACGGAGCACGCCGGTCTGGCCCGGGCGGACGACGCCGGCATGGACTGCCACCGCGGCCAGGGATGAATCCGCCGTATAGACGTCCGTTCCCCAAACCTGGCCGGTCAGCGAGCCCGTCACCTTGAAGGCCATACGTTTTCCGGGTTCGCTGGTGAGATTGGGGAGTTTGGTGAGATCGCCCGGATCGGGAACGGCGTTCGCGATCTCCAGCGCGTCCTCGACAGACAGGAACAGCATGCTGTGCATATCCGCCAGCTTCAATTGCACCTCGGCGGATTGAGGCGTGCGCGCCAACAAGGTAGTGGCTTCGATGCGGCCGGCGAACTTCGAGTCTGCGGTATAGATCAGATCGTGCTTGCGGAATTCCAGTTGCTCCTCGGGGACCGTTTCCCGTATTTTCTGGAGCACCAGCTCAGCCCGGCGGATGACCTCCGGATCTTTCTCCTTGGCGGACTCGAGCAGCGCCGCGTACCCTTTTTCCCGCAAACTCACTAACTCAGTGCTGGCCTCCTCGCGCACTCGGAACTGGGCGTTGCCGAGGTTGGCGATGGCCGCGCGCACGCGCCTGGCATCCTCGCTGGAGACGCGCGTGGCAAACTCGATGCGGTGGATATGCATGATCGGCACGAGGAGTTTGCCGTAGGGGGTGCACAGTGGGATTGCTTCCTCCCGCAGCGTAAATTGCACGCTGGTGCCATCGTTCATGTGAACTTCGACGGCTCCTGGCGGTGGAGCCTTCCTGGTCTCGGCGGTTTTTTCTGCCGGCTTTTGCGGCTCGCCCGCAAAAATGGCTGGGAATAGCAGAAGGATGGTGAACAAGGCGCTAAGCAGTGCCAGGACAAGCCGAGAGTATCTTGGAGGGACGCAAAGGCCCATGAATACCTCCACGTGTGTCCACGTTGACGGATTCCACATGGCCGGCCGACCTCTGATTGGCGGGAGAGGACCACGCCGTTCCGAAGCATGGTGTCAGATCAGATGAGCGGACGCTGAAGGCCGGTATCTAAATGGTCCCATTTCCAGGAAAAGCGATCAAGGGCAAATGGGGTATTTGGGGTACGGGACCCGGCCCCTGACGGGGCCCGGGCTCGCTGGCGAGCCGTGCCCCGTGAGGGGCCGGTTTAAGAGAGAAGAGAAAACGCAACTCCCGAAGAAGTGCCGGCTACGCGTCGAAGTGTCTTAGCGCATGCGCACCGAGCGTGCTCCGCGGCAGCAAGAGCGCGAGCCCGAACGTGGCCGCCAGCAGGCCCATGTTGAAGAACAGGGCGATGCCGATGCCGTGCGCGTAGTCCTGGGGCTCGGGCTGCACCCCAACGATCGTGGAGTAGATGCTGCCGATCGCGGCCACGCCCATGGCAAACGCGATCTGTTGCACGGTCGTCAGGACTCCCGAAGCAGAGCCGGCGGCGTAGCTGGGGATGCCGCTCAAAACGGTGCTGATGAGCGTCGGCACCACGAATCCCTGGCCGATACCGTAGATCAGCAACCAGGGTATCAGCTCCGGACTGGTGACGGCAATGCCGTGGGTTCGCGCCAGCACGATCAACCCGATCAAGCCCACGATCATCAGGCTCGTGCCCAGGTTGATCGCCCGGCTGCCGAGTCTTTTTGTCAGCTTGATGCCGGCGCTCGATGCCATCAGGAAGCCAAGTGCAAACGGGATGAAGATCAGCCCTGTTGCACGCGGCGTGAGGCCCAGCCCTTCTTGCAAGAAGAGCGTGATTGTCAAGAAGAACGTCGACATGCCCCCGTAAAACGCGAGGGCAGCGAGGAGCCCGGACACAAAGACCTTGTCGCGAAACAACGACAGCTCCATGAGCGGCGAACCGCCGGAATTCGATACGCGGCGCTCGTACAGGATGAAGGACACCAGCACGGGGATCGAGGCAGCCAGACAGAGAAAAGCCCACATCGGCCAGCCGGCTGCATGACCCTGCACGAGCGGGTAGATCAAAAGGAACAAGCCGAGCGTGGCGAGGGCGACGCCGCCCAGGTCGAGCCGCGGCGCCCGCGATGAGCGCGATTCGTGCACCACGAATGCGGCGGCCAGTAGCGCGATAATGCCGACGGGGAGATTCACAAGAAAAATCGGCCGCCAGGTCAGCCCGAACAAGTTCCAGTCGATCAGCATCCCGCCCAGCACGTTTCCCGCGAAGGAGCCTGCCCCCAGAACCATGCCGAAGATGCCAAACGCGATGCTGCGTTCGCGAGGCGGAAAGCTGACTTGAATAATGGACAGCACTTGCGGAAACATCACCGCGCCGGTCGTGCCCTGGAGTACCCGTGCGGCAATAAGTGTTCCTGGCCCAGGTGCAAGGCCGCACAAGGTGGAGGCGAACGTAAAGCCGGCGACGCCGACCATGAACATGCGCTTGCGGCCATAGATATCGCCGAGACGCCCGCCGGTGATGAGGAAGACGGCATACGTTAGCCCGTAGCCGGCGATCATGAGCTGTATGTCTGCAAACGTCGCGGGCAAGCCGCGCTGGATCGACGGAATAGCAATGTTAAGGATGAAGAAATCAAGTACGCCCAGCACTGCCGCCATGAGAACCACGGAAAGGGCAAGCCAGCGCCGCGGGTCGAGGTCCGCAGCCGACGGCTGCTGAGGCGCGCTGGGTTTGTGCGACGCGGTCGGGATGCTTGGCCGAGCCCTCGGCCGGGTCGTCTGCGGCATAATGCGTGTTCCGTTTCCTGTACGGGCCTCAACTCAGGGGAAGAGCAACTCTGCTCTCGGCATTCCGTTTAGTACGCCTCGCGGAGCGCCTGCCAAAGGCCTAACTCCACATCCAAGAAAGAACCCGAGAATCCGCGCCGCAAAGCGACCTGATAAGCGGCCTGGGTCAATTCCGCCTCCATCTCTTCTAACATTGGGAGGGATGGGTTGTCGACTCCAATCACCAGGGGTCCGCCACGCTGACGGCGCAGCACCTTTTGCAGTGCTTTCCACACGTCCAGCTCGAACTCGAG
The DNA here is from genome assembly GCA_035296965.1 of Gemmataceae bacterium. Classification (GTDB taxonomy): domain Bacteria; phylum Planctomycetota; class Planctomycetia; order Gemmatales; family Gemmataceae; genus DATGZX01. Next base: position 35,891 of record DATGZX010000306.1, read on the forward strand.
CCACGAGCCCCTGACCCCGTGTTTCAATGCCACGGGGTAAGCGACCTCGGTAAGCTCACCCGCGAACTCCTCTGCCCAACTTTCCGAGGAAACCGGTTTAGCACACATGATTCTTTTACCTCGCGGCGAACCGATTACCACCTGTCCGCTCACACCTCCAGCATGTCGATGCTGGCGATGCGGACTCACTACCCATTGCCCAAGCCGTTCCGGGCGCTGTTTCTGCATCGCGCTTCTGTAATGACGATGCAAGGCTCCCAAAGGTTCAGGTTACCTTGAGCAAGGCAAGCATCGAGTCACACTTGACGCGAACGCCTTGCCGCCAGCACTTCCCATGCCGGCAATGGGGCGAAAGAGCCCGCAGGCAGGTCGGACACCGCTTCCTGCCGTCGTAGCTCAAGCTGACAGCTTGAGCTACGAGAGAATTAATTCCCGATTGGCAAAGTGAGACACAACCCTTCCAGCACGCGCCTTGGCACGTCAAGGATAGGTCATCGATTCTTTCCCGTGCTGAGCCAGCGGTGCTGCCGGGCAATTTCCTGGTCAGCCACCCAGTCCGCTGCCGCCGTGAGGCGGTGTGTGAGAGAGGAGCGCGGATGGCGCAGATAACCAATGATCGCGACTACGCAGAGAAGCAGGGCAGGCAGCACGACATGGAACCCCTCGCCAAAGCGGAGGAGAGTGAAAATCGCACCGGCCAGGACCAGCGCAAGAATCACTGCACCCTCCCAGGCCACTCTGGGAACGAGCAAGATCAAGGCGCCGCCAATTTCAAGGACGCCGATAGCCGTGCGCAACCAATCTGGGTAACCCCAGCGTGCGAACTGAGCAGCTGCGGCGGGACTCAAAAACTTTCCAGCGCCAAAAGCAAGAAACACGAACGCCAGAAGGGCAGTTAACATCCAGATGGCGATGATCTTGAACTTCTTCATCACATCCTCTTCCTTTTCTTGTCCCGTTCCCAGCGGCAATCACGGAAAACTTTCTGCGTGTGATCGTGGTTGCCCTCTGCCCAAGCTTATGTCATAGCTTCTATAGGATATTACCTTCGCCCGTCTGAAAGCTTACAAGCGCACGAAAGAATTCCCAGCACAGCTCGCCAGGCGGGTTAACGCGGCAAGATTGCTGAAGTTGTTTTCGGCTCACAGGTTGTGATCTGAAAACAAAAGCGGCGGAAAAGCGCCGCAGTCCAAAGAAGTCACTTTTGGAGTGCGGCGCTTTTCCGCCGCTTTTGTTTCCTCTAATTTGCAAGGCTCTATGGAGAAAGGCTGCGACGGGGGTCCCAATAGCCGTTGGCTTTGCCGTTCCTTAAGGGTCGAGGCCTGCTTGCTCGTGAAATGTCCCCAGAGCATGCCGTTTGCCGCCCTTTTCTTCTTTTCTTGGCCGGCCGAGTCGCCTAGGCGTAGTCTGGCATCATTCGGAAACGATCACCTTGGGACGGCGCAAAATGAACTCCGGCTGCTGGCTGGCGTAGCCATGTTCGCGCTGCTCCGCCACGCGCAGCGGGTCCATGCCCTCCATGCGACGGCTGCCGACGCGCTCGTGGAAAGCAGGATGATATGCCGAGCCGATGACGGCGTCATAGCGCTGGATGCCGTGGCGGGACAGGGCGCTCCGCGCCTTTCGGACCTCAACCTCGATGGCATCGGCCCAATGTCCCAGCGCCTCGCCATCATCCTTGGGCGGCCGACCGGCCGCTATCCGCTCCAGGTCGAAACCGAGTTCCAGCAGCTCGTTCAACAGCGCCAGGCTGATACGCTTCTCGCCGTGCAATTCCTGGCGCAGCTGCTGATACGCCCGCTGTGTGTCGGCGGCAAAACTGTTGAAGGCCGACTGCAGCGTGTCGCGTGATTTGACGAGCGCTTGCTCATAGAGCTTGTGTTGACGACTATTGGTCTCCCGCAGGGCGATGATCTCCTCACACAGCCGATAGATGGAAGACCCTCCCAGCGTTTGCTTCGAGGAACCATGGCGCGGCGGTGTATGACTTCCAAGTTGTCCTTCCGCTGGCAGCTCCGGCAATGAGGGATCGTTCATACAGCACTATCCTGACGGAATTCCAACGCAAAATCCAGCGCCCAGGGATCGATCGGTTTCTGAAGAAACTGCTCCAGCAAGGAACGGACAGCCGGCGCCTCCTCTTTCATGGTTGGCAAGGTGATATTCTTCGCCACTTCTTTCATATCGAGTACTTGCGTGGGAGGTAAATAATCTTCGGGTGAATCGCGGGGTTCAAGCGGCTGCCAGGCCGGCTCGGCGCCCGCGATTGCGCCATAGCGCCTGGCCACGCGGGCGAGGACCGCCGCGCTCGTGTCGACATTAAGACTCACGACATCGGCCTGCACGCGCCGCTCGGGATCGCTGATCACCTCGCGTGCCCAGTTGATGTCTGCCAGCGGCGTGCGCAGCAGGTTCTTGCGTGCGCGGAGGACGCGCTCCGCCCAGGAGGCTTCGATCTCTTCCTGAGATGCGTCCTTGTCCACGCCCAGTAGCAAGAAGGGGCCGATCTGCTCGCGGGGCAGGGGGGCCAGCTCGAGGGTAACGGGTTCTTGAGAGTCGGACATCGCATCCTCCACTCATGACTATGTGAATCGGCGAGCCTGTCCTCTGGTCACTCTTCCAGTTCCTGACATTGCTTGATGCGGCGCTCGATGCGTTCAGCCTGCTCGCGCAGCACCCGGCGTTGCCGTTCGTCCCGGAGCAACGGCAGGCACCTGCCGCCGATACGGCGCAGCTTGATGTAATCGTTATGAATATCGACGGTTGCATCGTGGACGGCGGACCAATCAATCTGATATCCGGGCAGTTGATCAACCTGCCGCACGATTTTGGCCAGCCGTTCCGCCAGCTGGCGGTACGCCTGTCCCTGGAGCTGAACGGCCTCTTCGATCGCGGGCAGGACACGCGCCTCGACGCCCATGTCCTCAGGACGGTGCTTGAGCACGCGCTCGAGATGGACCACGAAGCGCTCGATGCCGTCGAGGCCGCGCGTGTCGATGAGATCCAGTTCCAGGAGATCGTTCAGGGCATCGTCGGGTCGAACCTGGCGCAGGCGCTCCAGGATCGGGCGCGCTTCCTTGGGGCGCCTGCTGTGGTTGTACAAACGGAAGAGCCGCTCCAAGGCCTGCGGATCGGCTGGACGCAAGCGCGCGGCATGCTGGGCGTACAACAGAGCAACGGACCAGCGTTCTTTCTCGGTGCATATCCTCGCCAGGCGGTCGACGGCTGCGAAGACCCGTTGATCCTCGTAGTTCATTGGCGCGGAACCGTTGGGTGGTTCGCGATCGATCTGTTTCACGTAGAGATCCCAGTGGGCCGCGGCCTGATCCCATTGCCCGTGCCATTCATAGGCAAGGGCGAGGTTTTGCTCGATGCGGGGATCGCTGTTGCACAAGCGCAGGGCTGCCTTGAAGTGCTGCACCGCCTCCAGAAAGTTCTGGCACAAGCATGCGCAGCAGCCGAGCAGGTTCAGAAAGGCGATTCGCTTGGCGCCGCTGGTCTCGTCAGCATGGGCAAGCAGCAGCCGCTCGGCCTTGTCCCATTCTCCGTGATCGAACAACGCCTTGGCGTCCAGCAAAACAGTGTCGAAGTAGGCCTCGCGTACCGCCGGGCTGCCCGACCTCGAGTGCGCGAGCTCGAGGAGCAGCCTATCGACCAGACCCAGATCACCCAGGCTACAGATCAGCATAAGGAGGCGCTGTTCATCTTCCGCGGTCATCTCCCTGAGCCGAGAGCTAGCGCCACGGTCGGTAACGGACTGGCCGGCCGGCAGCAGGTCGCGAAGGAATTCGTAGCAGCGCCGGTCTTCTGAGATTGGGGCCAGCTCGATCATCTCGGCCAGGAGCGGCAAGGCTGATTCGACGTGCCCAAGGCTAAGCCGGGTAAACAATAAGTTGTGGCATATCTCATAAGAGTGCGGCGCCTGTTCCCGAGCGCCGGCAAGTTCGCCCTCGGCCTGGGCCATTTGACCTTCGGCCAGGGAGAGAAGGCCCAATTCGAGCAGGACATTTGCATTGGGAGCCGGCAGCGCCTGCAAGACCTTGCGCGCCAGGCGAAACTTGCCCTGCCGTCGGTAGGCGCGCGCCAGCAGGACCGTCACGTTCGGGTCCTGGCAACCAGCGCCGAGGGCTTGCTCGAGAAAGTCCGTCGCCTGAAATTTCCCGTTGGCATTCGAGGCATTCGTCTTCGTCTCGGGATCCTCCGGACCGGCCGTAGCGGCGCTGCCGGCATCCTGGAGGTCTGCTTCCGCGGGAGCTGATGCGGAGACCTCGCCAGTCCTGAGCAACCGCTGTCCTTCGCGGACCAGCGCCAGGATGAGTAAAGAATCCAGAGCCTTATCTTGAATCGCATGGCGGCGCGCTTCGCGAAATCGGCCCGCTGCCTTCGCGAAATGCCCGGCATCGAGCGCCTGAAGACCGGAGAGGAATACCGTCTCCCGGAGAGGGACAGCCAATGTCCAGGCAGCGCGTTTCTGCGGATCTAGGGCGTTCCAGAAGCGGAGTGTGTCCTCATAGGCATTGTCCCGGAAACGGATCACGCCGAGCAGAGCGCGGGCATGATCGAGCGAGGGGCTGGCACCGTCGGAGGCATGGCTGGCTAGCTCCAGAGCTTGGGCGGCAGCTTTCGCATTATTCAGATGCAGATGCGCCCGGCCTTCCAGATAAGCACATTCTTTTGCGAGTGCCGGATCGACCTCCGCTGCCCGGCGCGCGGCGGCCAGGGCGGCGCAGTAATCGCCGGCGGTCAGCTGGCAGTGGGCCGCGAGGTAATAGAATCGGCCGTCCGCCACGCCATCGACCGACATGGAAGATGCCAGGGCTTTGAGTCCCTCCTGGTCGCCGAGCAAAGAGTGCACGGCGGCGAGGCACCAGCGGGCGTTATTGTGAGAAGGATCGTCGTGCAGGCATTCGGACAGCCACCTGCGTGCGAGCGTCCAATCATCGCGTAGAGCCAGGCGGGCGCCGAGAAACGCGACTGCCGCACGGTCGTGCTGACTTGTGCATGCCAGCGCTTGTTCGATGGCTTCGATATAGCCGGCTCGGTTGTCGCGTTGCCGTTCGACGACTGCACGCCGGATCAAGGGGAGAGGATCCTGGGGGTTCAAGGCATGCAAGTTTGTCAGAAGCGCGGCGGCTCGTTCCAGGTCGCCATGTCGGTAGCAGAGTCCCGCCAGGTGATCGAGGCCGCGTGAGCTGCCCGGCGCCAGTTTGCAGAGGATTTCCGCGGCAGCGAGCGCCGTCTCTTTCCGGCCCGCAATTTCCTCAGCGCGGGAGCGTTTCAGTAGCATTTCTTCCCCAAGGGTTGAGTAATCGGCTCCCAGAAGCTCGGGAAAATGACCGGGGAGCCGGTCCGCTTGCCGCTCCAGGTAGGCGTATTCCAGCTCGTTGAAGTCCCACTGCCGTTGTTCGTAAAAAGTTCGGGCCGCGGCCGCATGAGAGAACGTCAGCGCGAAGAGGTCGAGTTCCCGGCCGCCGCGGAGACGGTGCTGTTGAGCAGCCCGGCAATAGAGCCAGGCATGCTCGGGCCGCACGGCCGCCGGCGCGCTCGCCATCAAGTGTTCATAGGCGGCCGCGGCCCTGGCGTCGGCCGCTTGCACTGCCGCCAGGGCATCGCAAAGGCGAAGCTGATCCTCGGTCGGGATGGGCAGACCGAGGGAACGAGCTTCGGCATGGACTGCGTTGCACACGCTCGCCCATTCGGCATTCGTTGGCACGTGGAACTGGGAGAGTAGATGGACGGCCCAGGCGACGTTCTTGGCTCTGACCTCGGGTTGCGTCGGCATGCCCTTGGCCGCGCATAGAGCCAGGTAGCTGGCCGTGAGCGGGTTGGGAGGCGATTCCTGGTCGTACGCGGTGCGCAGGTGCTTGTAGGCATCCTCGTAGCGTTCCAGCCGGGCCAGGGCTTGACCCAAACCGCGCAGCAAGGGGACAGTCGGAGGGCTTTCCTCCATGAGCTTGGCGAAGAGAGAAGCAGCCTCCTGGGAATTTCCGCAGCGCAGCTGGGCCTGCGCCAGGGCTAGCCGCGCCTGTCTTGTGATAAGAGCGAGATTGTTTCCCAGGACGGGGCAGTTGTACGGATACCTGACAGCCAGGCTACGCACATAGGAGTGCGTGTCGGGGAGGCATTCTGACCAGGCAAGCTGCTGATTCGTGCTGTTTCCCAGCTCCCGGCTGCGCGGCGGGGGAAATCGTTCCAGCGCGCGCTGGAGGGCGCGCACCGCCAGCGCGCAGTCACCGCCGGCGGCAAGGATGGCAGTGCCGAGCTGCCAGGTGACCAGAGGGCTTGCCGGGGCGACTCGATTGGCTTCGGACAAATAGCGCACGGCATCCTCCGCCTGGCCCCGGCGGAGAAAGAGCGCGCCCAGATAAAGCGGGGGATCGACGAAACGCTTCTCCGCGCATTCGTGGGCCGTGCGCAGTGCTGCCAGGGCCAGGTCCGGTTCCACTCGACGAACATGACAGAGACCCTGCCAGAAGAGGCCTTCCGCGCAGGAGTCTTGCATCTTGAGGATACGGCCGACGAGCGCGAGGGCCGCGTCTGTGCCGGCGGGGGTATTCAGCGAGAAGAGTCGACGAACCTGGTCGAGCATCGTCTCGATGACGTTGGCGACAACTTCAGTCTCGTTGAGAGGGAGTAGTCGCGCCGCGTGCCGGTGCTGTTCGAGGCCTTCTTCATACCGTTGTTCCGCTAGCGCTTGCTCGGCGGCAAGGCGATGCGCTTGGCCCTGGAGCTTGCGAAACACTTCTTCCCACATCGGCGTGAGCTTGCTGCTGTGCTGCTTCTCGATGAGGGTCAGCGCTTCGCTCCACTGCCCTTGCCTCAAGAATCGTTGTGCGCGCCGGCTGGCGCGGCGACGCTGTGCCCCGGGCCCGAGGACGAACCATAACACGAGCCCAAGAGCCAGTGCGAGCAGCAGAAAGGGCAACGAACCTCCGGCAAAGCTCAAATCGTGCATGGTCCGTAAGATGGGGAACGATTCATTTTCGCCGCTCCGACCGCCTCCGGCGCGCTAGCCCAGATTATTCATGATTCCACACTAACCCGACGCGTGAGCGAGGGCGGGGTCAGGAGTTATCCTCGCTCACGCGTCGGGTTAGTTGGACAGCGCCACTTTTCGATTTGGGCAAGCAATTGTGACGTATGGCTTCATTGGATCCTGCCAAACTTTACGCATGTTGAACAGCATTTCGGGATACCTCTCTTTTACGCCAAAGGCGTAGGGATTCCTGGAATTGGCCCCGCTTGCCAGGTGGCCCCGGTCTCGGGGCAAAACCCCGAACGCCGCGAAGCCGGGTCATGACGCAAAGTGCGAGCAGATGGCCAGACGGGCATTTTCAATTCGGCTCTTACGTGGCGCTGTCCAATTAGTGTGGCGCGCGCTGCGCCATTTTTCCTCGGCAGTGAATAATCCGCGCCAGTCGAGGCTGTAGCCGAGCGTATCCTAGAAAGTGGCATCGTTCAAGCGGCGGGCATGCGCAATGCTGAGATGAGAGGTGATAGCAGAAAACAGCGAAGCCCGTCGGCGGGGTGGGATCGGTACTTACTTATCAGGTTTCCCCGTGGAATAGTGCGGTGGAGCACTGGAGCCAACGGGGCCCGTAGAAGCCGAAATCCAACCGAGCGACGGGCTCTCTTTCCGGCACAAGGTGAAAACGGGTCCTGCCTCATCTCCAAAGTTGCAGATCCGGAGATCGGCCGTTGTTCGGGACAAGCTTCGTCAGCTCAGCCGCCGCAACAACCACATTGTTTTGACCCGTGCCTCGCACCGGATTAAAGGCTTTAGTCACCACTGATAATGTATCCCAGGGAATAACGAAGTCAAGACGCATGCCACACCTTTCAAGCATCGTTTGAAACAGCGCGAAAAACGCGCCCGCGTGGGGTCGTAGAACAAGCTGCCAGCTTGTTCTACAGCGCAGCAGTGGAATCCTGTATGCTCTTACCGCGAGTGCCAGGATGAGAGATAAAATGAAGTGATCTCCTGGAGACCGTTGGCGCATGAGTGCAATCGCTTACATCGCTTTGGGCAGCAACCTGGGTCACCGCCAAGAGTTCCTCTGCCGTGCCTTGCAATTGCTGCGCGAGCAGCCCGGAATGGAAGTCAGCCAGGTCTCGGCAAGTTACGAAACAGAGCCTGTGGGCGGACCTCCGGGGCAGGGACCCTACCTGAATGCGGCCGCGGAATTGCGCACAGACCTGCGGCCGCGCGAACTCTTGCAACTGCTTCTGGATATCGAGCAGAAACTCGGCCGTATACGTCTCCAGCATTTCGGCCCGCGCACGCTCGACCTCGATTTGTTGCTCTATGACAACCTCGTTCACAACGAGGAGGACTTGATCATCCCCCACCCGCGCATGCACGAGCGCATGTTCGTGCTCCAGCCGCTCTTGGAAATCGCTCCGAACGTCGTCCACCCGGTCCTTGGCCGCTCCGTTCTGGAACTCCATAATGCATGCGCGGCAGGAGCGGCCGCCGCGCCGCCGGCCCATGTCGCGCACGCCTCTGCGCCGGCTTCATCCGAAGCCCATGGCGAACCACTGGCAGGGAAGATCTTGGCTCCAGGTCGCGAGCTGGGGGGGCTGCGGGCGCTGGTTACCGGCTCCACGAGCGGCATCGGTCGAGCGATTGCCCTGGAGCTGGCCGCGGCCGGGGCGGATGTCATCGTGCACGGCCGGCGCGAGGACGCCGCCAGCGCAGTGGCAGCGCAGGTACGAGCCGCGGGAGTACCCGCTCACGTGTTGTGCGCCGACTTGCGCGACATCGACGCCTGCCGGCAGTTGGTGCAATCCGCCTGGGCGCAATGGGGCCGACTCGATATCTGGGTCAACAACGCCGGCGCGGACACGCTGACGGGCGCGGCGGCGCAATGGTCGTTCGCGCGAAAATGGCAGGAGCTTCAGGCCATTGATGTGACCGCCACGATGTTGATGTCCAGGGAGGTAGGCGCGCTTATGAAGGAGGCAGGGAACGGCGTCATTCTCAACATGGGCTGGGACCAGGCGGACACCGGCATGGAAGGAGACAGCGGTCAGTTGTTCGCCGCGGCCAAGGGCGCCGTGATGGCATTCACCCGGAGCCTGGCGCTGTCCTTGAGTCCGGAAGTGCGCGTGAACTGCCTGGCGCCCGGATGGATTCGCACCGCCTGGGGCGAGAGCGCGTCCGAGGCCTGGCAAGAGCGCGTCCGCCGCGAAACACCCTTGCAACGCTGGGGCACCCCCGCCGACGTTGCTCGCTGCGCGCGCTGGCTGGTCGCACCGGCCGCCTCCTACATCACGGGGCAGGAGATTCGTATCAACGGCGGAGCAGTACGCGGCTGAAGAAAGGAGCAAAAGGGTAACTATTTAGCGAAGTGGCATCGCCACAAGATAGGAAAATGGAACAGGAGAAAACAGAGAGAACGGAGATCAATACAACAGTATTCCTATCTCTGTTGTCTCTGTTTCCTCCTGTGCTCCTTTTTCAACGAACAACCGCCATTCGGCTGAATAATTCCGAAAAAGGCTCGGATCCGTTGCGAAGTTTTTCTCTATTGGGGGTCGAAGCGATGGGATAGGCGGCGGCTGTTGATGTCGAGGGCTTCGAGGATTTGCAAAAGTGGGGGGATGGCTATTCCCCAGTCATGAGCCCAACAGATGATATCGAGATTTTCCTGGCCTGCTTTGATGCGATCGAGGATGCGGTCGAGGAGAAGGGTGTTGTCGTGGAAGGTGCGATGCAGGAGCCCGAAATCACCGCGGTCAAGCTCGACCCAGAAGCGCCGCCCCTGAAGGTGTTCCAGCCAGCGAGCTCTCAAGTAGCCCCACCAGTGTTCCTTCACCCAGCGGCGGATCGCGGCTTCTCCCAAGTCGTGGCCTGCCTTTTCGCTTTCAATCCATTTGAACCGTTCGATTTCTCGTTCACATTCGTCGTAAACGCTCGATTTTTGCATGTTCGCACCGGCACAAGCACCCGGCTTATCCATGAGTCCGAACTCCCTCACCCGCAAACCCGAGACGGCCTCACTGCCCGATTTACTCCCAGTCTTTTGGAAAATATGCCTAATTTATCCTACCGCGAGACGTGCCGTCGTGCAAGCGAACTATCGGTAGTGTCCTAATTTGGAAAAACCTTTCCTGGGATAAGCAGGCGCTTATGCGTTCGGATCTAATAAGCGCTGGCTTATGGATTGCCAGTGTCTGGCACGATGAGTTGGACTTCGACAGATTTGCATGTCTCTAAAGCCAGCATCGCGCGAGCTAATTCCTGCAACGGATTCGTTCTGTCGATTCCACCCATCCAGGGAAGTACCTCTTGGCAACCAGGACCAGGACACTTGTAAGGTAGACCAGCTGCTGCCAGGCTTGCCACGTCCAATTCAACCACTGTCTTGCATTTCTTGCAAACGACGCGCAACGTCTTGAATTCGCTCAGCAGAAACTTGAACAGTTTTTCGCTCATGATCGGGCTCGTTAAGGAAGGCGATGCCGAGGCGGGCTGTCCTGCCGACACTATTCTACCCCATCCAGGCAGGCAGGGAATAGCCAGCGCAGCTGGCATCGCCAGCTGCGCTAGGCACTGTGCGGCACTTGCTTTATTCATCCTGGATGCGTAAGCTTGGAATGACAACTTAAATTTCGCTGCCAGGAGTTTGCTCCTGGAATCGCAAGAGATGAGCGCCTTGTTC
>DATGZX010000307.1:0-2296 GCA_035296965.1 Gemmataceae bacterium
CGTCGGCACGTAGCCGCCGTCCACTCGGATGTTGGCCCCGTTGATGTAGTTGGCACGGGGGCTGGCAATGAAGGTCACCAAGTCGACGACCTCCTCGACCCGCCCGATCCGCCCGGTGGGGTTCTCGAAGAACTCGGCCACGCACCGGCGTTCGGCCAGGTCCAGAACGCTTTGCGGGCCTATGATCGATTCCAGGTTTGCAAAGAACTCGGCTACGAACCGGTGTTCGACCTCAGCCCACTCGCCGTGCCACCCCTTCTTCCCGGCAATGTCTTTGATCCACGCTTCGATGTTCGGCGTCAGAACAGGGCCGGGGCTGACGGTGTTCGCCGTTACGCCGGTCCTCGCCAATCCCTTGGCGAGACTGACGGTGAGGTTCACCATCGCCGACTTGGTGGCGCCGTATGCGGCAAAGGTCGCCGCCGGTGCGGAGGCAAGGCCGCTGCCAATCTGGATGAACCGGCCCCACCCCCGCTCCTTCATCTGTGGCAGAAGGTGCTGAATGACGCGGACCACCGAGACGACATTCTGGTTGTAGAGGTCAAGCCACCGGACCGGGTCAGGGGCGGTCCACTCGTCCCGAATGTAGGCCCCGGCGTTGTTCACCACGATGTCGACGCCGCCAAAAGCTGCCAGCGCTGTCTCGGCGACGTACCCGGCTCCCTCGTTTGTCGCCAGGTCGCCCAAGGCAACGGCGGCACTCCCGCCGCTGTCCGTGATCGCCTTTGCCACCCGCACAACTTCGTTTTCCCTGCGGCCATGTACGACGACGGCGGCCCCCTCCTTCGCCAACGCCTTGGCGGTGGCCTCCCCGATGCCGCTGCTGCTGCCCGTTACCAACGCACGCTTGCCTTGAAGTTGTAAGTCCATGAGAAATCCTCCAGTCTCAGCAACAGAACGTCGCCGGAAATAGGGGAGGCGGATAGCGTCACCAACTTCTGTGCCACACCCCCGTAAAAGGCCGGCGCCCCGCGCGAATGCGGAGTCTCAATAGGGCAACTCAGGCGCCAGCTTCCACGTCTCTGGTGAGCGCCACAGCCGCGAGATGAGCAGGTCACGGTCGAGCAGGAATTCCTTCGGCAGTTTGCCGTAGAGCTTGAGTGCCAGTTCTTCATCCGAAAGCGCCTCCCGGATCCAGGCACGGCAATCAACCTCCATGAGCTGATGGAAGTTCTCGTGGCTGAAGTCCTCCATGCCCTGGAGGTCGATATCATCACGGCGCGGCATCCAGCCCAGCGGGCTTTCGATTGCATAAGCCCGGCCGTGGATGCGGTCAACGATCCATTCGAGCACCCGCATGTTGTCGCCGAAGCCGGGCCACAGAAAGCGCCCGCTGGGGTCTTTGCGAAACCAGTTCACGCGGAAGATGCGCGGTGGGTTCGGGATGTGGCGACCGATGTTGAGCCAGTGGTTGAAGTAGTCGGCCATGTGATAGCCACAGAAGGGCAGCATGGCCATGGGATCCCGGCGAACCTCGCCGATAGTCCCGCTGGCCGCAGCCGTGGTTTCCGAGCCGATGGTGGCCGCGAGGTAGACGCCGTGGCTCCAGTTGAATGCCTGGAACACGAGCGGCACGGTGGTCGAGCGCCGGCCGCCGAAGATGAAGGCGCTGATGGGCACGCCCGCGGGGTTTTGCCACTCCGGATCCAGTGTCGGGCACTGCGACAGCGGCGCGGTGAAGCGAGCGTTGGGGTGGGCCGCCTTGCGGCCGCAGTCTGGCGTCCACGCCTGGCCGGTCCAGTCGGTGAGCCGGGCCGGTGGCGTGTCCGTCATGCCCTCCCACCATACGTCTCCGTCCTCCGTCAGCGCCACGTTTGTGAAGATCGTATTCTTCCGAATCGTCTCCATGGCGTTCGCATTCGAGCGGTAGGAGGTGCCGGGCGCAACGCCGAAGAAACCGTTTTCAGGGTTGATCGCGTAAAGGCGCCCGTCCTGCCCCGGCTTGATCCAGGCGATGTCGTCGCCCACCGTGGTAACCTTCCAGCCCTGGAATTGTTTGGGCGGAATCAGCATGGCGAAGTTGGTCTTGCCGCAGGCGCTGGGGAAGGCTGCGGCCAGATAGGTCTTCTCGCCCGTAGGGCTCGTCACGCCCAGGATGAGCATGTGCTCGGCCAGCCAGCCCTCGTTGCGGGCCATTACCGAGGCGATGCGCAGTGCGAAGCACTTCTTGCCCAGCAGCGCGTTGCCGCCGTAGCCGCTGCCGTACGACCAGATCGAGAGATCGTCAGGGAAGTGAACGATATATTTCTGCTCCCGGTTGCACGGCCAGGGTACGTCCGGCTGCCCGGGCTCCAGC
>DATGZX010000308.1:0-2217 GCA_035296965.1 Gemmataceae bacterium
CTGGAATTCTTGAGTAGGAACTTCGCAGCACCAAGGCGCTGAGTCGCCGCCCGCCGGTATGATTTTGGAGAGCAATCGATTCCCGTTTGCACAATCTTTCGAATGGCCTTGATCGGCTCTCGGCTCATCAACTCACCATCGGGCAGCAATCACCCTGCCGTTCAAAGACGAAGCTCGGCCACCCGTCGCGATATTGATCTGATCCCGCAAGTTGGCGGCGTCAGACTGAGTTTCAACGTAACTTGAAACTCGGTCGGACGCCATGCCCCCGCGGTCGGACGCCATGCCCCCGCGGTCGAGATTCGACGCAGGTGCGGCTGTGAGCCAATCGATCGGGCGGTGGTCGAGGCACGAAAGGGCCCACCCACGTTTCCTTGGTGCCAGAAAGTGGGTGGCCCCCTTCCGCTCCCTGCCGACATCGGCAAGGAATGCAAGGAATGCGTGCGTTGCTTGCCGGACGGGCGACTTTGGCCTGCGTTATGGAATCCGCCAGTTGACCAGGGTGAGCGGATAGCCGAGCTGCTGGATGCGCTGGTAGTGGGCCGTATTGCCGGTGACTAGCTCCAGACCGTGCACCAAGGCGATGGCGGCGATCATCGGATCGGCCAAGCCGATAGGCTGGCCGGTGCGTTCGAGGTCGCCCCAGATGCGGCCCGCGGTCTCGGCGGCAGGCTGGCCAAATTCCAGCACCTCTTCGCTGCCGACATGGGTAAGCAAAGCGGCGATCTTCTGGGGCCGCTGCACCTTCTGAAGTCCCTTGACCATCTCCCTGACGGTGATGACGGAAAGGGTGAGCCGGCCATGCGCCTGGCGGTACGTGCGGGCATGAGCGGTGACGGTGGCGTTAACGCCTCGGAGGATTTCCGAGTAGATGTCCGTGTCGAGTAGGGCTTTATTCATCCGCCGCGAGCCTTAAGGTCCGTGTGCGGCGGCTTTCCATAATGTCCTGGGTGATCTGGTCGAGCAAATCGGCATCGTCACGCATGGCTCCTATGGAGCCGGGGCCAGGCGGCGAAGGGACGTGCATGCGGAGTTGCTCCAGCGCGGCGCGGATGACCTCGTCCTCGGACGAATAGCGTCCGGCGACGACCTGGTCATGCACGAACCGCTCCAGCTCGGCGGATAAATGGATCGTCATGACATGCTTTCTCCTTCGGTTTTCAGCTTATCACGGCCGATGGGCGTTGTCGAGAACTGCAAAGGGGACAATCTTAGTTCTTTTGGTAAGTTGAACGATCCAGGCAAACCGCCTCTCAGCAGACTGGGCATCTTGCCGCGGCATTTAAGAACGCTCCCTTTGTTTGCGCGCTCGTCGCCCGCAACAGCAGAGTAAGTGGCAGCGAATTATTGTCACGCGCCTGCCCCTCTGCCATAATAATCAATTTGTACGGACCCGGGGAGAATGTAAACCGTGATGACGCTGGAGCAAATTGATGCCGACTTACGCGAGTGGGACCACAAGCTGCGTGTGGCCAGCGACAACATGCTGGAGTTGAGCGGCTCGATGAGCTATCAGCGTTTAATGGGCGAGGGGCACTGGCCCAAAGTTCAACTCAGCGGAGCGACAGCCGACCGCGCGAAGCCGGCCATTGCCGGCCTGCACACACTTTGGGTCTATTATTCCCTCATCCACGACACGATCCGCCGCGCCCGCAAGCTGCGCGAGTCGATTTCCTCGCTGCTGCCGTCGCGAAGCCTACTCAGCGAGATCGAACAACTGCTTCGTGGGTCGTCCATCGAACTGCCGGCGGTGGCTACGCCGCTGGAACAACGGGGCCTGTTGGCCACCGCGGAAGTGGCTGAGTCGGTTCAACCCGAGTGGCTGCTGGCCGCGATGAACCAACTCTTCGAGCAAGGGCGCGACGCCGTGCTGGCCATCGGCGCGGCCTGGGATGACCTGCCGCAACAGCTCGTTGGTTTCGAGGCCGAGCTTTCCACGCTGGCTGCCGAAGACGGCAGCTTTCCCGATGAAATCGCCTCGGCGCGCCGGCATCTGGCCGTGCTGCTCCAACAATTCGACACCGATCCACTGACCGCGGTGAATGGCAGTTCCGCGTTGTGTGCTGAAATCAAGGCCCTTCGCATGCGCGTCGATCAACTTACGACCGCGCGTCATCGCGTGTCCGAAGATGTGCTCGCCGCGCAGCGGTTGCTCGTCGAGGTCGGCCAAGCGCACCGCCAAACCGCCGAGACGCTTGCCGAATGCATGCTCAAGGT
>DATGZX010000309.1:0-3853 GCA_035296965.1 Gemmataceae bacterium
AAGCCAGACGAACGCCCGCGCTGGTTTGCATCTTCGGAAAGCCTATGAAGACTTATAACTTGCGATACGTTGCCCGCCACCTCCGATACCTGCCACTTCCAGACCTGGTCGGTGAGACAGTGGTGCTTCGCAGCTTGCGGACGGCATCCGAGGATGTCATTCAACATGCCTGCACCAAGCTGACAGGTCTTCAATACACGCAGAGTTACGATGAATGTCAAATCGAGGTCTGCCTGGCGAAGCACAGCTTTTGGGATGCGACCTGGCGGGTAGATGGAAATGTGGAGTGGCCTGCAGCGCCCAAGGGTTTGGACTTGCTTTCGGGTCTCGCATACTTCTCGACGGGTGTCGAAGCAAAACAGATCAATGAATGGCTCGAAGGTATCGATGTTTACGAAGTGTTGCGGGAAGATATTGAGGCTGGACAGGTTTATCTACGGCTGTTTCTGCAGACCGATTCTAAACGCGTCGGTATGTATTACCAGCGTTGGCCGTCATGGCTCGAGCCTGTGAAATCTGCCCTGCTGCGGCTAGAGCGGCGGTTACCGTGGTGGTTACGGTGGAGCAAGCCCCCATATTCGCTGCCTCGCCGGTTCTTTCCGCACCAATATGTGATTGTGGACGCCGCTCTCACAAACCTCCAGGGCTGCTGGATGGCCCGATATTTGTATGTCTGAACTTGCCGGACCGAGGGCGTTCATTCACGAGGCCAACCTCGAACTTCGGGCAGCCACGGCACTCACGCTTACGCCCAAGTGACTAGGCGCGACACAGTGCAACTTCAGTTCGCGCGGGCGAACTTAGGTATGTTCTGGATCGGGGCTACTTCGTGCCCCTGCTCGTAACATGGACCCCAAGGCTTGACGGCCTTCATGCACTGGATACAGATATGTGCTCGGCCTTGCTCATCACGCTCGACTCGCTCGCTGCCTATATCGTGCCAGTTGGACTTCGGTGCTGGAGCCACAAGGCCAGTGTAACATGCTAAAGCCTGTAAAGACTAGTTGTCCAGAGATACTAATATTGGTGATCCGAGAGTCGCAACACGCCAGAGCCAGCCGGCCGCCCATTTTAACGCATGATGAGCGGCATTGCGTTTGGCGCTTCGCTGTGATTCGATGGGAAATATGGGGCATGGGTATGGAAGATAGTTCTCAGGATCTGCCGCTCAAGCAGTCCGGCGAGGAAGGACCGGCTGAACCTGAGCGGTCTCGCAACCGAACCCCGCTGTTCAAGCTGAGTGCCGTCTTACCGGAATTTGCGGCCGAGGCTCGCCGTGTCTTAATCACATGGGGCGAAACGGCGTTGGCGAATCAAGTTGACGACCTGTGGATATATGACCGGTGCCGGTGCGGTGGCAAGGAGTGCGCCACCGTCGATACCAGCGAGGTAGATCCGTGGAAAGCCGGACACCAAACCATCGGCGGTAGGTTCACCGAAACTGGCTTCCTCGTCGTCGATACATTCGACGAGCGCATCGTCTGTATCGAAATGCTCTGGTATCCAGAGTTTGTCAAGGCCCTTACCGAATTGCTGCCATAGGAGTCAATAGCTTCTTTAACTTGACCCTCGGTCCGTACTTGAATTCTCTGCATCCCTGGTGTTCGAAAGTCAGCAGGCCTGCGCGCGGGCTCTTCTTGTTCAGGCAGCACCCCCAGTCGTTTGAAAGGGACGCCGGGGCGAGAGGGACGAAATAGCGACAACCGCAGCTACAGTCGGCTGGATTTCCGTCGTATCGGCTGTGCTTCCCGTATGGTTCGAAATCAGATTCAAGCGTGCGGGCGAGCCCGAACCATCCCAGGTACACAACCCGATGCTCTACACTGTCCGGGGCCTCGTTTGGAGCCGGATCTGATTCGCGGATCGAGGTCCGCCCCCGATCCTCTGGCGCACCGGTGCCTTCTCCGGGTTGGGTCTTTGGCTGCTCGCGTTGACGTCGAGTTCTGCTCGGCATCGTGGACTCCCCAATTCCAATGAAAACATGTCGCATCCTAACGAGACAAGCCCCCAGAGGTCTCGGGCCTTGTCTGGCTGCGAAGACAAGCGGAAAAGTGTAATCCGCACGGGACCGGCGATGGGTCAATGATTTGGCAAGCCTGCAATCACTGCCGTGACCGTTGAGTTCATACCGGTTCTTACTCCATTTCATTTGTACACTGTCCAACACCGGTATCCAGAACCAGAGCAGTCATCTAAGTCCGCCATGCCGCGCCACGACTCGGACCCACCACCAGCGATATTTCCCCCGATCCTGTGGGCTGTAAAACCAGTAGATCTCATCGTCATTGATATCTTCAGTTTCCAAGCGGCGCATCATTCCCGGAAACCGCTTACGGATCCATAGGAACTTCTTGTAGCGGATATCCATCTGGTTTTGCAGCCAGAGCTTCGTTTCAAAACGCCATACCCCGCTTCCTGGGTTGTCTTTCAACAATTCTGGAGTGCAACCGAGTCCGCAACAAGGACACGTGTGGCCCCAGTGCGACATCTGAAAACTGTCTTCACTGAACCGGTCGTGTTTGGGCCGCAATCTGCCCCATTGGTCGATATAGAGGTTCCGTTCGTAGGGCATGGGCTAATCCTGGGCTAAACGTGCACTTCCTCCCACGGGATTGTGGGACTATCATAAGGCGGTGTGAATTTCATAGTTGTCTCCTACCGAACCTCGTTGTGGCAACGGCTGTCATTTGTGCGGCACATTCCAGTTACGCCAGGGACAGTCGCTATCTGCATCGATATAGCCGATGGTCACCTCATCGCGAAAGAACGCCAGGCCACACTGGAACGGTTTCGCTTTGCTGAAAGGGCCAGGGATCACGACCTCGCCCGTACAGTCAATGAAGCAGGCATTGGGGAACTCGTCGCTGGTGGTGGTGACGACGGCGTGATCCTCTGAAAACGGTTCGGCATAACGGAACGTAGGCGGAATGATGAACCGTCCCTGGGAATCGATGTAACCCCATTTGCCGTCCGTCCGTACGGGTGCTAGCCCGCCACAGAACTGCGAACCGGCTTGGAATGTCGAGTGAATCACCCATCGGCCTGAGCGATCAATGTAGCCAAACCCAGCTTCCGTGTAGACTCCAGCTACGCCTTCGGAGAACTCGCCCGCGTATTCGAACTGGCACCGAATAACGGTTTGCCCGGATGTATCGACGTAGCCCCATTTTTCGTGCCGGTCCTGCACGCAGGCGAGTCCCTCATGGAAGACTCCGACAGACTCGTACTGAAACGGTAGAACCGTATTCCCAGCGGTGTCGATAACGCCGTACAAAGCTCCAGCTCCGCCCGGCCCGCACAGTCCGACCGCAGCCAGGCCTTCGTAGAATGAGGAGGCCACGATGTCAGCAGGTGGAATGACCCATCGTCCGGTTTGATCGATATACCCGTAGTTAATGCCATCCTCGGAAACCGCTGCCAGCCCGCACCGGAATTCCTCAACGTGCCGGAAACGGGGTTTGATGGCCCACTCGCCAGTGAGGTTGATGTAGCCACACAGCCCGTCGTTGCCGACCGGTGCCAACCCCTCCGAGAAATCTCCGGCATCATCGAAGCGCGGTGAGATCACGACTTTGCCCTTGCGGTTGATGTAACCGGCTTTGATGGGCGGCTCAGGAAAGCACTGGTGCATTACGGTTGCGTAAAACGGAACCCCCGAAAACTCATCCTGGGATTTCGGCCACTCCAGCTCAGGGTGCTCGAATATCAAGAAGCGGTCATCTGCCGTGTTGGTCTTCGCCCGCTTAATGTCAGGCCTTCTGGTCCTTTTCTTATGCATGCTCGTAAAAAGACGTCAACAAGAAACTCGCAGTTACTTCGGGCGTTGGCCGACAGTACTGGCCGCCCACTTGAC
>DATGZX010000310.1:0-4656 GCA_035296965.1 Gemmataceae bacterium
GTTCGAATAGAAACGGGCCATTCTCTATGCGCTCTCGTTCTCGCGAATCTGAGACTCGATCTCCTCGGCATGAGAGCGCGCGTAGGCCCAGGCGTTCACCAGATCCTCGGCACGCAAATGCGGGTACGCAGCCAGCAATGCCTGCTCACTGGTTCCCAGGCGCCGGGCTTGCTCAAGAAGCCACACGGGAATCCGGGTTCGAACGATACAAGGCTCACCGCCGCACACATCCGGCCGCGAGTCGACACCCGGGAAATCGCCGTCCAGCTCCCGCACAACCCACTTGAGGATCTGCGCCTTCTCCCCACGCGACAAGGCCGGCAGCATTTTCTCAAAATCGCTCAAGCTCGCCATGGCGTTCCCCTTCTGATTGTCGCTGATGCCTGACGGCTTGGCTACAGTGGGCTGCCCGCTGCATCCCCAAGAAATCACGGTCACCGCGGAAGCGGCAAAATTTTTGGGCATAAATATATTTGACTATTCCAATGAATTCCGCTACGCTACCGTATAGGCTGAGCACGGACCTTCATCCGTGGGAGAGCGTCCAGGCGTTCTCCAATAAGATTCGTGTGTCGGGGCGGTGGTGGATGGCAGCGCTTGGACGGTGTACGTTCTATGGCGACGAGAGCGGGTCACATCGAGACGGACCACCTCGGGGATCACCCAAAACCGGCCATAGAGGATCACTTCAAAACCGGCCAACGATAACCATCATTCAGGACGTTGATTTTGACACGGGGGCGGCTACCCTCGGTCGATGTGAGCAATGTCTTGAACGAAGAACAAAAACAGCAAGTTATAGCATTGGGACGGTTGGGTTGGTCGCTGCGGAAGATTCAGAAGACCACCGGCGTCCGACGAGAGACGGCCGCCGATTATCTGCGCGCGGCGGGCATCGGTGTACGTCCGCCGGGTGCTTGGGGACGGAGTGCGCCGGCAAAACCGGCCAACGAAGTGATCCCCGACCCCCAGGCGGCAAAACCGGCCAGTGGAGCCGAAGTGATCCCCGACTCGGGCACTGGATCGGCGTCCCAGCCGGCGCCCCCGCAGAACGGATCCGCCAGCCGTAGTGCCTGCGAGCCCCACCGGGAAACCATCGAGTTGGGACTGTCGAAGGGCCGCAACGCCAAGGGCATCTGGCAGGACTTGGTCGATCGCAGCGGCTTCGCCGGTGGTTATCAAAGCGTCAAGCGCTTCATCGGTCGTCTCCGGGGCAAGTCGTCGCCGGAAGCCTGCGCGGTGATCGAGACCGCCCCCGGTGAAGATTATGGTGAGTCCCGCGTCATGGTGACAGGTGGTGCTTCCTGGGCGGTTTCAGTTGGGATCACCACGATTGTTCAAGCCGGAGCTTCACATAATCTCTCCGACCTTCGAAAACATTGAGGCTCTCTGACGTCATCTGGTTAAGGAACCTAACGATGTTTTCAAACTGGTTTTCTGGTGACGAATGCGGGCGGTATTGCACGTCCCGACACAAGCAGCGCATGGACCAAATTGGAAGTAGGTTGTTGGAACTGCGCTACGCGAATGACGTAATCCGCCAGCATCTTCACGAATGGTTGCGCTTCTCCCAACATCTCGAAGAACGCGGTCTGCTTCTGCCGGCCACAGGCACCGACGCGGTACGGCAATACCTTGCCCGGCGCACCTCGAAGACAAGTGCCAGCCGCTCCCGCGTTCTTCGGGCCTCTGTCAGAATCTTCCTCGAAACAGACGAGCGAGGACAGTTTCGTCGGCGTGTTGGCTCTCCTCCTCTTACCCCAGCTTGGTTTGCCCCGATTCTGACGCCGTACTTGCAGTTTGTGCATACGCATCGCGGACTGGCGGCGAAAACGGCCAGGAAGTACATCCAAAAGTTGTCGGCATTCGCCCAGTACTTGGAGGCCGCTGGCATCACCGAACTCGACCGGATTACGCCACAGCACATTCGCGAGTTCTACGAGAATGCTGAAAATGATGGACCTCGGCGTTCGTATGGTTCTACCCTTCGGGTGTTTTTCCGCTGGGCCGCCGTGCAGGGATGGCTCTCCAGTGCTCTACGTGATGCTATCCCGCGTCCGCGACAGTATCGATATGTCAGCCTCCCGGACGTGCTCGATCAAGCGGAGGTGGATTGCATCCTGGCCGCTGTGGACCGAGCAACTCCGCTTGGCCGGCGCGACTATGCGGTCCTTGTGCTGGCTGCTCGGTATGGATTGCGCCCCTGTGACATTCGTCAACTGACCCTCGACGAGATCCATTGGCGTGAGGCCCGGATTGATCTCCGGCAACTCAAGACCGGCAGGCCCCTTGCACTGCCGCTACTACCCGACGTCGCGGATGCGCTCAGCGCATACTTGCTCGATGGGCGCCCAGCGTCGACGAACCGCACCGTTTTTCTTCGCCACTGCGCACCCTTCGAGCCGTTCGCGGCCGAGAACAACCTCGCCGCAATCATGCGCGGAGCCCTACGACGCGCTGGCCTTGCTGACCGGCCAGGGCGCCGGGGCCTCTACTTATTTCGCCATACCCTGGCGACTCAGTTGCTGGCCGCCGGGCATCCTCTCAAAGCGATCGCCGATGTTCTGGGCCACGCGTCAACCCAGACCACCTACGGTTACACCCGGGTCGAGGTGGATGGCTTGCGAGGCGTGGCCATCTCCGAGGAGGAGGTGATCCGATGAGCACCCAGCCAGCAAGTTCCTCCGCTGAATTCACCTCACCGTTGGCATCAAAACTCGTACAGTTCCTCGCTCAAAAGCACGCCATGGGCTACCGCTATAGAGAGGAGGGTCGCGCGTTGGGCGAGTTGGATTGCTTTCTCAGTACTCGCCTGTTGCCAGATGATCCGCTGATCACGCTCGAGATTGTGCATGACTATGTAGCCAGAAGGAGCACCGAATCGGAGTCGACGCGCGCGCATCGTTTGACTCTGATCCGAGAGGTCTGTCGTTTTCTGCGCCTCGAAGACGCGCGCACAGTCGTACCGGATCGCAGGTCCTTGCGGATTGTGCGTCAGAGATTTGTGCCGCGCGTGCTCAGCCGAGAAGAGGGCAAACGCTTCCTGCAAGCTTGCTCCGAGTTGATGAAAGGACGGACATCGCCGGTTCGGGACGCAGTTCTGGGCACTGCCTTGCGCCTCCTGTACCTGGCCGGACTGCGAGCCGGAGAGCTTTTGCGACTTACCCGGGCCGATGTCGATCTCGACATAGGCCTGCTGCATATCCGGCACACGAAGTTCGACAAGTCAAGAGTGGTTCCGATTGCTCCGGATTTGCTTCAGCAGATGCTGCGCTGCCGGACGCTGGCAACCCAGCACTTCGGATCCCGCCTTCCCCAGGAGCCTTTCTTTCCGAGCCCACGCGGAGGCCGGTATTCGATTACCGCACTGCGTGACGCCTTCCACCAGGCACTGAAATCGGCCGGCATTGAGCGCACGAGCGGCAATCGGCACATTCGTCTCCACGACCTTCGACATTCATTTGCCGTCCTCCGGCTTCTGCTGTGGTGTGAACAGGACGTCGATCTCGGCGCAAAGTTGCCACTTCTGGCCACGTACCTTGGGCACGTCGGCCTGGCCAGCTCTCAGCGCTACCTGCAACTTACCCAGGAGTTGATGGGCGAAATCACGCGGCGACATCAAGTTCGCTTCGGCTACTTGATCAACGGAGGAGAGCTTTGATGAATGTGCCAACACTTCCCACGTTGCTCTCGGCATTCTTTCTTCGTTATCTCGCCGTAGAGCGGGGCGTCAGCCCCCATACGTCCACATCGTATAGGGATGCAATGAAGCTATTGCTGCAGTATGCAGCCGGGCGGTGCCGACGCTCCGTAGATCAGCTCTTGGTCGAGGATCTCACGGCTTCATTGGTGTTGGATTTTCTCACGAATCTGGAGACCAGCCGTGGCAATACGATCCGCACGCGCAATTCGCGGCTGGCGGCCGTGCAGACCTTCTTCCGCTACGTCGCCGGACGAGAGCCAGCTCTGGCGGCTACCTGTAGCTCTGTTTTGGCTATTCCCGCAAAGAAGGCGCTTCGCCCTGTGCTGGGCTATCTCAGCGAGCAGGAGCTTGGCTATCTGTTGGGTCAAATCGACCGTTTGGCCAAGCACGGCGAACGCGATTACGTGCTCCTCAGCATTCTCTATGACACCGGCGCGCGTATTCAAGAATTGCTTGATCTGACGCCGCGCGACTTTCATCTGGACCCACCGCCATTTGTCTGTGTTCGCGGTAAAGGACGCCGGGAACGTTTATGCCCTTTGCTGCCGCAGTCGGCGCGGCTCGTTCGGCAGTTTCTGTCCGCCGAGGGGCGTCAACTCAACGAACAACAGCCGTTCCTGCAGAACGGCCGAGGAGACCGACTGGGTCGACACGGCGCTCGATACATTCTGCTGAAGTACTTGCGTCGGGCCACAAGCGCCATGCCCGCGCTGGCGCGTGTAGGAATCAGTCCCCATACCATGAGACATACCAAGGCCATGCACCTACTCCAGTCTGGCGTTCCCCTCGTCATGGTCAAGGATTTCCTTGGACATGTCGACATGAAGTCCACCGAAGTCTACGTCCAGGCTGATCTCGACATGAAGCGCAAGGCACTCGACTCGTCAAACGGCCCACAACCGACGCAAGCGCCAACCCCGCGGCTGTCATCCAGCCTCATCGAGTGGCTCGAA
>DATGZX010000311.1:0-3328 GCA_035296965.1 Gemmataceae bacterium
TGGCGGCGGGTTACGGGAGGTCGAGGAGAGGGACCCCACAACGCCGAAAGGCCCCGCGTCGGGGCCTTGGGCGGCCGAGGTAGGTTCGGCTCCGTAGGCTTGGCTATGCCAGGGCGAATTTGCCGCGCTCGGTCTTCTGGAAACGCGCGGCTTCCTTCTTGGTTTGGATCTCGCGCGTCAAGGCCGCGTACAACGTGGCTGCGGGCGTCTTGCCCGCGGGACTGGACCAGTAGCCCTTGGCCGCCATGGCCGCGATGAGTTCCTGGCACGTCAGCGCCTGCCCGCTCTCGCTCAACACCCGCGCCGCCGCCGCTACGGCGCTGAGCTTCTTAGCGCTCTCGGCGGCGGCCGGCCGCCGCTTCGGGGCGGCCTTCCCGGACTTGGGCTGCTGGCCCGCCTTGTGGGCCGAGGCCTGCCGATTCTTCTTGGTCGTTGCCATGATGCTTCTCCTTAAAAAAAGGACACGGAACCAGGCGCCGCGTCGGCGCGGCGTCTCAACAGGGCAACACACTTACCTCACGGGGCGGAGCCCGATCAAGCAGATTCCGAGCACACCGGTCAGATTCCTTGCGCATGGGCACTCCTCGGCTTCTGGGCTACTTCGAGCCTTCGAGCCAGCCGTCGAAGACGGCATGGCGCAGCCGGCCGTGGGACGTCCATTCCTGGAAGCGCACCCGGCAATAGATCTCGGGCTCGACCCAGCAGGCCGGCTCGGGGCAGGACACGAGCGGGTGGGGCCGGCGCCGTTGGCCCAATCGCTGGGGCAGCTCGGCCTGTGTCTGTGCGCTCAATCCGCGGCTGACTTGTCCCACGTAGCAGAGCGTCCCGGCGTGCACCGAAGCGACCAGCAAGCTGTGTACTCCTTCTCGCCCCGGCCGATAACCGACGATCACACAAGGCAGCACCTGGACAGGTTTGATCTTCTTCCAGGCCGGCGAGCGTTTGCCCGGCTGGTAGCGGCTGGTGAGGTGCTTGGCCATTATCCCTTCATGACCCTGGGCCACCACGCGCGTGAAGAAGTCGCGGCCTTGACCCACGATCCCGTCCGAGAAGGTCAGGAGCGGCTCCTTGATCTCGGTCAACAGTTCACGGAGCCGCACCCGCCGCTCGTGGAGCGGCTCCTTCACGAGGGAGCGCCCTCCGTGGACAAGCAGATCGAAAACGACATAGCGAATCGGCAGCCGCCGGCGAAGCGCATCGAGGGGATCAGCGACCTGGCGCTGATGTCGTTGCAACAAAGCCGGGAAGTCCGCCCGGCCGCCTTGGAATACTACCAATTCGCCATCGACCACCGTGCCGGCCGGCAAACGCCCGAGCACGGCCAATTCCGGATAACAAATCACCGCTGGTAGAAATATACCCCTTGTTGTGGCCGACGTTGTCAAGGATGAAAAAGTCGTAAACTTGTGAGGGCACAAGGCAATGATCGTCGGGAACGTGGGCCAACACTCCCTTCAGTTTGCGTGGGGAATACGCAATCGAAGGAAGCGGCGGCAGTGCGGTCTGCGGTTCACCCCCACACGCGTGGGGAATACCAACGCTCGATCGGTTCACCCCCACACGCGTGGGGAATACGGCGTCGCCCATCACCGATCGATAGCCACCGACGATGTTGCCATTGACTCCGTTTTCCAGGCCGTTGCCTGTGGCGTCGCCCACCAGATTATGGTCGGCCGTGGTCACTGCGCCGTTGATGTCCGGGGCGTAGCCTGCAGTGTTGCCGGCAACGATGGTGTTGGTGAGGTTGAGGATGCCCGGGTGCCAGCCAAAGCCGTTGCTATCGTTGGGGGGACTGACGTAAATCCCACCTGCGGCGTGAGGTCACGGTCCATCTCTGGGACATGCCGTCCCACGAAGAAAAACGCCAGTTTCAGCTACCCAAGCGAAACTACCTCATCGCCTCAGCCCAGACGGCAAGACCCTTGCCTGTCGCGACCTCGCGCGCGGGATCCGGCTCTGGGACGTGGCGCTGGATAAGGAACTGCGCCCTCTCGAATGTCAGCCGCATCGCTTTTGCCCCGACGCAAGCGATGATCCCGCTCGAAGCCTGACGATAGTGCCGTCTTCCTAGGAACCCCGTTCTCTAAGTTCGCAGATGATGAAGTTGATGGATTGCAGACAGCCGCCAGCGTGTCCCTTGTCGGTTCCGACGTATTTATCTCCACCGGACTCTAGCTCCCTGAGAAAGGCGATCAATTGTGTGTAGTCTGCTATTCCGTGGATGGTACAAGATTCCGCATGCGTTCCAAACGATTCGAGGAGGCATCTTTGGGCAAGATCCGGGTCGCTGAAGGCATATACGACAGGGTAATTCCTTTTCTGATCTCGGTCATACCAGGAGCCTCTGACGGCCGCCCGCGCAAGCCCAGAAATGTCGCTGGGCAACGGTTTGTGAATGATGAACCAGACAGAACCAGGAAAAATGACTTCGCCAACTGTGAATCCAGGCATAGCCCACTCCCTTTCGGGCATCGCTCGCTCTGCACCGAGCCAAGCCGATAGCTGCTCCGACCGTCCCGCTCTATTCTAAATCAGTGTGCGCACATCAGCAGCCGCCGGATTAGGCGACTTGTTTTCTGCTGCGGTTCCGCTCAACTTCGTCAGATCGGGAACGCCTTTTACCTTGGCCATCAACGATATCAGCCCTAAGATGTCCGCAACGGTCGCCCTGTATATTCCAACCAGAGGACTCTTCGATGCCACAAGGACGACTGAGAAACGAGAGTGGAATCAGCAAGATGGAAGGGGTTCGGCGTGCGCTGCAAGAGCTTGGCCATGACGCCAGTCCAAGGGCGATCCTGAAATACGTCAAGAAGGAGTTCGGGATCAGAATGAGCCTTAACACGATCTCGAATTACAAGAGTACCCTCAAATCGGCAGGGGAGAGTGCAGTGGTGCGGCAGCCAGGCAGCACCGCTGGAGTCAGAACTTCCGGGGGCTTCAGCGCGGAGGAAATTAAGGCCGTTAAGGAACTGTCGGATCGGATTGGCGGGGATAAGGTTCGGCAACTGGTGGGCGTGTTGGCGAAGTAACTCAGAAATTGCCCAAGGCCGGCGGGCAGCGATCCTACCGCCTTGGCCGCCGAAAGATGTCGGCGCTCTTCGACGAACTGTTCCAACTGGATCAGACTGAGTTAGATTTCGGCATTTACCATGGGTTACCATCGCGGAGCCTTGGGATCGCATATGTCCAACCCGCCAGTATACACATAGGCGGTTACAGGCGTCTCGCCAAGCGAGCACGCCTGTAACTGGCGTGTTGAACGGAGCCGAAGCGGCCCGTCAGTCAGCTCGGAGCCAAAGCACTATGGGCTTTTTAGCGAAGAGAC
>DATGZX010000312.1:0-4124 GCA_035296965.1 Gemmataceae bacterium
ATCATATAATGTAACGTAAATAGAAATTTGCTGTATTGGTCACAACACTATCGAAAAGTCGCAAAACTGAAGAGCAAAAGTCTGGGTTTGCTCAGGATATGAAACTTTCCATATGACCCAGTTTCGCTATTGTGATGCGTAAGCCCTGAGTCACCTGCCTCGCGACGATGAGGGAGTTGAAGAATTCGACCAGCCTCGCCACGGAGGACGAATTAATCTTCACCCCTATCTCGATGTTTTCGTGAAGCCCGTGATGCGAGAAATTAGCGCTTGTAACGAGCGCAGTTGCACCGTCGCACACCAGCAGCTTTGCGTGCAAGGCCGACATTTCGTCGCGGGGGTTGCCCTGACAACTGAACGCGCGCGGCCCGGGGCAATCCGACGGCCAAATTGACCGCAAGGCGGAAAGATATTCCTCCATCCGGTTGCCGATGACCGTCACTCTGACTCGCCTGTCGCGGCTGGCCCTCGCTACTCGTTCGAGGAGTGATTTCGCTCCCTCCGTGAATACATATCCCACGACGAGGATTTCGTTTTGCGCCTCTTCCACCATTTCCAGTGCCGTTGCGTAGGTCGTCCGCAGTGGCACTCCAAGCCGGGTCGGTGCTGTGCAGGCGATTTCCACCGTGTCGGTCTGTGCGATACCCGTACTGTGCGTGCAGGCAAGCGTCATGAGTGCCGTCTGAACATCTCGGACAGTCACACCGGTTGAGTTGATGACCTGATCGAGACCCCGCGCAAGCTGGGCGGCGGACACGGTCGAAAGTGATAGCGCGCGTTGCAACTGACCAGAGGATGGCGGTGTGGAATGGGCCGCATGAAGGAGCCCCGCGAGGTCCAGCAAATGACTGGAGCCTAGCCCGGCAGTCGCGCCGGCCAGCGCGCCGATCCACTCGGGTGGGTTTTGCGACTGTTCACTCATCGAAGTCGAGATAGCCAGTGGCCCTGGAATTCGGAAGGCTCGCCACCATCCCCCGGTCGAGAAGGCGGTTGCCGAATTCGCACGATGTTTCCGACACCATGGCGCAGGCGTGGCAGGCCGCAGCGTTCAGACGTTCCGTCCTTCTGGGATCATGTTCCCGGCACAGAGGATCGCCGGAGCAGGTCCGGGCAAGATCCTTCACATCATCAAGCAGCCTGCCGAAGCAGTCTCTCTCCGACCCATCGTCATTCCGGATCAGACGGGTCTGCCTCACCAACCCACCCAGGCTGCCATCGCTGTCCGGGGTCGAAGTGTAGATCAGCAAGCCGGCCATCTTGTCGTCGGAGTAAATGCGTTCCCTGAGTGAGGCGGAGGAATACCCGCAGTCAAGGGACATCTGTCTCATGAGCAAGTGGGCAAGCGTGTGGAGCAGCAGAAGCCGGGGACGCTGATCCTTTAACTCGGGCAGACCTCGCTTTTGCCTCCACAGGGAATACGCTTTGATCAGAGTTTCCGCACGGCGGCGGACAGGGTCCAGTTTTTCCCATTTCTGAAGTCGTTCCGCATTCAGTTGCAGAAAAATCCCTTCACCGAGGTTTTCCACCGCCGGCAGCCAGTCGAGCTGTTTTGCGGAGATGGCTGCGGTAGTGACTCCGATTCCCTGTTCCTCGTTGAAAACCTCCATCGTCGGATCAACTTCCGGAGCCTCGATACGGGTGAAGCCCAGGAGAGCACGCACCTCGCGCAACCGGGGGATAGCAACGAGCCGGGAGAGATAGCGGGCGGTGGTTGACGACATCTCTTGTCGCCGCGCCTCGAAGTAGGTTGTGCTGTGATCCTGGTCAGCCTCGAAGACTTGATACTCCTCTCGCCGGATCGACGGTCGCTCCGCGGCAAGTCCCATCAGCCGGTCGATGCACTCCCGGACGCGGGCCTGGTCAACGCCGGGAAAGCGGGCGCTGATGACGGCCGGCCACGCCTCGACGGGAAGCGTCGTCTTGAACTGTCCCCACCAGGACGCGACTTCTGCCTGGAGCGGGTCCGACCACGGCGGGATGGAGAGCGCACTTCGGATGACGGAGAAGTAGACGTTTGACGCACCGCGTTGGAGTACGTAGAGAAGCGTTCTCCCGTCGTTGCAGTCGTTCGGATCGTCGTCGTCGTTCAGCCAGGGCCGGCGGCGGCGGCACCGCACGCCGCATTCCCCCATCGCGTTCTTGTCCATTGCTCCCGAGAGGGACCGTGAGAGGCCGCACGTGCATTCGACGTGCAGGTCGCCGAGGGCCGCCGATTTGCCTTCGCCCCGCAGGTAGAGGTTTCCGCCTCCGCAGTTGTTACCCCGATGGACCCAGCGATACCACGGAAAATCGTCGATGTGGCCGGCCGGGCACGCGACGATGAGGCGGGCCGGATGGGTTTCCCGGTCACATGTTTCGCAGCGGGGAACAGGTGGCAAACTGGGGTCGACCCTTCGGCCAACGGAATTGGTCGGAGAGTCGTGAGCACTTCGGGCAGACTCGATACCGGGGGAACCGGACAAAAGGCACGTCATTGTCGTTATAGGAGCCAACGGGCGGCGTGCGGAACTCGTTCACCTTCAGAGCCGCCTGGAGGCGCGGCTCGCTGATCTTGGTGTGAGGCTTGTGTCCCTCAAACCAGTGCTCGGTGCCAGCAATCATCACGGAATCGTCCGGGAGGTCCACGATGGCCCCGGGTCCAAAGGTTGTGATAATCTGACTCGGGCGAATTCTCTGCTTGCTCATGGATTGGCCCTCGCACCACCGGGCCGCCTGAAGTTCTTGAAGTAAAGTCCCGACGTCTTTTCCACGTCCCGAAGCGAATTCAACGTTCCCTTCGGGAAGTCACCAGTTTGTCCGTCCTCAGCGAACTGCATCAGCCAGGTGACCGGGGTGTTGATGCCTGTACCGCCAGGCGAGCGAAACTTGAGATCCGTACCGTGACGGGCCTGCATGGTGACCCATCCGTCGATTAGAGCTTGCAACCGTTCGCGGGCGTCATCGTACTCGTCCGGGTCGTTTTGTCTCACTCGCTCAAGTATGTAATCGGAAACCTCCTGCACGAGCGAATCCCTGGGATTAAAGTTCTGTGCCCCGTCATTTCCTGAGAGGCGCGTGTCCAGGAGTCGGAGCAAAGAGATGAAGATACCGTGCAGTGCCTTGTCTCGCGCGCGGGGAGAGTAAGGCGTAACGCGGCTCGCCTCGACGTGGCGGTACATCATCGAGTGGTAGGTGGTGAACCGCTCGTAGTGCGAAAGGTCGCGCGGACGGGACCAGTTGTAGAGGGTGAAGATGAGGCCCGGCGGCTGCCGTCCGACCCGGCTCGTTGCCTGGATGTACTCCGCGCTCGTCTTGGGTTGGCCGGTAACGAGCATGAGCCCGAACCGCTGGATGTCCACGCCGACGGAGATCATGCTCGTCGACAGCAGCACGTCCAACGCTAGACCGCTTGCGAGCGTCTGCTCCATCTGCTTCAGCCGGACCGGGATTTCCCTGGGGGGAATCCGGCTCGTGAGTTCCGGCCTGGATTCCGGCTTCCGCGGGTCGATGCTGTCGCCCTTCGCCAGGTAAATGAGCCGCTGGCGAACGTCGTCGTCGATGAGGCGAAGGGCACCGCCCAACTCGCGGAGGCTGTTGAAGTAGTACACGACGGTCCAGTACGGATCGACCACCTCGGGCGTCCGGGCAAGGCGCTCTCGCTCCGCACTGTGCATCATCGACGCGAGCAACCTCACGGCGGCTGTCTTCATGCTTTTGCCCGGCGAACAGATTCCAACGTACATCCGCCCTGGCCTCGCCTTGTTCTCTGCCGCGAAGAATGAGTCGCCGGCGATGAGCCCCGGCGGCGGGAACTGCCGGGCCGTGCGGTCGAACAACCCGCGGATCTGGTCCTGGTAGCGTCGAATGGTGACCGTGGAGGCAATCACCTTCGGCCGATATCCCGACCGTGAGCACAGAAAATCAACCGCCCCCTCGTAAAGGCCCATGAGGGAGCCGAGCGGGCCAGTGATAAGGTGAAGCTCGTCCTGGATGATGAGTTCAGGCGGGAGGAAGAGCGGCACGCGCTCGGGAACGCCTGTTGCCGGAAATCCAGGCTTGGCATTGTGCCTGGTCACGCATTCGCTGTAGTTCACTCCCTCGGCGAGGAAGTCATGCCGCCGGCATCGGCGGTCCACGCGGCCAAA
>DATGZX010000313.1:0-10414 GCA_035296965.1 Gemmataceae bacterium
AGAGGGAGTAAGTTCCATGAGTCGGCTTCCTTGCCCGGGCGATTTTGTGTTTTGAGCGACCTAAGTCTGCCCAAAACCGGCAAAGAAGCCGACACCAATTTACTCCGCCGACACTTAAAAATCTGCGAAACACGAACTAAGAAACCGAGACAAGGAATTATGAGCCAGACGACTGAATATCGGGTGATTGGAACCCGGCCTATCCGGCATGACGGCGTCGATAAGGTAACGGGACGGGCGATCTACGGCGCTGATGTGCAAATGGCTGGGTTGCTGCATGGTCGCGTGCTGCGTAGCCCGCATGCGCATGCACGCATTCGCGGCATCGACGTGCGCAAGGCCCTCGCCCTGCCGGGCGTGGAAGCGGTCATGACCGGGGCGGATCTGCCGCATCCTGGCGACCGGATTGCCGATCTCGGCGAAGGCGCGATCGCCGTGCGCTACCTGAGCGATAACGTGATGGCTCGCGACAAGGTGCTCTACAAGGGGCACGCGCTGGCCGCCGTCGCCGCCAGCAGTCCCCACATCGCCGAGGAAGCCCTGGCTCTAATCGAAGTCGAGTATGAACCCTTGCCGGCGGTCCTCGACGTTTGCGAGGCGATGAAGCCTGGCGCCCCCCTCGTGCACGAGGATCTAACCACCGAATCGCTGGGCAAGCCGACGACGCAACCCTCAAACGTGGCCAAGCATTTCCAGTTTAAACTTGGCGATGCGGAGAAAGCCTTCGCATCGGCAGCGCTTACGATTGAGCATGAATTTCGAACTGCCACCGTTCACCAGGGCTACATCGAGCCCCACAACGCCACTGCTCTGTTCAACCCCGACGGCAATGTGACGATTTGGTGCAGCACGCAGGGCGCATTCACGGCCCGCGCCCAGACGTCCGAGATCTTGCAGATGCCGGTCTCGCGCATCAAGGTCGTGCCCACGGAGATCGGCGGCGGGTTTGGCGGCAAAATCCGGATCTACCTGGAGCCCATTGCTGCCATCCTGTCGCGCAAGAGCGGCCGGCCCGTGAAAGTGCTGATGAGCAGGGCGGACGTGTTCGAAGCAACGGGCCCCACGCCGGCATCTTTCATTCGCGTCAAGCTGGGCGTCGACAAAGCGGGCCGGCTCACGGCTGCGCAAGCGTACCTGGCTTACGAGGCGGGCGCCTATCCCGGATCGCCCGTCGGCGCCGGCGCCATGTGCGTCTTCGCTTGTTACGACGTGCCAAATGTCGTAATCGACGGCCTCGATGTCGTTGTCAACAAGCCCGCCACGTCCGCCTACCGTGCACCAGGGGCCACCAACGCAGCGTTCGCCACCGAAACCGTTGTCGATGAGATCTGCGAGAAGCTAAAG
Source organism: Gemmataceae bacterium (assembly GCA_035296965.1). GTDB lineage: Bacteria > Planctomycetota > Planctomycetia > Gemmatales > Gemmataceae > DATGZX01. The sequence goes on from DATGZX010000313.1 coordinate 1,345, forward strand.
ATCGACCCGCTTGATTTCCGCCTCAAGAGCGGCGCCAAAGAGGGCACCCGGCGCGCGGACGGCCCCGTTTTTAAACGTATCGGCATGATCGAAACGGTGGAGGCGGCCAAGAAACATCCGCATTACTCGGCCCCGCTCGGCGGTCCACACCGGGGCCGTGGCGTCGCATCGGGATTCTGGTTCAACATCGGCCTGAAGTCGAGCGCCACGGCCAGCGTCAATGCGGACGGAACCGTCAGCCTGGTCGAAGGCTCCACCGACATTGGCGGCACGCGCACCTCGATCGCCATGCAACTGGCCGAAGCATTGGGCATTCGGGCCGAGGACGTTCGGCCAGTCGTCGGCGACACGGAAACCGTTGGCTACACCGACGTGACCGGCGGCAGCCGGGTGACATTCGCCACCGGCTGGGCCGCGTATGAAGCTGCCCAGGACATCAAACGGCAATTGGTCGCCCGCGCCGCCAAGATCTGGAATGTCAAACCTGAAGACGTCGACTACCAGGGCGGCACTCTGCAATGCGTAACGGATGCGACGAAGCACTTCACGTTCAAGGAGCTGGCAGCCGCGTTATACGAGACGGGCGGAACCATCGTCGGCCGGGCGAGCGTCGATCCACGCGGCGTCGGCGGCAGTTTTGCAACGCATATCGTGGACGTTGAGGTTGATCCCGACACGGGCAAAACTACCATCCTCCGCTACACCGCGATTCAAGACGTGGGCAAGGCGATCCACCCGAGCTACGTCGAAGGGCAAATGCAGGGCGGGGCAGTGCAGGGGATAGGCTGGGCATTGAACGAGGAGTACCTCTACAACGACAAAGGCGTGATGACCAACGCCAGCTTCCTCGATTACCGGATGCCGACCAGTCTCGATCTGCCCATGATCGACACCGTACTCGTGGAGGTAGCCAATCCCGGCCATCCCTACGGCGTGCGCGGCGTGGGCGAAGTCCCCATCGTGCCTCCCCCGGCCGCGATCGCCAATGCCATCTACCACGCAGCCGGAGTGCGCATGCGTCAGTTGCCGATGTCGCCGGCGCGTGTAACGAAGGCGCTGCTGGCAAACTCGCAGTGACTTCGAATCATGGCTGTCGTTTACATCCCCTCGCTGCTGCGCGACCTCACGCACGGCGAAGAAACCGTGCGCTTGCCCGGGGAAAACCTTCGCCAGATCCTGAGCGCGTTGAATGATGCCTACCCAGGCACCTGGTACCGCCTTTGCACCGCCAACGGCTTGCGCCGCAGTATCGCCATTGCAGTGGACGGTCAAATAGCCAGTCTCGGTTTGCTGGAGCCCGTGGAACAAACAAGCGAAGTGCACATCGTGCCCGCCATTAGCGGCGGTTGTTTGTAGCAGATCTTCCTGGTTACAAGGCTGAGCCCGTAGGGTGCGTCAAGCGTACTCGCGCAGACGCACCATCCCCGGCCGCTACGTTCACGCCCGTTTCAATGATTGGACACAACTTTCCACCTTCGACTACGCGATGCACCCCGCTTCTACCTGGAACGGTGCGTCCGCGCGAGTACGCTTGACGCACCCTACTCCTACTCCATGGCTGTTTCGTCCAGGTCGCTAAAGTCGAGCACACCATTCTCCACGCAGCCCCAGTTTTCCGGATAGACTTTCTCTTTCACCAGCCGGTGGAACGAGGAATAGGGCCAATCGCGCGGGCATTTCACGAGGCCGTGCTTGACGGGGTTGTAATGGATGTAATCCATGTGGCGCTCGAAATCGCCTTCGTCGTCCAATGTGTGTTCCCAATAGCGGCGTTGCCAGATGCCTCGTTCCTTGCGCTTCCGCCGTGAGGACGAGACCGTGCCTTCCTGTCCGCCGCCCTGGAGAAAGGCTTTGGTAAACTCCTCTTTGATACGGCGCCATCGACGTGGATAGTCCGCATCGCCGGGCGGCAGCGTCCAGATCGTGTGGAAGTGATCATGCAAGAGCACAAGGCCGGTAAGGTCCAACGGCGAGCGCGCTCGAACCGTTTCAATAGCGTCATGCAGGCAGGCCCGGCCAAGCTTCGTTGTGAGAATGCGCCGCCGTTCATGCGTCACGACCGTGAAGAAGTACATGCCCCCCGGCACAAAATAACGTAAATAGCGCGACATGGTCCAACCCTCGCGGTTCGTAGGGTGCGTCAAGCGTACTCGCGCAGACGCACCATGCCGACTCCTTGGCGCCGAGTTGTCCTGAGTTGTGCATGCAGAATGGGCCATCCTGTCTAAGCGGGTCGCAAATCAAAAGTTTACGCTAGTGATTCCATAGGAGGACGTAATTGAGAGGCCTCAGATTGCCCCGACGCTATCCGGATTCGACTTTATCAGTCCTCTCCCCCTCCCGTCGTCGCAGCTGTCGCCAAGGTGTGTAAACTTTTGATTGGCGACCCGCTTAGTCTACCTCAGCCCATACTTGTGCTTCATTGAGATCTACTGAGAATAACGATGAGGGTTATCACGGCAACGATTCCAATCGTCAGGTGAATTAGGCCTCCGAGAACAACCGCATGAGGTCCGATGAAGAATCCCGTGCCCACGAGTAGAAAACCGAAGGCCAAACAATACGTTATGATGCCCGCAAGGCAGATTCTTGCGATAAGCGCAGTTCGCGATAGCTTTTTTCCTTGCATTGCTCTTCCTTTTCAGCAGCCTGCCAAACAATTAGCCGTCGAATCCGCGGCAGATCGCGACCCCGCAGCGTCCTTGAGAATATGACAACAAACAATTACGGTCCGAAGGACTATCCGCCTACGGCCGTTCTGGAAGGTACAGCCATGAGTTGAGCACAAGGTCTAACCGCCGTCAAGCAAACCATTTGAGAGAAGTTGGCTGGGAGGTTTGGGGGGTAGAGCACGGCGAGTGGGTGATCTTGAAAAACGCGCCCTGAGAATGCGAATTGTCCGACTCTGGGGGAGACTAAGTGACTACCCCCCAGCTTGCGCCTCGTCTCTGAAACCGGAGACACCCTGTCGTCTATTGGACACGCCCTTGGGCTGCACACATCGCATAGTGGCGCAGTTCTGGCCTGAATTCCTTCCCGCTCTCTAAAAAGCCAGTGATGATCTCCTGCACGCGCGCGGGGTAATGCATGTGCCAATGACCCAGGCCGTGCAACGCGCTCTCCTGGCAGGGCAGACTATCTATGGAGAGTATCTGACTCATGACCGCTAGCAATTCCGCGTCGAGCTCGGCTGCAGCAGGGTCCTCCGGCTGGCCCCATGTCGGGAACAAGTCCCACCACATGTAACAAGCACTGTTTAGAGGGCTGGCCCCCTTCTCGTCGACGTGTGAAAGGTGGTCGGAACACCTCCGGGCGAACAGCCGAGTGAACAGGGCCGCAATGGCGCGAATTCCTCGCTGCCGTTCGGGCCAGGCGACACCTGGTTCGATCAAGCTCGACGTGTAGTTGGAGCAACAGTTATGCACCAAATACCAAAACCCTTGATTGACCTGTCCGTCGGAATATTGGGCCAGGAACTCGGGTTCTTCAAACAGACGGGTCAAGCACGCAACGCTTTCCGGCGGTTCGGGTTCCCTCGTATCCGCCTCGACATCCCAATACCAGGCAGGGTCCGTGACCCGATGATCGAAGACGTGCCGAACCCAGTCATCGTAAGCAAACATATTCACTCTCAGAAACAATGCACCGGTCTTTGCCAAGGTCTCCTTCCCTGGCTATGGCTCCTTTTGCTGATCGGGTTCCGACGTCATGCTTTCCCTCAATGACGACCGATATTTGGTCACATAGCGCTTTCCCGTGGGGCCGGTCTTTTCAAGTTCATCCCAAATCCACTCGAAGAAGTCTGCGTCAACCGGACCCTGGAGTTTCTCGCTTAGCGATTGCCCAAATCGTTTCATGACATCGAATTCGGTGTACTCTGGTCCAGTAAACGATGCATAGTATGCAGTTATCGTCCAATCGACGCCTTCGTTCCAATGCACTTTCTTGACTCCCTCCGGCCGCTTTTCTCGGAGGGATCTGATGAGATGGGCGAGGCGCTCGCTCTCGGCGTAGTAAGCGTTGTGCCGCCACACCCACCATCCGACCCAGAAGACCAGTCCCAGGATTACGCCCACGAGCAGCGCGATGAACAGGCGGCAAAGAGGGTGAAGAGGACGACGCGCTCCAACTCCGGTCGCGAGTAACGGACTATTTAACTGAGGATCTAGGCCGCTCATTCGAGATTCCAAGCCGGCTACTTCGCGGGCCGGCTCCTCAAACGCGCTCTTAGTAGTAACTGCAGGACCGAAACAGGTTCCTGCCGTCGGAAAGCGGTTCTCCGGCGCCGGCAAAGGAAAGTAATCCGCCCATCAGCGAGGCAATGAATATCCGCCGTGCGGAAGGTAGCGCTCTAAACATCACAATCCCCAAATCACGGAACAGGGCCGGGTTTCAGCATCGTCTGCCAGGCTTTCTGGCTGATATTGCTTTCGATGAATTTGACGCTCCCGTCGCCCATGGCAACATTGATTCCACCACGATGTGGAGACGAGGCCAGACTCGGATCGCAGTTGTCAGCGGCCGGCCGAGCTTGAAAGAGAGACCAATTGTAGGACGCGGCCGCCAGTTTGCCGTCCGCGAGCATGCCTGTAAATCCGAGTACACCACTGTAGTTTACGACCGGCGGATGGTCGGCCGTCCCGCTTGCAAAGAAGGGCGGCGCAGCCCAAAGGTTACCACCCTGAAGTTTGGGGAGCATGTTGCAGACCCACATCTTCTCGGTGAACAGCATGGTACGAGAGGTGCCGTCTAGGCCCTTGGGGTTGGCAAGGGTATCAAACACCATCCAGTTGGCCGCATAGCAATTGGCGCCCCATTGCATCACTTCAGAAGTCTCTGCTGGTTCAGCAGGCTTGGCATCCCACGTCCAATACGTCGCGCCGACACCGAGCCCTCCCGCGATCAGTTCTGATACCCCGTTCGATGGCCCACTGTAGTCGCTTGGACAGAGATAGACCGGCACCTTGACAGCAGCGGCGTTTTCATCCGGCAGTGCCGGAATGGTCGAGAAATAAACCTTCCGGTTGATGTAGTCAAACGCGGGCGGTGCGCGGTCGTATGTTGGCTTCTCCTCGATGTAGGGAAGAATGTGGTACCAGATCGTGGCTCCTGGTGTGACAGACGACTGCCAGGGGGCGTGCTTCGCATCCGCTTGAAATGGGTTTCTCTTGCCTGCGTAGACGCCGAAAAGAGGCGGAAGTTTTTTCTGAACGTCGTTTGCACTGAGCGTCGCAAGAATAATCTGATGAAGATTGTTCATGCACTTCATACGATTATCGTCGCCGTCACGCACCTTTTGCACCAACGGCAGCAGCCATCCCAAGAGAACGATGACGATGAGGACGACCACAATCCAACTCGTCCGCATAATCGAAGGACTCTTGCGAGATTCACTTCCATTATCCATGGCTGGCCTCCGACACTCCTGAAGGCGTGCTCGCGCTCTCAACAGTGAGAATCGGCCGTTCGAACCGGAGATTTGCACTTCCAAGGATAACACGGGAGTCGCGCAAAAGAAACCGGCCCTGAAGGTCCCGTAGGGTGTGTCAAGCGTACTCGCGCCGACGCACCATGCCGACTCCTTGGCGCCGGGTTGTCCCGAGTTGTGCACGCAGAATCAGCCATCCTGTCTAGACTACCACGACCAAAGGGAGTACTTTGCCGGCCAACTGGACCCGTCAACGGTAAGGATGTCCAGGTTCGCGCGGATGCGCAAGGAGGCGGCAATGTCGAAGTGCATTCTGCTGGTACTTCACCTATCCTTGGCATCGGTTATTCCCGACTGGAGCGAGAGCCTCCTTCTAGAGCGACCCTCTTCGACATTTGAAGACATCGCCAAGTTGGTACGGTCGTTGCAGGAGCCGGACGGAGCTGTTCGCCTCGATGCCGTCGAGGCTTTGGGTCAATTGGGTCCAGACGCAGCGGAAGCGATCCCAGCACTTGTCACGATAATCCGCTCTGATCCCGACGCTTCCGTTCGCCGGGCGGCAATCGACGCTGTGTTGCAGATTAGCAAAGTCGGAAAAATTGAGATCGAGGCGCGCTCTTTGGTCGAGCGCGTTGGGAAACTGGAGACATATACAACGGCGGCTCTCAGCACCGCCTTGGACGACGCGGATGCCGGCGTGCGCAGCGCAGCGATCAAAGCGCTGGGCCAGCTCGATCCAAAAACACCAAACGTCGTCTCGGGGCTGATCAAGGGGCTGGGCGATCAGGATCCTGCCCTGAGACTCGAAGCGGTGGACGCCCTCGGGGGCATGCATCCCAAGACGCGAGCGATGATGTTTGCGCTCTTGAATATGCGCAAGGACCCCGAGCCGTCGGTACGCGTCGCGGCCGCGCATATTTTTGGCGAGCGTGGCATTGCGCTTTTGGAATCGACCGGGGCGCTGCAAGAGCTACTGGTGGACCCTGATGCGTACGTGCGGCAGGCCGCCGCCGAACGACTTCGCCAACTAAATCCAAAGCCCGTTTACCAGCTTACTTCCGCTATCAACAGGTTGCAGGGGCTGGATCCAAAGATAAGACTCGAGGCCGCCCAAGCACTGGCCAAGCAGCGGCTAGAGGACCCGGAGGCTCGGTCGATATTGCATCAGTTGCTGAGCTCCGAAGAGGTCCAGGACCAAGAGATAGCCGCCTATATTCTCTGGCATGCGGAGCATCGGTGCGAGGAGGTCCTGCCAACGCTCATGCAGGTCCTCGAGGCAAATTCCCAGGCAAGGAATCCGGAACGCGGAGGGTTCCGCTACTCAGGACCTATGGGCATAATAGGCTATTTTATGCAGGGGCTGTTCCCGCCTTTGGTGGCTCTCACTGCTCTCGCCGAGATGGGACCAGCGGCGGCGCCTGCCGTGCCGACTTTAGTCAGAATCTTGACCGCAAATCATGAAGCGGATGCACACGCCCGGCCCCGCGGCGGTAGCGTAGTTCTTCCTGATTGGGTCCAGAGCTTCATGACGACCGAGGAAACACCAGAGAGAGTTCGTAGCCTCTTCGAAGTTCCGTCAATCTGCAGCGTTCTGGCCAAGATTGGGCCAGAGGCGAGGGCCGCGGTCCCCATCCTAACAGAGTTCCTTAAAGACGATGACGCTGGAATTTGCCTCTCAGCGGCGCAGGCACTGTGGATGATCGACCCCGGTTCCCAGAGCGCACTGCGTGTCGTGTTGATCCGCCTGGATAGTAAGAACTGGATGGATCGCATCGCTGCGGCTCGTTTGGTGGGAGAAATGGGCCCCTCGGCGAAAGCTGCCATACCCTGTCTCGTGAAACTCTTGAGGGATCGTGATCCGAACTGCAAAGCGGCAGGAATTCAGGCGCTGGGCAAGATGGGCTCGGCGGCCACGGCTGTGCTACCCAGTCTCCAGCCGCTCCTCAAGGACAAGGACAGACTTATTCGCGTATCCGCGACAATCGCCATCGGGTGCATTACGCAACAACCCTCGCAAGCGGCTCCCTTATAGCTGAGCGGTTACGCGCTAGCGTTGGGCTTTGATAAAGTTCAAAACGGTATGACATCAGAGCAAGTCGAAAAATTGCTCGGACCTCCAGAAACAAATGCGTTCGGAAGAATGCAGTCGACCGATCTGCCGCCAGCATTGATTTCTGAAGGAGCCATCAGAGAGTCTGCACAGGTCGAGCTTTCCGAGCAGAGATGGAGGGAGGGCAGCGTCGTCTTTTCTGTCGGCTACAGTTCCGGGAAAGTGGCATGGAAAAGCAAGTCTGACCAATGACTGCCAAGTCGAAGCTGGCCCCAATTGAGCCCTTGGCGCACGCTGAAGCAGGGATCGCTACGGCTGCCCATCGATTGGCCTGGCGAGACAACACCTTCCTGACTACTCTTTGTCCCCAGCTGTCTCTTTCCAAAGCTGGCCAAAATGATTGTCTTGGGAACACCAGGAAAGGGTGCATATGTACACATTGGGCCTACGCACATTCCTTTCGGCCCTTGTCGTTTCGACTCTACCGGTTCTTGGGGCGGATTTGAGCAAGATTGAACGAAGCGTAGGAAAGGAACCGGCCTACGCTTCAGGTGAGCAAAGGTACTGCCTGCTTGCGATCGGCCCTAACGCCGAGCACCGCGTTTGGCTCGTCGTCGATGGCGACGTGCTGTATGTCGATTGCAATGGAAACGGTGATTTGACCCAACCCGGGAAGCGATTTTCATTGCCTAAATTCCAAAGGGAGGGGAAATGTCCTTTCCTCGAATGGCGAGAGTTGGACACAGGCCCCATTCTCGCTGGTCCTCCTCGCTACACGCACTTAACCATCGCCCAAAAAAGACGCCGGTTGGACCTGCAACCCACTTCGAAATCTGAAGAAGACCTGAGACAAAGGATCCAACAAGAGTTTCAAGAAACTCATGAACTGATCAGTTACTGCGTTGAGATTACGATTAGTCTTGGCAGCGGTCATTCTGAAGCTAAAGCCGATGACGCGCACCTCAAACTTTTAACGTTTGCGGACCCGGCGGGAGCGCTGATCTTTTCAAAACGGCCGCAGGATGCACCTATTATCCATTTTGACGGAGCACTGAGTGTGCAGATTCAGCCGAACCAACACTTGCGTCGCGGGGACATGGTGCAGAACTTGAAGGCCCAGCTCGGCAGTCTCAATGCTTACTTTATCCGGGCATCCATAGGAACGCGAGGCGTTGGACCTGGTACGTTCGCCTATGTTAGTCCGGACGATTTCCCGGACGGCCATCATCCCAAGGCTGAGGTTCGATTTCAGTCAGCGACGAAGGGAAACCCTATCGTATCAAGCGTGGATTTAAGCGAGCGGTGGTCCGGATATGAATTCGTTGGCGCCATCGAAGGAGTCCCGGAGGAGGCCAAGGGTCGCACCGCCAAGATAACGATCTCTGTACCCAATTGGCCCTACCGCACGATTAAGCCATTCGAGGGCGAACTCCCTGTTCTAGACGCAGCTCCGTTAGTGTCTTTCCGCTGAAGTTCTATGCCACTTGCGGAGAACTTTCTTGTTCATAGAATGAACTTCTACAAATGCCGCACTGGCGATTATTTCCCGGTTTTTCCGGGAAAACCTCACTCTATCAAGCGGGCCAGCAGGC
>DATGZX010000314.1:0-49286 GCA_035296965.1 Gemmataceae bacterium
TGGATCCGGACCCGGCGCTCTTTGCATCCCGAAGGGTTGTTCGCATTGGGTCGTTGCCGTTCGAACAACTGCCCGGTTTGGCGAATCTGGCAGCGGTTCTCATCATGCCTTATGCTGATCTTCCGGTAACCCGCGCCATGCAGCCCCTCAAGTTAAAAGAGTACTTGGCTACCAGCAAACCGGCGGTCGTTCGAGACTTGCCGGCGACGCGCGAATGGTCGGACTGTTTGGACCTGGTAGCCACGCCCGAAGCATTTTCCCAAGCGGTGCGCGGACGCCTAAACGACGGACTTTCAGCCGAACAGCGCCAAGCTCGAATACGTTTGCTCGACGAAAGCTGGGACCAAAAGGCCAGGCAGTTCGAGCGCTGGGCGATGGATGCAAAGGTGGGCTTGAATGGAAGCCATGCTGGTTAAACCGTCGGGACAAGCTGTGAAGCGCCGATCGCGATGCCAGGATCAGCCCGTCGTGCTGCACACGCGTGTTGTCACCGGCTCCGGCGGCGGACCCGACAAGACGATTCTGCATTCTCCCCGCTTCGTGGTGAATGCAGGCTACCGCATGCTGTGCGCTTACATGCATCCTCCAGGTGATGCGGGATTCGAAGAGCTGCGCAGAAAGGCGGAACTCTGGCAAGCGCCTCTACTCTCCGTTCCCGACCGCGGCCCCTGGGATTACCGTGTGATCACACAGTTCCTGGAGATCTGCCGGCGTGAGCGTGTCACGATATGGCATGGGCATGACTACAAGAGCAATGCCTTGGGGCTGCTCCTGCGCATGTTCTGGCCACTGCGCCTGGTGACGACCGTTCATGGCTGGGGAGTGCAAACCGGGCGGGCAACTCTCTATTACAAGATCGAGCGGCTCTGCCTGCCTTACTTCGAGCGCGTCATCTGCGTCTCGAACGACCTCCGCGAACAATGCCTGGCCTGCGGCGTGCCGGAGGATCGCTGTCTGCTCGTCCAGAACGCGATCGACACGCAAGAGTATTCGAGAACACTCGATATCAGCCAGGCAAAACAGGCCTTGCAAATCCCTTCCAATCGTCTTTTGATAGGCGCGGTAGGCAGACTCTCTGCCGAAAAAGGCTTCGACCTGCTGATCCGTTCCACCGATCGCTTGCTGCAAAGGGGCCTGGATGCCGGGCTCGTCATCGTCGGCGAAGGACCGGAACGACCAGCGCTGGAGAAGCTGATTGCGGAACTGGATCGAGCGGACCGCATTTGCCTGTTAGGTTACCGATCGGACATCCGAGGCATCTATGAGGCCATGGATGTGTATGCCTTGAGCAGCATTCGTGAAGGCTTGCCGAATGTATTGCTGGAGGCGATGGCGCTGGAGGTGCCGGTTGTCGCAACCCGCGTTGCCGGCGTTCCCCAGCTAGTCGACGATGAGGAAAATGGCTTGCTCATCGACGGAGAGTCCGTTGAGCAATTGACCAATGCGCTGGCGCGCATCCTGCAAGACGACGACTTGCGCGAAAAGCTACGCCGGGCTGGGCGCGGGACAATCGAGGCTCGCTTTAGCTTCGAGCAGCGGATGCAAAAGATTCGCACCATTTACGACGAACTTCTCGGCCAGTTATGATTTTGCACAAAGCCTTGACTCCAACATCAGCGTTTGAGCTACGAGTCCACACGGGACGAGACATCAGTTCTCATTGGCCTCGCCTGGAGGCCTATTTGAACCGGCGGGGACCGTTACAACTAAGCTGGCATCCGGCATGGACGACTGTGCTGCAACAGGCGCTCAAGCACGTGCCCTATTGTCTGGAGGTCGTAACGGGCGAAGAGACGCGCGGGTTCCTGGCACTGGCCCATGTCCGTAGCATCTTGTTCGGCCGGTTCCTGGTCAGCCTGCCCTACGTGAACTATGGCGGCGTTGTAGCTGACGATGAGAATGTCTACCGGCTGCTTGTCGATCATGCGGTGCAGCTTGCCGATGAGCTCGGCGTGCGGCACCTGGAGCTGCGACAGGTGCAGGGCCCGCCGCACCCGGCGTTCAATCAGACGCGCACCGACAAGGTCCACATGCAGCTTCCGCTGCCCGAAACCAGCGAAATGCTCTGGGCGCAACTCTCCGCCAAGGTCCGCAATCAAATCCGCAAGGGGCAGAAGAACCAGTTCGTTCCCGTGTGGGGCCGTGAAGAACTTCTGCCGGACTTCTATACCGTCTTCAGCCAAAACATGCGCGACCTGGGCACGCCTGTCTTCGGCAGGAAACTGTTCCGCAGTATTCTGCGACAATTCCCTGAACGAGCGGAGTTTTGCGTGCTCCGTGCGGCGGATCGCCCGGTTGCCGCGGCGCTCCTTCTCCATGGCTGGGGGATCACCGAGGTTCCCAGCGCCAGTTCCTTGCGGGAGTTCAACCACACCTGTGCGAATATGCTCATGTACTGGCTCTTGCTCGAACGCAGCATCGAGCGTTCCCAGGCCGTCTTCGACTTTGGGCGCTCCAGCAAGGACAGCAACACGGTCCGTTTCAAAAAACAGTGGGGCGCCGAAGCGCTGCAAGCCGAGTGGCAGTATTATGTACGCGGCGGCGATGTGACAGACATGCGTCACGACAACCCTCGCTACCAGCGCTTCATACGCATCTGGCAACGTCTGCCCGTGGCGGTCACGCGCTGGATCGGTCCGGCGATTGTCCGGGGAATACCTTGACGCCTAGCCGCTCCGCCTGGGGTGGTCAGAGTAACACCGATGTACCAGATCTTTGTTTGGAATATTCTGCAGCCATTTCCCATTTTTTGCATGGTAATGGCGCTTGTGGTTGCCAATCTGTGGCGCAAGCGAAAAGAATCGCGTGCCCGGCTCCTGTGGGTTAGCATTCCTTTTGTGCTGTTCCTGGTATCCTGCACTCCCGTCGTCGGATGGTTCGCGACGCGGTCCATCGAGTCGCGGTATCCGCCCTTGCGGGATCGGCCCAGCGATGCCGAGGCCATCGTGGTTCTGGCTAGTTACGTAGCGCCCCCCGACGCAATTCGCATCCGCCCCGAACTGGACTACGAATCCCTCTGCCGCTGCCGGGAAGGCGCTGAAATGTTCAAGCAGGGGAAGCCCTGTCCGGTGATCGTCAGTGGCGGAAAACCGGACAATGCTCTGGATCCGGACTGTGCCAGCGCCATGCGCGATTATCTTGTACAGCTTGGGCTCGATAAATCGAATGTAATTCTGGAAAACAGATCGCAGACCACTTTCGAGAATGCAATAGAGTGTTCCAAACTCCTCAAAGCTCTTAATATACATAAGATCATACTGGTCACGAGCGCGGAACATTTGGGGCGCGCGGTTGGCTGCTTTCGCAAGGAAGGCTTCGAGGTAGTCCCCTGTGGCTCTTGCTACCAGGCGACCTACGATACAGAGTGGCCCCAACAAATCATTCCCAGTCTCCACGCAGGGATTGCTTTCGAGCGGGCGTGCCATGAGTGGCTGGGAACGCTTTGGTATTGGCTGCGCGGTAAGATTTAAGCGCTTACTGCATCATGGTTTACTGTGTTCTTATACCGCGCGTTTGCAGCTAGTCAGTCCTCGGGGACGTTAATGGCAACTGTAGCAACTTCGGTCCTGGAGTTTCCGTCAGCATGGGAGGATGTCCATGCGGTCGCCAGGAGACCGACGCGCCTCATCCTCAGCTTCGACGTTGAACAGCATTACCAGATCGAAGCCGCGGCCACGCTCGAGATCAGTCCCAGCCTGCAGGCACATTACCGCGGCCGGCTCGAATCATCGACGCGCTGGCTCCTGGATCTACTGGAAGAGCGCGGCATCAAGGCGACCTTCTTCGTGGTCGGTGAAATCGTCAAGCATAGTCCGGGGATTGTCCGTGCCATGGCCCAAGCGGGACACGAAGTCGCAAGCCACGGCTGGAACCATCGACGCATCCACAATTTCACAGCAAAGTCGTTTCGTGCCGATGTGCGCGAAAGCAAGGACGCCCTGGAGCAAGTGACGGGACTCGGGATACTCGGCTACCGGGCCCCGACCTTCAGCCTGGTGCGCCAGACTGCATGGGCGGTGGATGTGCTTGCCGAGAGCGGAATACTCTACGATTCTTCGATCTACCCGGTGCGGCACGATCGTTATGGCATCCCACAGGCGCCGCGTTCACCATTCCTTGCACGCGGGTCAGTGCACAAGCTAATTGAGATCCCTCCCGCGACGCTGCGTGTACTTTTCACCAATATCCCGGTGGGAGGCGGCGGCTATTTTCGACTCTTGCCATTCTTCCTGTTGGAACGCGCGTTGTGCCAGGTACAGGGAGAATGTCATCCCTCCGTCGCGATGCTGTATTTTCATCCCTGGGAATTCGACCCCCGGCAGGAACGTCTCCCTTTGACGCCGCTGAATCGTTTTCGGACCTATGTCGGCATCTTCCGTAACCAGGCCCGGTTGATAAGCCTTCTGGCTCGTCATCACAAGTATTCGTTTACAAGGGCTGTCGATGTTGCCCGCCAGTTAGTGGCTCAAAGCTTGCCCACATTCGACCTGTTGCCGCCGCCGACTTGAACCCTGCCTTCTGCAATGAAATAATGACGGTTTGGCGCGCCTATCCTTTCTGGATATGAGTTGATTCGTCTGCCCGTCATAAGAGGATGCCGGCTGTCTCCGGACAAGAGGCACATATCATCGAGGTCGACCGAAGTCAGTGGCCCCAGTGGCCACTCTTGCTTGCTAGTTGGTTGCAGTGCGGAGAACGAGCGAAATGGCTCTCCACCGAACGGTAAACGTGAGGTTTCTCTTGTGGTTTTCGGGTTCCCTGATTGCCCTGGGCGCCGCGGTTGCCTTTTTGCACGGCTACCAGGTGCAGCGAAACGCCAAAGTGATCAAGATCCGTGCCCAGGAAGCAGAAGAGCAAAAAGACTTCACCTTGGCGGCGAGGTACTACCGTCAATACCTTCTCTACGCGAAGGACGATCTAGAGGCCAAGAAGGCACAGGCTCGATGCCTCGATCAGAAAGCCGACAAAGACAAGTCGAGACAAGACTGGCAGCGGATATTCTCTCTGCTGCAAGATGTGCTGCAGCACGAACCGGACAACCACGACCTGCGCCGTAAACTCGTGTCCCTCGCCATGAGCATGGGACAATTCAATGAGGCCATGGAGCACATCACGAGTTTATTGAAGGTCTACCCGAACGACCCGGAATTGAAAGGCTGGAAGTTCGTTTGCCTGGTCCGGAAAGGCGATGATGTCAAGACCGAGAAGTTCCTTCGACAGGCGATCGAAGACGACAAGAAAGACATCGCCAGTTACTGGGAGCTGGCCAATTTCCTGGTGGTACGCCGCAAATTAGCGCAGGACGCCGACAAAGTCATAGAGATGTTAGTCAAGAATAACAAGGAAAACGCTGAGGCGCACCTGCTCCGGGCGCAGCACCTTCGCATGCGCGGCCAGCAACCCGATGCGGACAAGGAAGTGACCGAGGCTGTGGCATTGGCTCCCCAGAACGTCGAGGTGGGCCTGGCTGCCGCCGGGCTCGCCATGCGACAGCACAAGCCGGCCGAAGCCCGCGCTTACCTCAAGCGTGGCATCGAGCATGCCCCCGCCAACGTCAAACTGTACGGCATGCTGGCAGCAGTCGAACTGAGTGCTCGGCGCCCCGACGACGCCATCGCTGCGCTTCGGAACGGACTGAAGGCCGTCCCAGAGACCAACCGCAACAGACTTCTCAAGCTGCTGGCCGAGATCCATATCCAGCGCGGCGACAAGGAAGCTGCCGAAATCGTTCAGCATCTGCGCGACTCTCAGGCATCGCAGGCAGTCCTGGATGAACTGGCTGCCCGCCAACACATGTACCAAGGGCAGTGGAGCCAGGCGGCGCAATTGCTGGAAAGCGTGCGCGGCCGTTTCACCGGCCAGCCCTCCGAGGCCAACCGCCTGGATTACCTCCTGGGCAATTGCTACGAGAACCTGGGCGAGCCCGATCGAGCACTGATCGCCTACCGCCAGGCTTTGGCCGAGGCGCCCGAGACGACCGACGCGCAAGCAGGACTCGCTTCGGCCCTTCTCGCGCTAGGTAAGCCGGACGAGGCGATTGTCGAGTATCAGCGAGTTTTGCCCCATGATGCTTCTGTCGCACCCAAACTGGCCAGGATCCTGGTGGCGCAAAATCTACGGCAAGGGCGGAAGGAGGATGCCAATTGGCAGCCGATCCTGGACATGCTGCAGGCGGCCGCCCAGAAGGCGCCCGATCTCGCCGAAATCCCTATCATCCAAGCCTGGGCACTGATGGTCAAGCCGCAGCCCAACTCCGAAGAGGCATTCAAGGTACTGAATAATGCCTGCGCCAAAAACCAAAATGAAGCGCAACTGTGGATCGCGCTCGCGGACACCACCGAGCGGGTCCGAACGCCGGAAAAGGCCTTAGAGGTGCTTAATGATGCTGAAAAACTCTTGGGAGACCGGCCGGAGCTGCGCCTCGCCAAGGCCCGGTACTGGATCAAGTCCGGGAGAGACAAGGGTGGAGATACGATGCTGGCCAAACTGGAACAGGACACCGGCAAACTGGGGCAAGGAGAGGTTCCGTTCCTCAAGGGCTTGGCCGAGCTTTACCAGCGTGCCGGGAAGAGCTCCGACGCCAAGCGTCTCTGGACTCAGCTCCTTGAGAAAGATCCGAACGACATGCACATTCGGCTCGGCCTCTTCGATCTCGCCATCCAGGACGGTGACAAAGCAGCCCAAACCAAGATGCTGGCCGATGTCAAGAAGATCGAGGGCGAGGATGGGACGGTGTGGAAGTACGCGGAGGCATGTCGCATTCTCTCCTCGGCCAGGAAGGATAAAAACGTCGACAAGATCCGATACGTACGCTCCCTTCTGAGCAAGGTCGCCGCCCAACGCCCCTCCTGGGCAGCCGTGGCCACGCGCGAGGCTGAGATCTATTTGCTCGAAGGCAACAAGGACGCGGCACTGCAAAAGCTGATGCAGGCCGTGGAGTTGGGTGAAAGCAGCCCGCAGGCGCTGCACCAGATTGCCCAGATCCTCTTTGAGAGTCGTCGCTATCAGGAGGCCAAGCCCTTCCTGGAGAAGATCTCCAAGCAGGAGGGATCGGCCGAGGTGCGCAAAATGGAAGCCTTTCTCAAGATCAACGAGAAAGACTTCGCCGGCGGGATTGCTATCGCCCAGCAACCCATCGACAATGGCTCTCAAGATCCGCGCGACTATTTATTGTTGGGCCAAGTGCTCTCATTGGCCTACGCCGGCGACAAGAACAAGAGTAAGGACTATGCAACGAAGGCCGAGAATGCGTTCCGAAAAGCTGTCGCCTTGCCGGCGGGCGCAAAACTCCCGGAAGCGTGGCTCGAATTGGTCAGATTCTTGACGGCTAATGGCCAGAAAGACCGGGCCGAGGCCGTTATCCTGCAGGCCAAGGAGAACCTTCCGCCTGCTCTGGCGCCCGTGGCACTCGCTCAATGCTGGGAAGCGCTCGGTCGGGTCGACAAAGCCGTTGAGCAATACAGCGCGGCATTGAAGGACAATCCCGATGACATTCCCATGCTCCGGAATGCCGGCAGCTTCTATCTGCGGTTGGGACGGCTTGCGGATGCAGAGCCCTATCTAACCAAGGTCCTGGCCGAGGAAACGAAGGCGAGCGAGAGCGATCGCATGTGGGCGCGACGCGGGCTCGCCCTGTGTCTGGCTTATTCCGGAGAACAACAGAAGTTCGAGCAGGCTCTCAACAAATACCTCAAAGAGAACTTGCAGATTCTCCCCGACTCCATCGAGGACCTCCGAACCAAGGCGCACGTATTGGCAACACGGCAGAACAGACGTATCGAAGCCGCCAGGCTGCTTGAAGAGCTGGCAAAAAAACAGGCGCCCACACTGGAGGAACAGCAATCGTTGGCCCAGCTCTACGAGCAAATTGGCGAAAAGGACAATGCTTACAGGCAATATGTCACCATCGTCACGCTCTCGGAGAATCCGGCTCAGATCGCCTACTGCGGCCGAAGATTGTTCGAGTTGGGAGAGACCAATGCGGCCCAGCACGCGCTCGATCGGCTTCAGAATCTCGACGCCGAGACGCGGCGCCCGGCCGGCGCACTGATACTGCAACTGCAAGCCCTCCTTCTGAACAGGGCCGGAAGGAGCGCTGACGCAATAGCCGCGGCCAAGCAATTCGCGAAATCACCCGGCGTGGACATCGGCACTGCTGCTCAGCTCTACGAAGAGATTGGGCAAATCGCAAGCGCCGAAGAGATTTATCGGCAACTCGCAAGAAAATCGGGCAGCGAGGACTCGCTGCAGCTGGCGGCTTTCCTTGGACGACAAGGCCGCCTCTCAGAGGCTCTAGACATTTGCGAAAAACTCTGGGATAGTTTTCCGGCAGAAAGGATGACCAGCCTCGCGTTGGCCATTCTGAACGCCCGCAAGAGTCCCACCCCCCAGCAATTCCAGCAGGTCGAGCGTCTTATCGAGAAGGCATTGCAAAAGCAACCAGAGTCTCTCGCACTGCAGATGGATGTCGCGAACTTGCGCACGCTGCAACACCAGTACCTTCAAGCAGAGCAGGTGTACCAGAGCATTCTCGACCAGGATCCCACCAACGTTATGGCCCTGAACAACCTTGCCTGGTTCCAGGCCTTGTTGGACAACAATTACGGTGAGGCATTCAAAAACGTCCAGAAGGCCATCGAAATCGCCGGCCCGATGGCGGAATTGCTGGACACGCGTGCTCTGATCTATCTCAACCTTGATAAAATCGACGACGCCATCAGAGATCTTGATGCATGTATCCGCGATGTTCCTACGGCGACGATGTACTTCCATCTTGCTCAAGCGCAGCACAAGGCACGCAGGCAGAAGGATGCAGTAGAGAGCATCCGGAGAGCCCGCAAGATGAATCTTGCGCAGGCAATCCATCCTCTCGAGGAGAAGGCCCTGGATCGGTTGCTGGTGGACCTGGACGAGAAATAATAGGCTGTGTCAGGGCGCCACATAGAGGCGTCAACACAAAATAGCCTGTTAACCATTCTTTGCGCCTGTTAACGCTCCTTGTTAAGTTTCCTGGAAACGAACACCAGGGATACCTGCGACTCCGGTATGCAGCACCTTTGAGCCGAATCCCTATCCACTTGTTGATCAAGCAAATAGAACTCACTCGTGCCGGAGGAATAGCGCGAGGAGTTGGCACTGGCATGCGGTTTGCTATCATCCTGAGGGCACAGAATGACGTAGAGCGTTGGATTTGCCCGGTAATGAGGAACGATTTGACAACGGTAGCGAGCCGGACGTGTTGCTCTGTCACGTCTGAATTGATGATTGCATCTAGTCGCACGAACGAATCGAACGGAGACTAGGGATGACCCGCGAATTGACAGCTTCGGCAACACTTGCAGAACAACTTCATTCCCGCTTGGAACTACACACCGCACGCATCTGCGTCGTCGGCCTGGGTTATGTTGGACTGCCGCTGGCCGAGACGTTTGCGTGGGGTGGCTACCCCGTCGTCGGTTTTGACATCGATCAAGAGAAAGTTAAAAAACTCAAGACGGGGCAGAGCTACATCGGACACATCTCCTCCGAGCGGATTGCGGAGTTGGTGGGCACCGGCAGGTTCGAGGTGACTTCCGACCCCGGCTGTTTTGCCGATGTCGATGTCATCATCATTTGCGTACCAACGCCGTTGACGGAAGCCCGCGAACCAGACCTCTCTTACATTACCGGCACCGGTCAAGCCATCAGTAAGCGTCTGCGCCCGGGCCAGCTTGTCGTGCTCGAAAGCACTACGTACCCGGGAACGACGGAGGAATTGCTGCGGCCGATTCTCGAGGAGTCCGGACTCCGCGCGGGCCGCGATTTCTTCCTTGCGTTCAGCCCCGAGCGCGAGGATCCGGGCAATCTTAATTTCTCCACGCGAACCATTCCCAAAGTGGTCGGCGGCATTGATGCCACCAGCGGCAAACTGGGCGTAGCGCTCTATGAACCGATTGTCAGCGGCGTCGTCCCGGTTTCGAGCACGCAGGTGGCCGAGGCCGCCAAGATCCTGGAAAACACCTACCGCGCAGTAAATATCGCGCTCGTGAACGAGCTAAAGGTGATTTTCGCGGCGATGGGCGTGGATATTTGGGAGGTTATCGCAGCGGCCAAAACCAAGCCTTTCGGCTTCCAGGCGTTTTACCCCGGCCCGGGTCTTGGCGGCCACTGCATTCCCATCGATCCGTTTTACCTGACCTGGGCAGCGCGCAAGGCCGGCATCAACACCAAGTTCATTGAACTCGCTGGTGAAATCAACGCGGCCATGCCCGAATACGTCGTCAACCGGATTGCCTCGGCCCTCAACGACGACGGCAAACCCATCAAGGGCAGCCGAATCTGCGTCCTGGGCGTTGCCTACAAAAAAAACGTGGACGATCCTCGGGAATCGCCGGCGTTCACGATCCTCGAGATGCTCAAGCGGCGCGGCGCCTACGTCTCCTACAACGACCCGCTCATTCCTTCGCTGCCGCGCATGCGCCATCATTCGATTCGCCTGGACAGCGAAGCGCTCACGGAGGAGTTCCTGGCTGCGCTGGATTGCGTGGTCATCGTCACCGATCATTCCGCGTACAACTATGAATGGATTGTTCGCCACGCTCCCCTGGTTGTCGATACGCGCAATGCAACCGCCGGCCTCTCACCCGCGAAAGGCCGGATCGTCAAAGCCTGAACAGGACGTAGACGGAGTCGCTTCGCCGGCAGTACATGGCAGTATCGTTTGGCCCGTCAGTGACAATCTTTTGCCGTTTGTTCGTTCAGTTTGCGGCGTGTCTCCCTGAAGCCAACCAAGGCTCGCAACTTGCATCCGGTGTAATGGGAGGGACTGGTTCATGTGTGGAATCGTGGGATATGTCGGTCACCGCGAAGCCGAGCCCATTTTGATCGAAGGCTTGCGACGTCTGGAGTATCGAGGCTACGACAGCGCAGGCCTGGCTACGGTGACGGGGGCGTGCCTGCATTTGCGCAAACGCGCCGGCCGCATTGCAAATCTGGCCCGTCATTTGCGTGACCGGCCGATTCCCGGCTGTCACGGCATCAGTCACACGCGCTGGGCCACGCACGGGCCTGCCACCGACGCCAATGCACATCCGCACGTGGGCGGCGACAACCAAGTCGCCATCGTCCACAACGGCGTCATCGAGAACTATGCAAGCGTCAAACGGCAGCTCCAGCAAGAGGGCATCGTCTTTCACAGCGACACCGACACCGAGGTCATTGCTCAGCTCATCGCCTACCACCTGAACGGCGACCTCGTAGAAGCGGTGCGCAAAGCCCTCGCGGCGCTCAAAGGGACCTACGGGTTGGCCGTCATCAGTCCACTTAGCCCCGATCTCATTGTCGGGGCACGCCAGGGAAGCCCCTTGGTACTTGGCATCGGCGAAGGCGAACACTTCCTCGCGAGCGATCCGATGGCCCTGATGGACCAAACGGAAAAAGTGGTATACCTGCAAGACCACCAGATGTGCGTGATCACCAAAGATTCCTGGCACATCCTCGATAGCGATCAGGCTCGCGTAGATGCCAGCGTGCACCAGATCGACTGGGACCCGGGTGATGCCGACAAGGGTGCTTTCGAGCACCACATGCTCAAAGAAATTTACGAGCAACCCGAGGCGGTTGAAAACGCCATGCGCGGCCGGTTGTCCGACCCCGATGCCAGCGCTCATTTCGGCGGACTCAATCTCGACAGCCGGCAATTGCGCCGCGCCGAACGTCTCATCCTGACGGCTTGCGGCACCAGCTACCACGCGGCACTGGTCGGCGAGTATCTGTTCGAGGAACTTGCACGCATCCCGGTCGAGGTCGAGTACGCCAGCGAGTTCCGCTACCGCAATCCGCCTATCGAGCGCAATACTATCGTCCTGGCCATCACCCAGTCGGGCGAGACAGCAGACACGCTGGCGGCGCTGCGCGAATCCAAGCGCAAAGGGCATCCGACGCTGGCCCTGTGCAACGTCGTCGGCAGCAGCATTGCCCGCGAATGCGACGGCGGCGTCTACCTGCATGCCGGTCCTGAGATCGGCGTCGCCAGCACCAAGGCGTTCACGGCCCAGGTCACAGTGCTGACGCTCCTCGCCCTTTACCTGGGCCGCATGCGCCATCTCTCCAGCGTGCAAGGAGCCAGGATACTGGACGAATTGCGCGCCATTCCCGACACCATCCGCAGGACAATCGAAGACTGCCATGATGAAGTTCGGCGTATCGCCGAGCGCTATTCCTCGGTCCGCAACGTGCTCTACCTGGGCCGCCAGTACCTTTACCCCGTGGCTCTGGAAGGCGCGCTCAAATTGAAAGAAATCAGCTACATCCACGCCGAGGGCTACCCGGCCGCAGAGATGAAGCACGGCCCGATCGCACTGGTGGAGAAGGATACGCCGTCGGTCTTCCTCATCCCGCGCGGCGCGGTGTTCGACAAGGTCATGAGCAATCTCGAAGAGATCAAGGCCCGGGGAGGGCCGGTCATCGCCATCGCCAGCGCGGGGGACGACGAAGTGGAAGCACGCGCGGACGAGGTGATCACGATCCCAGACGTGCCCGAATACTTGCAGCCTCTGGTGGCTGTCGTCCCCTTGCAGCTTCTCGCGTACCACATCGCGCTCCTTCGCGGCTGCGACGTCGATAAGCCTCGCAACCTCGCCAAGAGCGTTACGGTAGAGTAACTGCTCGCCCGTTTTGCCCGCGGCAAATACAGGGGCCGCGGCTGTAACCAAGACATCCGCAACGGCGTTGGCTGCTCAAAGACCCTCTGCTCGTCGGTGCCCTCTCTCTCGATTGCTGAGGCGCTCCATGACAGTATCTCTTGTCACCGGGGGAGCCGGGTTTATCGGCTCGCATCTGGTCGATGCCTTGCTCGCGCGCGGAAACGTGGTTCGCGTCTTCGACAACTTTTCCACCGGCGCCCTTTCCAACCTGACGCACGTGCGCAGCAAAGTGGAGCTGATCCACGGCGACGTTGCCGATCTCGACGCGGTCAGGAAAGCAAGCAAGAACGTTGAGTTTGTTTTCCATGAGGCCGCCCTGCCTTCCGTTCAGCAGAGTGTGGTCGATCCTCTGGCCACGCATCACGTCTGCGCCACCGGTGTCCTGCACGTACTCACTGCAGCACGTGAAGCACGTGTCCGGCGCGTCATCTGCGGGGCGAGCGCCGCGGTTTACGGCGACGGCCAATCGTCGCCGCGCCGGGAAAGCGAGACGCTGCAGCCGCTCTCGCCGTATGCGGTGGCCCAGCTAGCTGGGGAACACTACTGTGTTGCCTTCGGCCACGTCTACGGCCTGGAGACCGTCCGGCTCCGCTACTTCAATGTCTTTGGTCCACGCCAGCAGGCCGGCAATCCATACTCCGCGGTCGTGCCGCTTTTCCTGGAAGCAATTCGCGCCGGGCAAAGGCCGGTGATATTTGGCGATGGCTTGCAGTCGCGTGATTTCACCTTCGTGGACGACATCGTGCAGGCCAACATCCTGGCGGCCGACGCGCCGCGCGTCGCCGGCCGAGTGTATAATGTCGGCAGCGGCCGCGGAACCACGTTGCTCGAATTGGCGGATGAAATCAACGCCATTCTGGGCACCGAAATCCGGCCCATTCATATGCCTCCTCGTCCTGGAGACATCCGGCATAGTGTCGCCGACATTACGCGGGCTCAGGCCGATCTCGGATACTGCCCCTGCACCAAGCTGCACACCAGTCTCCGCCGATGCATCGACGCCGTCACGGCAGCGCAGGTACGACCGAAATTCGTCCGCAAGACGGTCCAGCGGATCCATTAAAGCAATAGCGGCCAGCGTCTCCCCGCCAGCATGAGGAGGAGTTCGAGCTTGAGCGATGACGTGATCTACAGAGTTCGCGAAGCTGCCGCGCATTCAGACCTCGTGCGTGCAGTTGCCTCCATCCGTCGCGACGGTGGGCGCTTCTACGCGCTCGGCGACGCGCCATTACGCCCTCTTTACCGCGACGAAATCGTCCAACTTGAGCAGCGCGGCAACTTCTGCAATGACTGGTCGCGTGTTCGCGTGGTTGATGGGTTTGATTGGCGCAAGCTCGCTAACTGCAGTCTTCAGGGCGACGTGTTGATCGGGCGATTTTCGAGTCAGGTGCGCCTCTTCGAGGGGCTCGAACTGCCGACCGGTATCTACAACGCGACGCTGGCCAATTGCGTTGTGGCCAACGACGTCTTGATCCGCGACGTCAAGCTGCTCGCCAATTACGTCGTATGCAACGGAGCCGTCTTGCTGAACTGCGGCGTGATCACGTGCGCGGCCAGAACGACCTTTGGCAACGGCATCTCCTTGCCGATCGGCATCGAATCGGGAGGCCGCGACGTTGCCGTGTATGCCGAAATCGACCTTGCGGTAGCGACAGCCGTGGCGAAATCCCGTTCGCAGCAGGAGTTCCTGGATGGCTATACTCATGCCGTCGCCGACTATGCGGCGCAGGTAACAGCGGACCGTGGAATCATTGCCGCTGGGGCGGTGGTGCGCAGCACCACGACCGTCCGCAATACGTTTCTCGGCGCCCACGCATTGCTGGACGGCGCGACATTGATCGCAGACAGCACCGTGCTCAGCAATCCCGACGAGCCAACGCGGATCGAATCGGGCGGCTGTATCTCCGAGGCGATCCTGCAATGGGGCAGCCGAGTCACGACGATGGCCATCGTCGAACGCTCGGTCCTGCTCGAGCATGCGCACGCCGAGAGTCACGGCAAGGTCGCGAATAGCATTCTCGGGCCGAATTCAGGAGTCAGCCAAGGAGAAGTGACCGCCTGCCTGATCGGCCCGTTTGTCAGCTTTCACCACCAGGCACTTTTGATCGCGACAGTCTGGCCCGAGGGTAAGGGAAACGTCGGTCATGGCGCCAACATCGGCTCCAATCACACCTCCAAGACTCCCGATCAGGAGTTTTGGCCGGGCGAGGGCGCGTTCCTGGGCCTTGGCGTCAACGTCAAATTTCCTGCGGACTTTCGGCGGGCGCCCTATTCCGTCCTCGCCAGCGGCATCACCACGCTGCCCCAAAGGATTGAATTCCCGTTCTCCCTGCTGAATGCTCCATCGGCACACTATCCGGGCGTCTCGCCGGCCTATAACGAGCTCATCCCTGCCTGGGTGCTCACCGACAATCTGTATGCGGTGAAGCGCAACGAGGGCAAGTACCGGGCACGCAACCATGCCCGCCGGCAGCAATTCGATTTCGAGGTATTCCGGCCGGATATCGCCGATCTCATGCGCGACGCCTGCAAACAGCTCGAGGCGGTGAGGCAGATTCAAGAGGTCTACACCGACCGCGACATCCAGGGACTGGGCAAGAATTTCGTGCTCGAATCAAACCGCCAGCGGGCGCTGACTGTCTACAAGTTTTTCATCCGCTACTATGCGCTGTTGACCTTGAAAAATCAGGTACAAACACTGCGCGCGACCGGAGGAGAGGAAAGGCTCTGTCAACTCCTCGCTACGCCAAGCTCGGAGCCACGTTGGGAGCACGCACGACGAATCCTGAGCGAAGAACTGGACGTGAACGATATTGCCGCCGGCCTACAGCAACTGTACGAGACGCTGGAGCAAATCGCTCACGACGTCGAACGCTCCAAGGCCAAGGACGACGAGCGCGGCCCACGCATCATCGAGGACTACAGTGACGTTCACGTGGCGGCGGCTCAAGACTCGTTCGTGCGTCAGACCTGGGAAGAGACGCGTCGCCTGCAGCGGGAGATCGCCGAGACGCTCGAATGGCTGGCAAAATGGCGCGCTTCGCAACGCGTGCAAACCTGCGCACAGACAGGAGTGGAGAGAATGATCGCTTGATAACGCGCGCCAAGGCACCATCCCCTATTGATATCGTGATACAAAAGGCCGGCATTTGCCGGCCTTTTGCGTTTCCGCCCTCTCACCCATCTTGCCTGGCCTGTCCCACAGTGACCAAATCTCCTCTTTCCGCCGAGTCCCCCAGCACCTTGACCACTCGTCCTTGATCTTGCTCATCTTCACCAGGGCAGCTATAGGGAAAGCCCTCTACGTTCTGGGGAAATTCCATGCCCGTCAACGTGCCGCTAATCTCCGTGGTCATACCCGTCTTGAATGAAGCCGACTGCCTCAGCAAGCTGTACGAAGAATTGCGCCTTGTTTGCGATCCTCTTCCTTACGATTTTGAATTCCTGTTCGTCGATGATGGCAGCACGGATCAGACCGGAGAGATGCTTGCTGGATTGCGGCAGGGCGATGAACGGATTTGCTACCTCTTGCTGTCACGGAACTTCGGCCATCAGGCCGCGCTTAGCGCCGGTCTGAACCACGCCGACGGCGACGCCGTGATCATGATGGACGGCGACCTTCAGCACCCGCCGCAGCTGATTCCGAATCTCCTGGAATGCTGGCGCAATGGCTACGACGTGGTCAACACGCTGCGCATCGAGACAGAGGGAATTCATCCCTTCAAACGATTGAGCTCGAGCTTGTTCTATCGCGTCTTCAACTGGGCCGCGAATATTTCCCTGAAGCCAGGTAGTGCCGACTTTCGCTTGCTCGCGCGCGTGGTGGTGAACGTGCTTAACGAATTGCCCGAACGCCATCGCTTTTTGCGAGGCTTGATCCCCTGGATGGGATTCCGGCAAACTGTGGTGGAATTCACCGCGCCCTGCCGCTGGGCGGGACGATCCAAGTACAACTTTCTGCGCAGCTTTCGCTTCGCTCTCGACGGTATCACGGCTTTCAGTTTTTACCCGCTACGCCGGCTGACGATCCTGGGATGGCTCATTACGCTAGCGAGCCTGCTCTATGGCGTCTACGCACTGACGGCGCACCTCCTCGGCCGCGACACCGTGCCGGGTTGGACCTCCCTGCTGCTTTGCATCCTGTTCTTCGGCGGCTGCCAGCTGCTCGTGGCGGGAGTGCTCGGTGAATACATTGGCCGCATCCTCGAACAGGTGAAGGGCCGACCGCTCTACATTTCGCGGGCGAGCGCAGGGCTTTCCTCTGTGAACCGAGGCCGGAGCGAGCCGCCCAGCGCCGCTCGCCCATGGCCACCTGTCATTCGAGTGGACCGCAAAGCCGAGTGACCCTCTCTCAAGGATTGTGAGGCAGGATGCCAGCAAATCGCGCGCAACGCCGGTGTGTCGCATGTGGCGGCGCGGAGTCCACACCGCTGTTTCGGAAGCTCGCCCGTTGCACGACCTGCGGCATGGTCTACTTCCCGAAGCGCTGCTCGCGCGAAGAGCTCGAGCAACTTTATTCTGAGGACTATTTCCACGGGGCCGAATACTTCGATTACCTCGCTGACCGCGCCGCGCATCGAGCCAACTTCAGGACGCGGATGCGCGTCCTGCACCGCTGGCTGCCGCGCGGAAAAAAGCTCTTCGAGGTAGGGTGTGCCTATGGCCTGTTCCTCGACCTCGCACGCGAATCCTGGCAGGTCCGCGGCTGCGATATCGCTGAGCAACCTTGCTGCTACGCCCGCGACAAGCTTGGGCTGCATGTGGATTGGGCAGACTTCGGATCGCTCCCGCTTCGGCCTGGCGACGTGGATGCCTTCTGCCTGTGGGACGCCATCGAGCACCTGGAAGATCCGGCCCACTACCTTGCCCGCATGGCCGAAATCTTGCCGCGCGGCGGAATTCTGGCACTCACCACGGGCGACATCGGCAGTTTGCTGGCTCGGATCCAGGGACCTCGGTGGCGGCAGATTCATCCGCCGACACATCTCTGGTATTTTTCGCAAGCCACGTTGCAGCTCACGCTGGAACGGTTCGGTTTCGAGCAAGTCTGGTCGCGCCACGTCGGCACCTGGCGCGGCCTGGGACAGATCACTTACAGCCTTACGAGCCTCGGCAAGAGGGAGCCATCCCGACTCCACAGACTCTGCATGTCCTCCGGCCTGGGCACTGGGGCCGTGTGGGTGAATACATTCGATCTCCTGATGGTCATTGCCCGGCGCCGCGCGGGCTCGGTTTCCTCCGCATTCAAGGAAGTAGCATGAACCACGCGCTTCAGCCGATCCCACTATCCCGGCTGATAGGACGGTGCCTCTGCACCTTTGGGCTGGTTTGTCTTCCTGTGTTGCTCGCTGTCGGCTTCTATTATCGGCCCGCCTGGCAGGAGGGAAAATCTCTCCCGCTCGACGGCGATGCCTGGTTCTACGCCTATCAAATGGAACGGGCAGGGGAAGCGCATGGGCAATGGTGGAAGCTGGCGAACGACGATCTGCTCGGCCAGCCGTATCCCACGATCGCCGCGAAGCATCCAGGTCTATATGAAGGCGTCGACTTGCTGCTGATCTCGGCGGTCACGAGTCGCTTTTTGTCACCCATCGTCAATTATCACGTGCTCGTGCTGATCGTCCTGGCAGGAAACGGGTGGGTAGTCGGATTCTCGGTGCGCAGGTTGACCCAATCGTACTTCTGGGCTGCCGTCGCAGTCATCATCGTCACATTGAACATGTCGACTGCCTTCCGGCTCAACGGGCACTTGCATCTGTTCAAGCATGCCTGGGTGGCGCTGGCAGCGTGGGCGTTTGCCGGTTTTCTCGAGATGCCTTCACTGCGGCGCGGCTTGTTATTGGGTTTGGCGTTGGCACTCGTGTTGCAAGGTTCGTTCTATATTGGATTCTTCGTGACGCTGGCTATCGTTCTGTACGGCACTGGCTGCTTGCTGAAGAAACGTCTGAGCGTGCAACACTGGCTTGCGGGCAGTGCTGCCTGGCTGACTTATGGCGCGCTTGGAGCGCTCTTCACTTTCCCCGTTTGGATGACGACTCTGAAAACGCCATTATCCGATCTGTATTTCCATCGCTATCAAGGGGAGAGCGCGATCTACAGTTCGGAGATTTGGCAGTATTTTGTGTCGCCGCACTGGAAATTCCAGCATAAGCCTGGAGAAGCCTTCTTCGCGCCGGTCGGTGAAGGCTGGCACTATCCCGGATATCTGGTTCTGGCTGCGATTGCGCTGTATGCCATCGCGCGTCTGAAAGGCTGGCGGTTTTCCGCTCACCGGCAACCCTGCGTGTCGACGCAGTCAGGGCAGGACCCTCTCGAGATCACGACCGCGCCTTCGTTTAACCGCGACCCAGCGGGGAGCGCGTCAACAGACGAGACGCTGGCTCCCTCCTGTTCGCGCGCTCCCCGTTGGGTCGCGGTTAAACGAGTACTTACCCGGCGAAGACTCATAGCAAAGAGGGCGTTGCAAGGCACTTCCGAGCGATTTGTCGATGTGCTTATGGGGCTGACCGGCATCCTTGTCCTGGTCAGTCTGAAAAACGGCCCCTCAGTCATGCTCGCCACCTGGGTCAGCTGCTT
This sequence comes from Gemmataceae bacterium, assembly GCA_035296965.1. Classification (GTDB taxonomy): domain Bacteria; phylum Planctomycetota; class Planctomycetia; order Gemmatales; family Gemmataceae; genus DATGZX01. The sequence continues at coordinate 19,260 of DATGZX010000314.1, forward strand.
CCGTTGCTATGGCAGGGCGGGCCTTGCCTCGGTCGGTCTGTGGAGCATGGCGGCGCCTGTGATCCTTAGCGTCCTGGTGGCCAAGGTTCGTTCACCCTGGCTTCGAGCCGCCGCTGCCTTGCCGATTCTGGCCCTGGCCCTGTTTGACGGCTACGAGGGCCAGCAGAATTTCTTTTATAGGCCAGCCTCTGCAATACCTAGCTGGGTATCGTGGCTGGCGGACCAACCAGAGCAGGTTCATCTGGCAGCTTTTTCCGCGTGGGATGTCAATCGCAAGACACCCAGGGAGGCCTGGGATTGGGACGGCCTTTACTATCGTTTGATACACCGTCATCGTACTCTCAACGGCTGCGAGCCAAACTTGCTCGACGGCGATCTCCGTTTACTCGGGGCCTCGTACCAGAACATGAATCCCCTCGGATTGCGCTACATTGCCTCGCTGGGGTACGAGACGCTCGCATTTCACAAGGATTATCTGGACGTGAACCGCTGGATCGCAGCATTGCCGTGGATGGACCGCATCGAAATCTGCGGCGATTGGCATATCTACCGCGCCAACTCCAATGCAGTGCGCTTTCCAACAATGACCATGCGCGAGTTGCTCGATCGTCAGAAGACTGCGCAAAATCCGAGGAGAGTTCCAGCACTTGCTTGGATCACGGAGCCGTTAGATGTGGATCGGATGGTCGTGGTCGGCTGCGACGCCCGCGCCCTCCTGGCCTGGGCCGACATGAATGGCCAATTGGTAAGCCGGCCCACACTGGCATTGTCCCAGCATGCTTATGGTCCGGGTCTGCCGGCGTATTCCATCGAGACCCCGAGCAAGCCTGGAAGCTACCTGCTTCTCTTCCTTGATGCTGCAGGCATGCCGATGGCATCGAAGCAGTACGAGATCGTCGCCGGGATGCAGACCAGCAGACAGGCCTTCGGCGACGAGACTCCGCCCCTGCGCCTGTCGCTGCAGGGACCGGATGACAGCACCGCCGGCGTGCTTCGGGCCGTCGTCGAAAATCCCACTTCTGCGTACATCCAGGCTCATGGCAACCGGCCGCAGGTGCAGCACTCCATTCGATCCCATCCCGGGTTGTTTGATCTCACAGCGCCTTGGGCTGACTCCCTCTCACTGGTGATTTGGCATCATATTTTGGGAAATGGTGAGCCCGCGCGCGAGCTCCGTCTGCTCTTGCCGAGAGATCTGCCACCAGGCGATCACGTTGTCGTCGACCTGCCGGATAGCATCTTCCAGGGGATGCATCGGCGTCCTTCGACCACAGCAGCTTCCGCAGAGCCCGACGTGCTAATCGATGTCCGTCTGGAACAAGTCGGCAATGTGCCGTTTGCCCCGTAAAGAATGCTCACAGCTTTCAGAGGCCCCAGCGTTGGCGACGGGCCCCTCTCGCCCCATCAGTAGCCCGTTGTCACGTCTGAATAGACGAGTTTGTAGTTCCTGCTTCAGCGTGGAAAGCCGCCTGAAGGCGGACCTACGAACCTAGCGAAGGATGAATGACAGAGCGCCAGCCCTTCCGCGCGTTTACAACTATCCCCGCTGCAAGAACCTGGCAGTCGTTGACACTTGCTTTGAAACACTGGCGAAACCGCCAGCGGACTCGTATAGGAAGGGCGGCGCTTGGAGGTTCTGGCCGATGGCCTTTTCCCACCTCTTTGCCAGCCAAGCCATCCCGTACTTGACCCCCAGGTAGCCAAGGTAGATCGCAACGCCGAGGACTGCCATGTAGAAGAGGAAGAGCACCCAGCCGCCGGTTGCCTCGTACAACCTGCGAAACCATTTCCAACGCTGGCGACTGATCTCCTCCCGCTCGAGTTTCTTGTAGATACTTTGAAACTTCGCAGTTTTGTTGTCGGCCCTAACCTTCGCAATTCGGCCGCGCAGTACCGATTCGAACTCCGAATAGGTCGCCAGGGCGCGGAAGGCGCCCTCATCACCTTGCTTCGCCTGGGCCTTTAGATCGAAACCCTCGTCGCGGATCAGCTCCCTCACCTGGGCCGTGGTCATGGTCTTCTGCACAATCCTGCCCTGGCTGTTGCGATAACTGAGATGCCAGGTATCGCTGTCCGAGGCGGCCCACCGAGTGTCTCCTTTGCCTTTCGCCGCACCCGCAACTGATTTGTCTCCGGGCTTCTTTCCGGCCGAGGCTGCCATCCTTGTCTGCCCCGCGGATCTGCTTGGGGACCCCGCCGCACTCTCGCCTTTGGCAGCGGGCGGCTGGCCCTCTTCCAAGAAGCTGAGCGTTGTAGTGGCCAGCCCGAGACCTTCCAGATCCTTGATGAGTTCGGCGCAGTTCTGGTAACGGATCTCGGGCTTCTTCGCCAGCATCTTGTCGATGATCAATCCTAGTCGCTCGGGCACCTCGTTGTTGAACTTCCGGATCGGGTCGAACTTAGCTTTTTCTTTAGCTTCGAAAAGTTCGACATAGGTTTCGCCAGCAAACGGGGGCTGGCCTGCCAGGAACGTATACAGCATGCAACCGAGTGAATAAATGTCGCTACGATGATCCACGTGCTTGGCATCGCGGGCTTGCTCTGGCGACATGTAGATGGGTGTGCCTGCTCCGGTGCCGGTCCTGGTCAAGGAGACGTTCTCGCCATGCGCCTTGGCCAATCCCATGTCCGCGACCTTCACAACGCCTTTCTTGGTAACGAGAATGTTGTCCGGCTTGATGTCGCGATGGATCATGTTTTGTTCGTGAGCGTGCTGCAGGCCGCGTGCGCAAGCGAGGATGACGTGCAGGGCATCGCCGACGCTGAGCTTACCTTCCTTGTCGAGCACAGACTGCATGCTGCCGCCTTCGATGAACTCCATCGCAAAGTAGTGGTAGCCATGCTCCTCGCCCACGCCGAAGCAGCGCAGAATGTTGGGATGGTCCAGCTTGGCCATGATGCGGGCCTCGCGCTGGAAGCGCTGCACGAAATCGGGGTTAGAGGCGAGATGCTTCGAAAGCACTTTTACCGCGACATCGCGATCGAGGCTGACCTGGTGAGCCTTGAAGACCGTGCCCATGCCGCCTTCACCGAGCTTCGCAAGCAGCCGATAATCGCCCAAGGTACTGCTCTTCTGTCCCTTTGCTGGCGCTTGCTTGGCCGCAGCGGCCTGCTCGAACGGCAATGTCCCCGCTGCCGGGCCCTTGGTTGGCTCGTGCGCTTGCGTGCTGTTCAAATCGGTGGCGGTGGAATCTTCGCTCCCCTCCAGCTGAGGAGGGGCAACGACCGTCTCGGTCTGCGGCGGATCATTGGAGACATGCGCCCCTGTGCTGTTCAATTGAGTGGGCGCTGAGGGTAGGTTCGTGCCCGACACCTTTGTGGGCTGAGAACCAGCAGCTTCGTTGTCCATGCGACGCTCCAACTCACGGGAGGAGAAGAATGAGACACAATGACGATACGAAACAATACTAGGGTGACAAAAGATATGCCTTGATTGTGAGCGGCTCTGGTCTAGCTAGCAAGAGAAATCCAGCATGTCCGAATAGGCAAAGCCGATCAAGGATATGGCCAGATAGGGTTATGCCGAATTGTTTCTGGGAGCGGCGGAACCAGGAGTAGCTACTTGGCGCAGAGACGCAGCATTAGCGTTAAACTTGTCAAAAAAGAGCACAGGAGAACGCCTTCGACCGCGGAGCAGGGGAGTCCATCGCTGAGTTTGCGAACGCTCGGGGAGATTACGCCCCACTCAAACCGGACAGGGGCCTTTGAGTACTCATTCACGACCGGCTCGTTAGTTGCCGCCGAAGAGAGCTGGATCCGTGGCACGCAGCTTTGCCATGAAGTCGGACCAGACCAGGGGCAGCGCTTTCAAACTAGCCAATTCTTGCTTGGTGAGGCGGGCGACCTCCGGTGAAATGGGCCGCGGCGTGAGGCCTGTCGCCCGCGCCGCCCCGGCAACGGAAAGGTTGCGCATGGTCATCGCTTCCAGCAGCAGCATCAAGAAAACGGCTTGCTGAATGTTCTGGCCGCGCGTGATCGCACCATGGTTCGGCAGGATGATCGCCGAGTACTTCCGCAGTGCTTCCGCAAACGGCCGCACACGCTCTTCCTTGGAAGCAAGGCCGCTGTAATCTTCTTCGACGATGCCCACTTCACCGGCTAGGAAGCAGCTTTCTTGATCGTAGACCTCCGGCACGGCGCGCAGCGTGCTATACGTGACCACGGCGGGAGGATGCGTGTGCGCAAGTGCGATGACGTCGTGATTGACCTGATGGATGACGCCGTGCAACCGGATCGTCTGGTTGACCATTCCTTGTCCCTCGATGATGTTGCCCTGCAGGTCGAGTGTCAACAGGTCTGCCGGCATCAGGGTGCCGAAGGATGGCCCGAACCGGTTCGCAATCATGCGGTCCGGTCCAATCTTCACGCTGAGATGGCCGGCGATGCCGACGCTCAGCCCCTGGCGAAAGAGCAAACGGGCGGCCCGGCAAAAATCGAGCTTCAGATCTTCGTGCATGGCATTATCTCCCTGTGCGATGCGCTTTCGGTTAGGAGGCAGAAGCCTACGTGTCTCCGTAAAGGACATTACGGAATCGTCAGCGCGACGGACGTTCCCAAGGCAAGCTTGTCTCTGCTTCGCGTGGCAACCTCTGAACTGCGGCCTCTATTCTGCTCTCTGCAGCCAGGAGACACAAGCAAAAAAAGACGGCGGAACGCCGACGTCGATTCTGCTATAACAGGCAAATGCTCACGGTAGACCCTCATCCGCTGCTGGACCTGCGCGCTTTCGTGACGGTTTTCCCGCAGCGGCTCGCGGACTTGCCTTCGCCTGCGGAGTTGCAGAGTCTGGCGGCCCAGGACGCAGCCGCTCCCTTGCAAAGCAGCGACAACGTCCGCGAAGGGGTCCGGCAGCTCCTACGCCACGGCGGCTTCAAGCCAACGGGCAGAAGCAAACCCGCGTCCGAATACCTCCTGAAGGCCGTGGCTGAAAGCCGGCTTGCATCGATCAACTTGGCGGCGGACGCCTGCAATGTCGTGTCCTTGCACAGCGGGCTGCCCATTAGCGTCGTTGACCTCGACCGTGCCCGCGAGCCTTTTCGCGTTGGCATCGCTCCGCCAGGCTCAAGCTATGTCTTCAATCCCTCTGGGCAATCGATCGACCTGGGCGGGCTACTGTGCCTATTCGATGCAGAAGGGCCGTGCGGCAACGCGGTGAAGGATGCCCAGCGCACCAAGACCAGTGGCGACACTCGGCAAACCCTGTCGCTCATCTGGGGCACTATGGCTCTGCCGAACCGGGCGGCCCAGGCGGAGGCCTGGTACCGCGCCATCCTTGAACAACATGGCGCAACAACCAAACCGGCCTAACCGTGATCGATTCCAGACATGTCACCGCATCTTCGCCAACGAATTCGAGCGTGCGTGCAACGCACGAAATCGCCTTCAGGATGATCTTTGCCGTCTGACGGCTAGAATAGCCTGCGAGCCGCTGTTAGAGTCTTTCGTGGTCGCCGTATTACTTATCGGGAGATCTGCGGATGGCAGATCTGCCACTCACGCAGCCCAGTCTGCTGATTCGCATCCGTGATGCCAGAGATACGGAAGCATGGCAGCGGTTCGTCTCGCTGTATGCACCTCTGATGTATGGCTTTGCTCGGAAAAGAGGGTTGCAGGACAGCGATGCCGCCGACTTGACTCAGGATGTGCTGCGGAGTGTGGCCATGGCAGCAGCCGGCTTCAATTACGATCCGCGGCGCGGGACCTTCCATGGTTGGCTTTTCACGGTAGTCCACAACAAACTGCAAGATTTTCTCGCGAAGCAAAGCCGTCTCTGCCGCGGCAGCGGCGATACCGACGTGCTGGTCCGGCTCGAAGAGCAAGTCTCCCCGCCGCACGAGGATGAAGCGTTCTGGAACAGGGAATACGAACGCCAGTTGATGGCCCGTGCCCTAGAATTGGTTCGCGGCAGTTTTCAGGATTTGACCTGGCAGGCTTTTTGGCAAACTGCCATCGAAGGCAAGAAGGCGAAGGAAGTGGCAGCAGGGCTTGGGCTGTCGGTCGCGGCGGTGTACATGGCCAAGAGCCGGGTGATTGCACAGCTCAAGGAACAGGTGCGACAGCTGCAGAAAGACTAGCCTCGCGGGTAACCTCAAGTGACAGGCTCCCCGGTCATTCAGCGGGCGGTGCGTGCCAATGCTTACACGAAATTCTTGCCCCGACCAGGCTCGTCTGGCACAGCTGCTGGATGCGAGTCTGCCGGCTGACGAACATGCCAATCTCGTGCAGCACGTGGACGCTTGCGAGGACTGCCAGGCCACGCTCGATGCCATGACTGCCGCGGGGACAAGCTGGATAAAGGAGTACGTGCCGCCCGTGCAGCCCGCTGAAACTGCGCTACGGCGGGCCATGGAACGCCTCGCTGCGGAACCAGCGCCGGCGCAAACACGTGTTGAAACGCCGCCAGTGACCGAGGAGCTGTCGCTGCATTTTCTGGCCCCCTCCGAGAACGCGCAGCACCTCGGCCGGCTGGGTGACTACGAAATCCTGGAGGTGATCGGCCGGGGCGGCATGGGCGTCGTGCTCAAGGCGTTCGATCCAGGCTTGCAGCGCACGGTCGCTATTAAAGTGCTTGCGCCACAGCTCGCCGTCAGCGCAGTCGCTCGCAAACGCTTCATTCGCGAAGCCCAGGCCGCCGCTGCCATAAGCCATGAAAACGTCGTCACGATCCATAGCGTGGATGAAGCCAATGGCCTTCCCTATCTCGTCATGCAGTACGTCGCCGGCAAGTCCCTTCAAGATCGTCTCGACGCGGTGCAGGGCCCGCTGGAATTGAAGGAGGTCGTGCGCATCGGCAGGCAGACGGCTGCCGGCCTGGCTGCGGCTCACGCCCAGGGCCTGATCCACCGCGATATCAAGCCCGCCAACATCCTGCTGGAAATCGCAGGCGTGGACCATTCTCCCCAGGTATGCGAACTCTCGCATCGCCACGACCTGGAGCGCGTGCTCATCTCCGACTTCGGCCTGGCCCGCGCGATCAACGACGTCAGCCTCAGCCAAAGCGGCGTCGTGGCCGGTACGCCTATGTACATGTCGCCCGAGCAGATTTCGGGGGGCTCCATCGATCATCGCGGCGATCTCTATGCTCTGGGCGTTTTGCTCTATCGCATGGCCGCCGGCCGGGAGCCGTTTGTGGGAGATACGTTCGCCAGGGTATGGTCACAGCATCTATTCGAGAGACCACCCTCGCCATCGGAGATGGCCTCGACCAACTTGCCGCCCTGGCTGGAACATTTGATCCTTGCTCTGCTCCAGAAAGATCCCGACGCACGCCCTCAAACGGCAGAGGAGGTGATTCGGCTCCTGAACCATGCCCTCCCCGGCAAGGAAGGCGAAGGCGATGCCGGTCCGGTGATCGGCCCCCCCATGCCGGCAAACGAAACCACCCGCCTTGAAGCCCTGCGCACATACCGCATCCTGGATACCGACCCCGAGCAGGCCTTCGACGACCTCGCCTTGCTGGCGTCCCATGTCTGCGGCACGCCGATCGCGCTCATCACGCTGGTCGATGCGGACCGGCAATGGTTCAAATCGAAGGTCGGCATCTCCTTGAAAGAGACTGCCCGCAACATCTCCTTTTGTACGCATACGATCATGCAAACGGACGCCTTAATGGTGCGCGACGCACTTGAAGATGAGCGATTCGCGGCCAGCCCTCTCGTCCACGCGGCGCCGCACGTGCGCTTTTACGCCGGCATCCCGCTCATCACTCCGGACGGCCATGCCCTGGGCGCGATGTGCGTCATGGACCATGTGCCCCGGCAGTTGAGCCCGGACCAAGTCTCTGCCCTGGCGGCCTTGAGCCGTCTCGTGCTGTTTCAGCTCGAACTGCGCCGCGACCTCATGAACCTGAAGGACGCGCTGGCAGACCGCGAACACACGGAAGGATCGTCTTCAGTTAAGTGAGAAGAAACCGTTTCCCAATCATCGCCAAGTGGAGGTTCCAACGTGACACGACCGAAGGTCAAATTCAAAGGCATGCTCCTGGGAGCAGTGGGGGCCGCCGCGCTGGTTCTGAGCGTGACACCAGATGGCCAGGCGGAGAAAAAGGGTGCGGAGGAGCAGAACTCCGTTCCCAAGCGCGGCGCCTCGAGTTACGCACCCGTCGTAATCACAGAAGGTTTCGCTGCCGTGCGCGAGCGCATGTCCAAGGCCAAGACGGAGGTGATGCAACGGCAACTGGCCCTGCTTGCTAAGCGCTACGAGTTGGCCGACCACCCTTCCAAGGACGTCAAGTCGTCCGATCGCGATAAAGGCATCCAGGAAGGCGTGCGCGTCAAGCTACCCAAAGGCGTGGAAGGCTGGCAAGAGCTTGCAGCACTAAGCCCGCAAGAGATTCACGACAAGAGCCTCTTTCCTGCCGGCTTCCTGCCGTTGCCGCACCCGAACCACCCCGAAGGCGGCATGGTGTTCCCGAAGTTCCACATTGACCTAATAAAGACTCAAGACAACCGCGACCTGACACGGTTCGATCTCGAGTTCGATTTGCCCGAGCACTTCCTGCCCGCCTTTCCACCTCCTATCTACCTGACGACGCGCCCCGACCTGGGCGACGTGTCCCAGGGAAAACTGGTGACGCTGGATAACTTCCATGACCTCTTCAACGGCATCTTGAACCCAAAACAGCTCGACGGTCTCCGCTTGCTGGTCACGCCGTTCCCGCAGCAGCAGTTCAACAGCACGGCGGACCGCCGCTCCGACCGGGCCAGCTTGGGAGTCACCTGCTTCGACTGCCACGCCAACGGTCACACCAACGCGGCGACCCACCTGGTGGGCGACATTCGGCCGCAGGAATACCGGCGTCGCATCGACACTCCTTCGCTCCGTGGCGTCAACATTCAAAGGCTGTTCGGTTCTCAACGCGCTTTACGCACGGTCGAGGATTTCACGGAATTCGAGCAGCGGGCCGCATATTTCGACGGCGATCCGGTGATTGCCACCAAGAAAGGAGTGAACATCCTCGATCGCGGCAGCCAGGTGCACGACATGGCCGAGTTCGAAGAACTTCTCGATTTCCCGCCCGCCCCCAAGCTGGACATCTTCGGGAAGCTCGATCCCCAGAAGGCGACCGAGGCGGAGCTGCGCGGCCAGGAAGTCTTCTTCGGCAAGGGCAAGTGCGCCATCTGCCACGTGCCGCCTTATTACACCGACGGCACGATGCACGACCTGAAGGTGTCGCGCTTCTACAAGCCGCAGTTGATCAACGGCCGGTTTGCCGACCGCGAAGGTCCGATCAAGACGTTCCCGCTCCGCGGCATCAAAGATTCGCCGCCGTATCTGCACGACGGCCGGTTACTGACGCTGGACGATACGGTGGAGTTCTTCAATCTGATCCTGGAACTCCGGCTGGCGGAGGAGGAAAAGAAGGACCTGGTGGCTTTCATGCGCACTCTCTGATGGCAGGAAGTTCCTGCCCGAGATGACTTAGTTTGAAAAGCTGGCAGCTTGGGCTGCACCTTTCGCTCACGGGCGAAGGAGGTAGTCGAAGCTGCCAGCTCCACTATGTAAAGTGCGCCAAAAGTGCGCCGAAAGTACGGCGAAAAACCGCCCCCAAGTACGCATTGGGCGACCACCTGCCGCTCCACCACGATTCCCAACCCTATTAGCCCGAAGCGTTAGCGAGGCAAACTCCCCGCCCTTGCACGTCATTGCTTTCTCTCCCGCTGCGAACCAGCCCATCAAACCACGTTCAATATTCAGAAGCCGCCGTAGCAGTTCCGCGCTCGGCTGACCGAGGCCACGGATCGCCAGGGGATCGCACAGATCCCGACTGCCGGCGATCCAACGCAACTATTGTAGCTCCGGCAAGGCGCATGAGGAACCGCAGCCGAGGAGATATGTGCCCAAACTCTCGCCCCGTCGGCAAGATAAACGCCGACGATGGAAATGGCTTCAGAAAAAAGGCAGCCGCTGCCTCGCGAATACAAAAGGAGTCTGGCAGAAAAGACTCCCGAACCCTTTTCGACCTCCAATATTGCAACCGGATCGCGAGTATACTTACGAAGTGCGTCCGCAGTGGCGGGTCGGCGACCACGCTGTCACCCGGACGCGACGCACGTGTCGATCCATGCCGGGGATGCCGTAACCGTTAGCTTCATGTAATCGATTCGGGATATGTTGTCCTCCGGGGCTGGCTGTGCGGTTTCCAGGTGCAGCGCATGATCGTGCGCCCTCGCTGATCGTTGCGCCTCTGAGCGCATCGGTGCGGCCCCAAAAGATCGATGACCGAAGATGCAAATTGACTTTGCAAGCGCTGTCGAACATCACGTCAATGGGCGTCTCGATGAGGCTGCGAAGATTTACAGAGCCATCCTCGCCTGCCAGCCCCGGCACGCTGATGCGCTCCACCTCCTTGGCCTCGTGGCCCACCAGCAAGGCGATCACTTGCAGGCTTGTCAGTTGATCGGGAAGGCGATCGCGGTCGAGCCCGGAGTTGCTTCTTACTATTCGGACCTGGCGGAGGCCTATCGGGCCACGGGTCATTTGGAGCAGGCGCTCGGATGCTGCCAAGCCGCATTGGTTTTGCAGCCGGACTCCGTCGAAGCCTCCAACAATCTCGGACTGACTTTGCTGGCCCAGGGGAATACGGCCGAGGCGATCCCGCATTTCCAGGCAGCGCTGCGCCATGGGCCAGGTGTTGCCATGATCCACAACAACCTTGGCAACGCGCTCCGACTCCAGGGCGACGCGCAGGCGGCGATCAACTCCTTTCGCGCTGCTGTGCAACTCGATCAAGGTCTGGCTGAGGCCCACAGCAACCTGGGTCAGTTGCTGTTGGAGCGCTATGAAAGGGAACAAGCAATATTCCATTGCAGGGAAGCAGTCCGCCTGCGGCCGGATTTGCCCGAAGCCCATAACAACCTTGGAAACGTCCTGCGGGACTCGGGAGAACTTGCCGAGGCCAAGAGTTGTTATGCGGAGGCACTGAGGCTGAATCCCGACCTGGCCCTGAGCTACGGCAACATGGGACAGGCCTTGCAAGAGGAGGGCAACCTACCGGAAGCCATCGCCTGGTATGAGAGGGCCTTGCAACGCGACCCCAGATCGCCGCGGATCAATTGCAACTTGGCCAGCGCCTATGAGGAGCGGGAAGACTTCCAAGGAGCAGTCGCCCTCTACCGCGCGGCGCTGGAACTGGATCCGCAATACGCGGAGGCACACAACGGGCTCGGCTACGTCCTGCACGAGCTGGGCAAATTCCCGGAGGCGGTGGCCGAGTACCGTGAGGTGCTCCGTCTCAAGCCCGATTTCGCCACCGGGTACTGCAACCTCGGCAACATCCTGGAGGAGCTTGGTTCATTCGACGAGGCACTGGCCGCATTCCGCGCTGCGCTTCGGCGCGATCCGGATCATGCCGGCGCCTACTCTCTGTTGGCTACAATGCTCCGGGGTCGCTTGCCTGCAGAGGACCTGCAGGCCATACAGCGCTTGCTCGCCCGTCCCCAGATGGCCTTGGCCAAGCGCCTGGCACTTCATTTCGGGATCGCTCATGTTCTCGATGGCATGGGCTCCTATGCGGAGGCGGCCGAACACCTTCAGGAGGGGAATGCCCTATGCAGCAAGCTGTGGAAGAAGCAGGGCAAGTCCTACGATCCCCAGGCACACACTGAACAAGTCAACTCCCTGATCGGCGCCTTCACTCCAGAGTTCTTCGCACGAGTGCGCGGCTTCGGGTTGGCAACCGAGTTGCCGGTCTTCATCGTCGGCTTGCCGCGCTCCGGCACCACGCTGACTGAACAAATCCTGGCCAGCCATTCGCAGGTACACGGTGCCGGCGAGCTGAACTGTGCCCGCGAGGGTTTTGAAACGCTGCCTGCGATGACAGTTGGGGCCGCCACGGCCATCGAAGGCCTCGCTTGCGTCGGCCGGTCGGCCGTCCAGCAACTGAGCCACTGGCACCTCGCCCGACTCCAGGAATTGGCCCCCAAGGCTAATCGTGTCGTGGATAAGATGCCCGACAACTACCTGTTTCTCGGCTGGTTGTACACTTTGTTCCCCCAGGCCAAGTTCATCCATTGCCGGCGTGACTTGCGCGATGTGGCCGTTTCGTGCTGGATGACGAACTTCCGAAACATCCGCTGGGCTGCGGACAGGGATCATATTGCCGCGCGCTTCCAGGACTACCTTCGCCTGATGGCGCACTGGCGCGCATTGCTCCCAGCGTCTCTGCTCGAAGTGGACTACGAGGAGACCGTCGCCAATCTTGAAACCGTGGCCCGCCGCGTGGTTGCCTGGTGCGGCCTGGAGTGGGAGGCCTCGTGCCTGGCGTTCCATCAGACATCCCGGCCCATCCGTACCGCGAGCGTCACTCAAGTTCGCGAGCCAGTCTACACCCGCTCCGTAGCCAGGTGGAAGAACTATGAGTCGACCCTTGGCCAGCTTTTCGAACGGCTGCGACCGACTCCAGATGGACAGTAATTAACCGCGCGGCGAAAAAACCCCCATAACCATTAACCAAGATCGCCCAAGCCTGCGTCGTGAGGCTCCAATTCTGCAACTCGAAGCCATTGGCATGTTTTATGCACTTCCAAAGATGACCTAGTTCCTAGGCCAGGAATTCCTCAGCGTGTCCGTCGGAACGGAAGTCGACGTGGGGTGGTGCTCAAAGGTAGCTCGACATTGCACCGGTCGTTCACAAAGCGGAAAGGAGTGACCGCCGAACGATGGTGCTGTGTCAAACCACGTCAAGGTTCGTCCCATGGCCAAAAATCGAATTCAAACCTGGCTTCACTTGCCCTCCCTGGAAACCAAGAAAGACCTGGCCTCGACGCTTCGAGCGCCGTTGCATCTCGAATCTCTCGAAGATCGGATAGTGCCAGCCGTCCCGGCCAACGAAGTGTACGTGAGCAGTTTGTATCAAGGGTTTCTCGGACGGGCCGCCGATCCCGCCGGGCTTGCGGCTTGGGTGAGCTTGCTAAATGCGGGCGAGAACCGGGCGCAGGTCGCCCTCGGCATCGAAAGGAGCGACGAATTTACGGGCCGAGCGGTGCAAATCTACTATCAGGACTTCCTGGGCCGGACCGCGGACATCGGCGGCCTCAATTCCTGGGTGGAGGCAGTGCGGCAGGGCAGTACCTTGGAAGACGTCAAAGCGCTTATCCTCGGTTCCGATGAATTTTACAACGACAATGGCGGGACCATGGACTCCTTCCTCAATGCAGTCTACAAGGCTGAATTAGGTCGCAGCGTCGATCCGACAGGTTTGGCGTACTGGCCCACCGTCACGGTGAACAATCCCGTCGGCCGTGCCACGACTGTCGCGCGGATCATGCGCAGTACCGAAGGAGAGCAAGATGAGATCACTAGTATCTACCAGTTAACACTCGGCCGGCTTCCCGACAGCGCTGGACTTGCTTCCTGGACGGCAGCCCTTCAACAAGGTGAGGGGGATTTGAATGTCATCGCCAGAATCGTCGGTTCGAACGAGTACTTCGACGATCTCCAGGCGTTCGCAGCGACCGGATCCGACCCGAACGCCGCTGCCCACGAGTTTATCGTCAGCACGGATCGCTTCAGCGCTAGTCTCCCAGGTGCTGAGGAGTTCAACGCCACCATCGCAACCAATCCGTCCCTTGTGCGGCCGCCTTTCCCGCAGCCGCCTATCCCGTTTATACCGCTATGCGGGTCTACTGCGTTCGGATTTGGCACCGGTCCTACCATTGGCCCGACTGGCGGTGGCGGTGGGACTACCGGCGGAACAGGTGGAACAGGCGGCACTGGCGGGACCGGGGGCGGTGGTGGGACCGGCGAGAGCAGCGGCGGTGGCGGGACTGGTGGCGGTGGTGGGACCGGTGGCGGCAGCGGCGGTGGTGGCGGCAGCGGTTCTCTTCGCGCTGCGGCTCCGGAAAATGGACACGCCAACGGCGGCATGCGCGGAGTGGGCGGACGCGGCCAAGGCGGCGGTATGTATATGGGCGGCGGCCTGCTTTCGCATGCCGGATTGACGCACTCGGGGCCGCATGCCGACGCTGGCGCCGGCGCACGGCATGGTGACGCCCTCGCTTCTGCGCGTGCCGAGTTGAGAAACGTGCGGGCCCAACTCCACCAACCATTCGCTTCGCAAGGAGAGTTGACCGACCAAGCACTTAGCAATTCGATCGACGCTCCTCTCGTGACGGAGCAGCTCACCAATCAACAGCTCCAGTCGATGGTTGCGGCGGCGCTGGCCTTGCTCGAGCAGGCGGGCATCAGTCCTGCCCTTGTGACGCGGCTGGAATCTGTCAACTACGAAGTAGGTTGGCTGCCCCAGCCTCTGTTAGGCTACACTTTCGCCCGGGTTCACACGGTTGTGATCGACGCCAATGCGGAGGGCTATGGCTGGTTCGTCGATCCAGCATCTCTGTCCAATCAGGAATTCGTAAGAAACGCCAGCGGAGCACTCGTCGCTATCCCCGGTGAGCCCGCGTCGGGACACATGGACCTCGAAACAGTTGTGCTCCACGAGATGGGCCACCTCGCCGGGTTTGGCGATGTCAATAGCCACAGCTACCCCAATTACCTGATGGACGGTAGCCTTTCGCCTGGTGTTCGGCGCGTCGACGCCCTGGACGCGATCTTCGGCGGGCATGATGCGCGCTTGGGCCATTCACTTGATTTCGGGTAGGTGGTTTTGGCGGTGCCGTTGTAGATTAACTTCCTCGCGCAGAGACACTCGCTGACCCAGGTTGCTGTCGGCATCGCAGGGCCCGAACGATTTTTTCTCCGCCATGGAGCAATCCGCCGACCACTGGCCAGCCCTCCTAAATGAAGTGTGCGCCTGGCAACGCCGAGCAAAGGGCACGTGTGTAGCTGCTCTTGTAGGCTTACCAGGCGCTGGCCGCATTCATGCGTGTGCCGTTATTCTATACTCGGCAGATCCATTATTCGGCGGATGCCGCCCGCCGCTGTGCCTTCGAGAACCAGGACAGACTTCTCCTTGTGATTCTCCATGCACTTGGCGAACCCAGCGATCATCACCGGCTTATCGTTCTCGGCTGGTGCCCCTGCGTCTTTTCCCAGAGGCAGCCATTGCTCTAACTACTTATGTAATTTGTCGCTGGTCTGGCAGCGGCGCAACTGCTCTGCATTGCGCGCACTATTGAGCCGGGTTGGGCCCCATTTGTGAGTCCGTGCCTGTCTCACCCTGCTTTCTGCAGGGGTCGCTCTTGGTGCCGCGGTGGATCGGGACCTCCAGATCCCGACGTCAAGAATGCGAGCTCTGGATGGCGGAGTTCGGCTGCTGGCCGGATCAGCGGCTAGGGGGTTGTACGAGTAGTTTTTGCTCGCCGTGATGAAATGCGCGCCATGCCCTTAGAATCGCTCGCTCGCGTTATCGACCTTTCTTACTGACTCGGCATGCCCACAAGTCCTTGATCAGCAATAATTTAAATAAATGGCCTGAGGCCGTTCGGAGTTCCGGCACGATACGTGCTAAACCTTTTCTCGGTTGATTTACCGACGCATCATTCCCTGCTGCTGCTGGAAACGTGCGGTGCCTGAGTCCATGGCCCATAGGTTTCCAGGGAAGATGACGTAGCTAGTTCTAAGAACGGAACAGTGCGGCAGTTGGCCGTCTCGGACGGGGGAGGCCGTTACGACGCAACCACAGCCGGCATCCGGCTGTGGCCTTCATCATTAGATGCTTTAAGGAGGCTCCCCCATGTTGGTGTTGACCCGCAGACCCGGTGAGGAGGTGCTAGTTCCAGACCTCGGGATCAGCTTGAAGATTCTGGCAATCAATGGAAATCAAGTCTGTGTCGGCCTGACTGCGCCAAGGGTGGTTCGCTTCTTCCGAGGAGAAGTTTGGGCTCGCGTTCAAAAGCCATCGGTTGGCTTGCCCATTCCAGAACCCACGAAAAACGGCCAGCTGGTAAGAAAGCTGCGCGCTAGTCCTTCTGTTATACCAACCGGCGGTCAGGAGGAGTGCTAATGGAGAATGATGCCGCGCTGACTGTGGCAATCAGGGAACTCGGAAAAACTTGGTGTGGAACTCCACAAGAATTCACGGGTCCGGTTTCAGAAGAAGAGATTCGCGCGGCGGAAAAGGAGCTGGGGTTGAGCTTCCCCTCCAGTTACCGTGCTTTCCTTCGCCGCTATGGAGCCGGCACAGTGCATTACTACGATCTTTATGGACTCCCCCGCGGCCAGTTGTGGGGGGACGTAGTCATGATGAACCAGTTGGACCAACGCTCACTCCCGAGCCACTACTTGAAGTTTATGGAGGATGTTGGAGACTACGCGTACTATCTCGACACTTCCCGTATGAATTCTGCGAAAGAATGCCCTGTGGTGGTCTTCGGTTGGGAAGAAGACGGCGAAATCGTCGCGGATAATTTCGTCGATTTTCTGCAAAAGGCTAAGGATGGGCTGCTTTAAGGCTTGCGCAAGGAACATGACAGGACCTGTAGCAGTCGAAATAATACCCCGTTATTCGCACAGGCTCTACGGCGCAAGCCCCTTGGCGTTTCGTTCTGCACATGAGAGGAGTGGAGCCATTTTTCGCCGCTTGCTTGTCATCCCGGATGACCAGAGTCCGCAGGGCAGCGTGCCATCGTTGGCGCAGGATTGGGGCCGGCGTTTTTCTCTGCCGCTACACCAGATTCCCCGGGAAATCATTGAAGAAACAACGCACGCCAGGGGCGAACTGTTCGCCCGTACGGAGCTCTGTGATCTCGTGCTGGTTGGCAAGGGATTGACGCAAGCACAGAAAAGACAACTTCTCCAGGAGGCCACACAGCGCGGCAGACCAGCCGTGCTTATGTATCCGAGTATTTGGGAACCACCGGCGCGCGTGCTGCTGGTCGACCAAGGTGAAAAACTCAACGCGGCTTTTCTCGCCCAGGCAGCGGAAATCTGTTCTCGGCTCCGATCTGTTCCCATCTTATTGACGCTCGCACGCTCGGAGCGGGTAGGCCGAGCGCGTCAGGAACTGGGGCGAAGCGTCTTGGCAGGCTTTGGTTGGAACGTGGATTGTGATCTATTCGCGGGATGGAGAATATGGGCCGCGCTGGCGAGCGTGGCCCGCTGGCGTCGCTGCCAGCTCGCCATCGTCGAGCTACTCAAGGGCTCCGCATGGTGGCAGCGGTTCGCACGCGTACCTCCGAATTGGCAGACCGAGTTGGCCGAGAAGATTCCTGTCCTCTGCCTACCCAAAGCAGCGAATGGAGCATCGTCCGGTGGCCGATCTTCTCCCAACTCCACGGTTGAGGCGCCCGTTGCGTTAACGCTATTCCCGCCATGAACCTCGAACAACCTAAAAGCAGGCTTGGAAAGGTGTCTCAGGGGCATGGTACTCCCGCCAGCTTTGATGAGAAGGAACGCTTGCAATGTGGTTAATCAAGGCATCACTAAACTACCCGTACATAGTGGGCACGATCGTTTTCATGATCCTGGTCCCGGGTGAGCAGTTTATTCTCTCGATTCCGACAGACATTCTGCCGGGGTGCATCGCCCCAGTCGTCGCGACGGTAACGATCGAGAAGGAAAAAGGGGACGCATCTCTTTTTCTTGACCCGCAGTCGGCCACGGAAACGACCACAACGACGCGCGGAAGGGCAACGATAATTAAATGGGTTCGCATTTCACTAGCCGAGCCGCAGCGCGCGTGAAAGGTGGCCAAACCTGCCGGATCATGGAGGCTCCGATGCGTTTGCTTCAAGTCTTAACGCGCTACTTTGCTGTCGGGGCGGTGTAGCTGAGCGTCAACAGAGCAAACGCAGTTGCCAGGTTGGGGTCGGACTCGCCGTAGGCGCGGGAACCGGCGTTCGAGAAACTGCCATCAGGGCGCTGCCGCTTCTTGAGCGCCTCGAACAGTTCCCGCCGCCATTGGTGCTTGACGCCCTTGGCGTCCGCAAAGGGTTCTTCCCCAAGCGCGGTCAGCGCCTTGGCAAAGGTCTGATAGTAATAATACAGCCCCGCCTGGCCCATGCCTGGATTATCATTCAGAGAGTAATGAGCGCGAATCCAGTGAATGGCTCCCTGCACGCGCGGGTCGTCCTTGCTCAAGCCGGCGAACAGAAAGCTCTTCAGCCCGGAATAGGTCATGGCGCCCGCCGAACGCAGGCCGCCCTCGGGTGTCTTATCCCGCTTATTGTCCGGATCGAGCGGGTTATAGACGAAACCCCCTTTGTCATCCTCGGTCGTTTTCTTGGCAAACGCCTGGTCGTTATGCTCACCGGGCAAGTTCTGGCAACGGCTGACGAAGACCAAGGCCCGCTTCACGGCCGGGTCGTCCTTGGCGACGCCGGCCGTTTCGAGTGCCTCCAGGAAGTAGTGCGTGTTGGACATGTCGGGCCGCGACTTGCCGTCGTAGCCTGAGCCGCCGTACTTGGCATCGCCTGATTCGACCTTGCTGTCGTCGAACTGCATGGTGCGCAGGAACTGCGTCGCGTTCTTGATGACCGTGTTGTACCTGCCGTCCTTGTTGGCCTCCGCGAACGCCATGACGGCCACGCTCGTCGTATAGTTCGCCAGCATTTTATCGTAAACGCCGCCGTCCTTCTTGACCCGTTTCTCCAGATAAGCGAGGGTCTTGGCAACGACAGGGTCCTCGGGACTAAACCCGTTGCGCAGCAGACCGGCCGCCACCACCGCGGAAATACCTGGCCCAGCGATCCTCGGTGAAAAACTGCCGTCATCGCCCTGGCTGCTCTTCAGGTAAGCCACGGCCTTGTCCACAACGGCCTTGACTTCCTTGGGATCAGGGCCGCTGTCATCCGCCCAGACGGCCGACCCGGCGAAAAATCCGACAATCACCAGGAACAGCTTGCTCAACACAGGTTTCATTGGCATCACCTTTCGAGGCGCAAGGGTATTGGCGGACCACGTCACCCACAAGCATAACGCGTGCCAGCCGTTTCAATGCATTTTTTCTGCGTCGGCACGTCGACACAAAGCGCCACCTGATCAATCGCTAGCCTTAATTGAGCAAAGGCTGTCCACGAGGTATCGCGTTCAAGAACGCGCACGGGCGGTGCTTCTGGGAGCCGACAATCAAATCCATCGAAAGAGAGAAGAGTATCTTTGTCGCCATACCGCAGAAATTGCGTCGCGCAGCACCACGCAGAGGGATGAAGATGGCGATCTTTTCGCGAGAGCTTCAGGATCGAAATGGAGTCAGCTGCGGAACGCGCCAACAACAAGATGGAGGACGGCGCTACCAATTGCCAGTTGCCGGAGGAAGATTTTTTCAGGCACAACGACAGGTCGGATTCTGGAGATGCAAGTGAACATTTGCTCCATAGATGGCCAATAAAAAACCTGGAAACCTCGCGACTTGGCGAAGCTCCCAGGTTTGAATGTTCGCCCGAAAGGGGCTTAGCGGCGGCCGTGGTGGTGGTGGCCGCCGCAGCTTGTCTGGCAACTGCTGCAGCAAGTTGTCTGGCAAGTAGTGCAGCAAGTTGTCTGGCAACTACTGCAGCAACTCGTCTGGCAACCCTGATGACCATGGTGGCCGCCACGGCAGCCGCGAGCCTGTGCAGCGGTCGACATCAGAGCCAGGCTGACGATGACCAGACCGATCTTGGCGAATAGCTTCATCACATCCTCCCATTATGGAATGACAGTGGGCACCACGGCTCATTGTAGAGACTGGATATGGGCCGGAAAGATCCTGGCGTTACAAATTTCCCAATCAGTTTATTCTGGGTATTTTAAACAATATGAATCGATAAAAGGTTGTGGATCAGTGTATTTATAAACAGTTAGCCAGCGGCCTATTATGTCGGCGGCGATCACATTCTTTCCATAGCTGTCATGACGTAAATTATTGCAGAGAATAAGCATGCGACTCATAGACTGAATCATAAGGCACTGGTGGCGTGGAATTGGAGGCAGGAAAATCTTCGGGCACCGGTCGCAAGCCCACGGACCAAGAACCTGCAAGACCCTCGGCCAGGACCGGCCTCGAGGTGCGACAGACGATCAGCATTCCAAAAAACCCGTGCCGTCGGATTGGTTGTAAAGCTGAGATTCCAGCCAAGCTGGAGTCGAAAACGTGATCTTTTGTTCATGTTGCAAGGCCAGAACTAAGCGGCTCATGGCGGGCGTCATGATGGTGCCCAACCGAGTTAGATCCAGCCCCTCGATGGTCTGGGGCAGAACTTGGCTGACCCATCAATAGGAACAAGTGTAGGCGGATGGCCCCTGGCAATCGGGGGATGAGATCGTTCGCGAACGCAGCGAGCGTTCACGAACGCCTCTAGCGCGGTCATCTTCTGCCGCTCCTCATAAAAATGGGATATGCCCGCTCTTTGGTACGTGACTCAAAATGCCGGGAGGCGGAGGAGAGAACTGCTATCTGGCGGGCGGTCTGGAGAGTATAAAGAAGGTTCCGCTGTCGTTGCCGTTTCGGACGCAACTGGAGAAAAAAATGAGGATGCAGAACAATCGGCTGCCCCAGCTCACCGCCGCGGCCGTTGCTGGATTAATAATTGTTGTCGCTCTCGTGGGTGACGCGCCAGCCGAGGAGAAAAAGGGAGACACCGACAAGCTTCTGGAGAAGCTTCGCGCCTACCCACATAAGGTCGTCTACGAGACCAACCGCGACGGCAACTGGGAGCTTTACCTGGTAAACGCCGATGGGTCGAATCCGATTAACCTGACGAATACACCGGATGTCGACGAACTCTACCCCAAACCCTCGCCTGATGGCAGCAAGATTTGCTTCGTCGCGGACGAAGGCAAGGGTAGTACTCGCGTGCGCAACGTCTATTACATCAATAAAGACGGTTCCAGAAGAACCAAAGTCGCTGACAATGCCCGCGAGCCCTGCTGGAGCCCCGACGGCAGCGAAATCGCCTACATGAAGGGCGAGTACCAGAAGTTCACGTTTTCCGATTTCGCCACGAAGGGTCTCTTCATTTACAACCTGGCATCCGGCCAAACCCGCGCGCATCCCAACAAGAAGCTGCAACACCTATATACGCTCAATTGGTCACCGAACGGCAAGTGGTTCGTGGCTACCGTGCACGGCGGCATGGGCTTTTCGCACGCGATTCTTGCTATCGAGGCCAACGGCGACAAGGTCTTCAATCTGAAGCTGGACGGTTGCAGGCCGAATATAAGCCCCGATGGCAAGAAGATCACCTGGGGTCACGGCGATTTCTGCGCGGGCCTGGCCGACCTGGATCTCAGCTCGGCGATTCCTCGGGCGACCAACATTCGCGACATCGTGGAGAGCAAGGACCCTGTCGAGACGTACCATGTCACCTGGTCGCCCGATGGCAAATACATCACCTACACCACCGGCCCGAAATTCAGTGGCAAGCGCCTGGGCGGCCTGCTCCCGGAGTTTCCCGGCGTCGAGGCACCGGGTTGGAACGTGTGCGTGGCCGACGCGGCACAGAAAAACGTTTGGGTCGCGCTTACGAGCGACGGCAAATCAAACAAGCAGCCAAGTTGGGTGGTGACGAAAGAGGAGGCCGGGCGATGACAGGTAAGTCTAGGATTCCTACTTTCGTGGCCATACTCCTGCTTGGAATGTTTTCCGGTTTGTCCTGCGAGAAACCCGGCGTTTCCTCAGCGCCCGCGGATACGCCGCCCACAATCACGACAAAGGGCGGCGCCGAGATGGTCCTCATTCCCGCAGGGTCTTTCGAGATGGGCAGCCGGCACGGCAAAGAAGACGAGGCTGCAGCGCACCGGGTGAACATCGATGCATTCCTGATGGACAAATATGAAGTGACGCAAGCGGATTATGAAAAACTGGGCATACCCTGTCCTTCGCATTTCAAAGGACCGACGCTGCCGGCGGAGCAGGTCACCTGGGTGCAAGCGGCCTCCTACTGCAACGCCCGCTCGCGAGCTGAAGACCTGCAGCCTTGTTACAACGAAGAAACCGGCGCCTGCGACTTCCATGCGGACGGCTACCGACTCCCCACCGAAGCAGAATGGGAATATGCCTGCCGGGCCGGAACCAGCACGGACTATTCCTTCGGCAGCGATTCCCGCAACCTCGGCGCATACGCCTGGTTCGCGGACAACGCCTCGAAGACGACTCATCCCGCAGGGCAAAAGAAGCCGAACCCCTGGGGTCTTTTCGACATGTACGGCAACGTGGCGGAATGGTGCAACGACGCCTACGATAAGGACTACTACAAGAACAGCCCCGCCGCCAACCCGCAGGGACCTGCCGACGGCAAGGAATACGTCTTGCGCGGCGGCTCGTGGAAATCGAGCGCCGACGCCCTGCGCTCTGCCTATCGCCTCAGCGAAAACCCAGGATTCTCCGACGCATGCCTCGCGCGCGATGCGATTGGCTTTCGCTGCGTGAGGAAGGCACCCGCGACCCCTCCTGTCAAGTAAACTTCAGCCCATGCTTTTTCACACCTGGGTCTTCTTCGTTTTCTTCTTGATCGTCTATCCCGTCTATCTGTTCGTTCGCAAGAACAACCAGCTCATGAACGTGTGGTTGTTGATCGCCTCCTACACGTTCTACGGGTGGTGGAACCCCTACTACTTGCTCTTGCTGTTCGGAACCTCGGCAGTCGACTACTTGATGGTCCTTTTCATGGAAAGGAGCCAGAGGACCAGAAAGCTCTGGCTGATTATCAGTCTGGTCAGCAATTTCGGTTTCCTGGGCTACTTCAAGTACTCCGGATTCCTCACCGAAAATCTAAACTCTTTCATCACCCACCTGGGGCTTTCGTTCCGGCTGCCTGACCCGGCCCAATACCCGAACGCATTGCTGGCGCTGGTAGGCGTCGGCGAGGACAAATTCTTCACGCAGGTCATCCTGCCAATCGGCATTTCCTTTCACACCTTCCAGTCGATGAGCTACACCATCGACGCGTACTTCGGCAACATCAAGACCGAGCGCAGTTTCGTGCGTTTTCTTACGTTCGTCTCCTTCTTTCCCCAGCTTGTGGCCGGTCCGATCGAGAGGGCCCGAAACCTCCTTCCTCAGCTCCAGGGCAGGCCACAGATCACGCAATCAGACATTACAGACGGCCTGTCCCTGTTCCTCGTCGGATTTTTCAAGAAGGTCGCTATCGCTGATTACCTGTCCAAGTACGTGGACAAGGTTTACGACGCGCCGGCGCAATTCCAGGCGCCTGCGTTGATCCTGGCTACCGTCGCCTTCGCCTGGCAGATCTACTGCGACTTCAGCGGCTACACCGACATGGCTCGCGGCGTAGCTCGGCTCATGGGCTTTCACCTGATGCTGAACTTCAACAATCCCTATGCCGCCGTCGGCCTCGGCGACTTCTGGGCGCGCTGGCACATAAGCCTCTCCACCTGGTTCAAGGACTACGTTTATTTCCCCCTGGGCGGCAACCGGAACGGCCTGCTCCACACCTATCGCAACATGTTCCTGACCATGGTGATCTCGGGCATCTGGCACGGCGCCGCCTGGACCTTCGTTATCTGGGGAGCGCTGCACGCCATAGGCCGGCTGGTCACGCGCCAACTGGAGCGGACCCCGTTTTACAGGCACTCGGTCCCGAAGATCGTCAAGCAGCTCCTCGTTTTCGCGTTCGTCACCTTCACCTGGATCTTCTTCCGTGCTCAGTCTCTGAACGACGCCTGGCTCATCATCAGCCGGATCTTTTCATCCGGCTTTGCCGCGCCCCAGTTCCCAGTCCTGATGGCGATCTTGATCCTGGCGGTGTGGGCTTACCAGCTTCTCTACACGAGTGATTCGCATTTGAAACGGCTGCTGGAACTTGCCCCGGTGCGACTGGGCCTCGTTCTCCTGATGGTCGTTTACCTGGCGATCGTGGCCCAACCGAGCACCAAGGCATTTATCTACTTCCAGTTTTGAGAATTGGCTGCTCGGCAGGAAATGGAGATAAACCGATGAGCGTGGGACAAAGCGAACACGAAAACCGGGCCCATCCGATCACCGATCCCGATATCACAACGCTTTCCAACAGCGTTCGTTTGTCGGGCCGGCAATGGATACTCGTCGGCCTCTTCGCCGTCTTGACGGTCCTCTTCGTCCCTCATTTGTGGAAGCAGGTAGAAAAGTTTGATCTCGAAATGGACTACCGGATGCCCTACGACCAGAGCCAGGATTACTGGCTGTTCGACCGCTTCTCCCGGCTCGCAGCCGAGCGCTACGACACCGTGCTGGTCGGGGACTCCGTTGTCTGGGGGCAGTACGTTACGCGGCAACAAACTCTGTCCCATTATCTCGATGAGCAGAGAGGTGAGGAGCAATTTGGCAATCTCGGCCTCGACGGAGCCCATCCCGCGGCTCTGACAGGGCTGGTGGAACATTACGCGCAAGGGATCTCCGGGAAGAACGTCATTGTCCAGTGCAACCTTTTGTGGATGAGCTCACCGAGGCATGACTTGCAGGTGAAAGAAGAGTTTGCCTTCAACCATCCCCGGCTAGTGCCGCAGTTCGTGCCGAGCATTCCCTGCTACAAGGAACAGATTTCAGCACGCCTGGGAATCGTGGTCGAACAGCACGTAGCATTCAACAGTTGGACCAACCATCTCCAACAAGCTTACTTCGGCGGCACTGACGTGCCTTCATGGACCATGGAGCATCCCTACGCCAACCCTTTAGAAAACGTCGCCCGGGGGCTGCCTCCATCCGACAACCGGCAACGGCACGAACCGATCCCTTGGACTCGGAGAGGAATCAAGAAGCAGAGCTTTGCCTGGGTCGACCTCGAAGGATCCATTCAATGGCGGTGCTTCCGGCAGGCAGTGGACCTTCTAAGGCAGCGGGGCAATCGAGTATTCGTTCTTGTGGGGCCGTTCAACGAACACATGGTGAGCGACGACAGCTTGCCCGCCTACCGAGAACTGAAGCAGGGTATCGAAACATTGCTGGAGCGCGAGAAGATTGCCCATTGGGCGCCGCCAACGCTGCCCAGTGAACTTTATGCGGACGCCAGTCATCCGCTCAGTGCCGGCTATGCCTTGCTGGCGCGCGATCTGTTTGCTCACCTACCTCACGAATTCTCTCCTTGACACGAAAACAAGGAACTAATGGACTCTTTGGCCATGAAACGAATCCTAATTGACATCGCGACAGAGCAAACCGGATTACAACGCTTGCGGGCACTACCTGGCGTAATGGTGGAAACGGTAGAAATTGCCAAGGCGGCACGCGCCCTGCCTGCAGAATTGCTACGCGAACAGCACATCCTGGTGTGCAAGACACCGCCGTTGAATTTTGACGATCTGCACTCCCTGGAATTCATGCAAATCTCCACGGTCGGCTACGAGCACCTCCGTCATTTGGGCCTTGCCCACAGGCCCATTCGCGTTTGCAACGCCCGCGGCGTATTTGACACGGCCATCGCTGAATGGAACCTCGCCATGATGATCAACCTGAGGCGTGATCTGCGCGAGCTGATTCGCCAGCAGGAGCGAGGGGACTGGCAGCGCGCGTCGCGGTTTCAACAGGAGGTGCGGGGCAGGGTGGTGGGCCTGTGGGGCTATGGCGGTATTGGAAGAGAGACGGCCCGCCTGGCCAAGGCGTTTGGTATGACCGTGCACGTCATGTCACGCTCGCCGGTTGGGCCGCGATCCACTGCGTATACTTTTAACGGCACGGGCGATCCGGACGGCATTCTGCCCGATCGGGTCTATACACTCGGACAGGAATTAAGTTTCCTTGCGGGATTGGACTTCTTGATCCTGGCGCTACCACACACGCAGAAGACGACCGGGCTAATTGGCGAAAGAGAGCTGCGTGCATTGCCGGCACATGCGTTCGTGCTGAACCCCGCACGCGGCCCGATCATTCAGGAGCAAGCGCTACTGGCGGCATTGCGCGAGGGCTGGATCGCCGGCGCGGCCCTTGACACGCATTTCGCCTATCCCTTGCCGGCGGATCATCCGCTACGCCAGTTCCCGAACGTCATTCTGACGCCCCACATCGCCGGTGCGGACAAGAGTCCCGATTTTCCCGGCCGCATGTGGGACCTGTGTGTGCAGAACGTCAAGCGCTATCTTGCCGGGGCGCCGTTGCTCAACGAGGTAACCCTGGCGGAATGGCGCGAAGCTTGATGCTCGATCAACGTCGAAAGAGCGTTTGAGGCTGTGAAGCGAATCGCTTGGATCACACCGCCGGCAACTGCCACGGATCCCGGCGTTCGCGATCGAGCCACTCATTGGCCGCCGCATCGTCGACGAATTGCCACTGGTTCGGGTCCCAGTGCAGTTTGCGATGATTCCAATAAGCAAGATTGCCAAGGTGGCAGACCGTCACGGAGCGCGCCCCTATCTCCACATCACAAATGGGCCGTTCGCGCGAGCGGATGCAGTTCAACCAATCGCGCTGATGCCCGGGCGAATGGTAGAGGTGCACGTCCTTCTCGCCCAGGGGCTGCTGGATAATGCTGTCGGGTTTGCTGCTGAGGTGACCGCGGTTCACCGTGATCTCGCCTTCGGTGCCGATGAACTGCACGCCGCCGCTTGGGCCGTGGACAACCTCCACGCCATTCGCATAGACGTAGCGGAGCCCCTTGGTCGCCTTGGGATCTTCAGGGGGAATGATTTCGACCGGACCAGAGCCATCCATGCCAAGCCCCCACTGGGCAATGTCGAAATGGTGAGCGCCCCAGTCAGTCATTCCGCCGCCGGAGTATTCACGAAAGTTGCGCCAAGCCGGGAAATGGTCGTGGACTCCGCGCGGGCTGAGGATCGAGTTGTAGGGGCGCACGGGCGCCGGTCCCAGCCAACGGTCCCAATTCAACCCCGGTTCGAGCTTTTCTTCCGGCAGGTCGCACCAGCGACTCGGCCCGCCGACATCTACATTGACGGTCTTGACCTTGCCGATGCGTCCGCTGCGCACCAGCTCGCAGTTCAGCCGGAATTCCTTGTCCGAACGCTGCTGGCTGCCGGTCTGGAAGACGCGCCCGTACTTACGCACCGCATCGATCATTGCCTTTGCCTCGCGAATCGTCAACGTAAGCGGCTTCTCGCAGTAGATATCTTTCTTTGCCTTGCAGGCCTCCAGGACGGGGATGGTATGCCAGTGGTCCGGTGTGGCGATGACCACGGCGTCGATATCCTTGCGTGCCAGCAATTCGCGGAAGTCGCCGTATACGGCGCAGCCCTTATGTTGGCCGCCCTTCAATTCTTTGCCGTAGCGTTGCTCCACCATTTTCCGGGCGGCCTCGCGTCTGGTTGTATCGACGTCACAGACAGCCAGCACTTGCACGTCCTTCATCTCCAGGAAATTGCCGAGATGGCCGCGGTTCATCTTGCCAACGCCGATGAACCCCAACGTGATCCTCTCACTGGCTGCCTGCCGCTTGGCGTCCCCGAGAGCAGATCTGGGGATAATGACCGGTAGCGCTGCGGCAGCGCCGGTCACCTTGATGAAATCACGGCGCGACATCTCGCCTTTTGGCGTGATCATAGTGAAGCTCCTGAGGATCCGAAAATGGTGTGGCCAGCGAAGGCATAGGGAGGGCCGACCTTGAGGGTACTCTTCCCACAGCCGAATGCAAGGCGGATTTCGCGAAGACCGTGGTCCCGACCAGCTCTCTCGTTTCTCCTCCGACACGGCAAAAGAAAGACTGTGGATGAACGACACGCTGATTAGCGCGCAACTGACTTGCGAACATCGTCGTCACCGGACGTGTACGCCGCCTACACATGGATGCAATGGTAGCGAAGACGCCATTTAGTCGTGATACGATCGGTCGATTCTCCAGCAAGATGCGCGGCAGACCAGTCGATTACTTGAGCAATGCGTAGTATGATGGGAATGAGTAAGAACCTGGGCACAAGGGGTAACAGTGGTGCTTTTCCTGTCCGGCTCATTCCTGGTGGCCCGTCCGTCGTTGCTCGATCCCAATTTCCGGCAAACGGTCGTGCTGCTGCTGGAGCACACCAGGGAAGGCGCCCTTGGACTCATCGTCAATCGTCCGAAATCGGTAAAGGGTCTACCCTTCAAACTCTTTGCGGGCGGTCCCTGTTCCAGCGACGGGCTCCTCATGCTGCATGGCCACCGCGAATGGTTGGAAGATGCTCCCGACCAGGGATC
Source organism: Gemmataceae bacterium (assembly GCA_035296965.1). Lineage (GTDB taxonomy): Bacteria > Planctomycetota > Planctomycetia > Gemmatales > Gemmataceae > DATGZX01. The sequence goes on from DATGZX010000314.1 coordinate 47,191, forward strand.
GCCCGGCATTGCACCGGGAATCTTCATGGGCGATTCCGCCTGTCTGGACCGCGTCGGCGAGGCGCTCCCTGCAAAAACGCCTCGCTTTCGAGTTTTTTCCGGTTATGCGGGTTGGGGCGCCGGTCAACTAGAAGCTGAATTGGCAGGCGGAGATTGGACCGTCGTGCCTGCCGACGCTCAGCTACTCTTTGATACTGCCGTCGAAGACCTTTGGCGGAGCCTCATCCCGCCCCGCATTCCGCAGCCGAGCGTCAACTGAAAATATATTTCTTGACTAGAATCCGCTAATGGGAGCTCTCATCGCTGCCTGCAAGTGACTGCATCACCCACTGGCGGACATATTTTCATTCCCATTCTGCCCTCGCTACACTCCTTACTAGACTGAGCGCGGTCAAGCACGAGACATCGCCCCGTAGCCGCATTCGCCAGCATGCGGGCTACACAGTTTCACCCGCATTCGCCAGCATGCGGGCTACACAGTTTCACCCGCATTCTGGCGAATGCGGCTACGGCCTATTGGTATCAGTATTAACTGCACGCCGAATATGCTTCCGTGGCCGCCGCTCGATTGGCAAAACGTGCAAATCAGCCCTTTGGAACGAGAGAGGGCGGAACTCGGATTTGGATGGTGCCATTCGTCGTCGGGCCGGAGATAATGCCAGAGAAGCGGTGGGACGAACCCGGGGGGTGAGAAACCTAACTCAAATAGGAAGGCGGGAGTGCTGATGACTGCATCGAAGACGATGACGGAACTCCGGAGGCAAGCAGACGACGGCGGCGCAAACTCAGGGCATGACTCAAACATCTTTCCACACATGGGACGCCGGGGCTTTCTCGCTGGCGCACTCGCCTCGGCGATGACGGCCAGAGCCCTCGGCGGGGACTCTGGGAGAGGCACTGGCCCAACACGTTACCCCGATCCCGACATCATTGCGCTGGACAAGCGGTTCGAGAAATACAAGATTGGCAACACGCCCATCCAGAGGCTATACACGGGACTCCTTTGGGCTGAAGGGCCAGCCTGGAACGGCGTGGGGCGCTACTTGCTCTGGAGCGACATCCCCAACGATATCCAGATGCGCCGGCTCGAGGAAGACGGCCACGTCAGCGTGTTTCGCAATCCATCGGGCAACAGCAACGGCAATACGTTCGACTTCGAAGGCCGGCAGCTTTCCTGCGAGCACGGCAACCGCCGGGTGGTGCGCTATGAACAGAACGGTACGGTTAGCGTGCTGGCCGACAAGTGGCAGGGCAAGCCGCTCAACGCTCCTAACGACATCGTCGTGCATCCCGACGGCGGCATCTGGTTTACCGACCCGGGTTACGGCAGTCTCATGAACTACGAAGGCCACAAAGGGGAGCTGCATCTCAAGGAAGCCGTATACCGCATCGACGGCAAGACCGGCAAAATGGAAATCGCGACCGACGATATGTTCAAGCCCAACGGTCTCTGCTTTTCGCCCGACTACAAGAAGCTGTATATCGTCGATACTGGGGCGACCCACTATGAAAAGGCCCCCAGGAACATTCGGGTTTACGACGTGATCGACGGAACCAAAATCGCGAAGGGTCGTGAGTTCGTTTCCATGGCCCTCAACGGCAAGGCCGGCTTGGCCGACGGCATCCGCGCTGATGTGGACGGGAACATCTGGGCCGCGTCCGGCTGGGTGGGCGCCGGGTACGACGGCGTGCAGATTTTTGAGCCGGGCGGCGACCGCATTGGCCAAATTCTGCTACCGGAAATCTGTGCCAACCTCTGCTTCGGCGGCGCGAAACGCAACCGCCTTTACATGGCAGCCAGCCAATCTATTTATGCGGTGTACGTGGAAACGCAGGGAGCGCATATTACTTAGGCGAGCGGCAGCGCTTGTTCTCCCCTCGCCCCGGTACTCCGGGGAGAGGGGTCGGGGGTGAGGGGGACGAACGGTCCCCGACCAAGACCCCTCACCCCCCGACCTGGGCTGATGAAAACCACGACGTCCTTTCATCTGAAAAGCGTTGCGCTCGCTCTCCCCTCTCCCCCGTACTCGGGGGTGAGGGGGCGAACCCGAGAGTGGCCCAATCCCATAAGGATGACATGCAGCTACTGGGCACCA
>DATGZX010000315.1:0-3195 GCA_035296965.1 Gemmataceae bacterium
ACCTTTACAGAGGTGGCTCTGCCTACCCCAGCGCTACGACGATGGCGGCTTCACCGGAGCCAACATGGACCGGCCCGCCTTGAAGCGCCTGCTGGAGGACATCCAAGCCGCGCAGGCTATCTCACGCCGCGGAACTGAAGCGGCTAGTGTGAAGAACAAAAGAAGAGCGCACCCGCCGGCCTTGTTGGCGGCGTTGATGTCGGCGGCGTCTCGCTTTTTTCTTGGTTATCGGCGGAGAATGAATGACATGTGCCTGTCAGGGAGCGCTAATTTGTGCAGGCCCTCGAGCGCGTTGGCAGGATAGATATGGTCCAGGCCCCAACAGCCCCGCTGCACAAACGAAGATTGGAAGAGAAGCTGGCGATCCATCGTCCCGATTATGGATCGGCGTCCAACGCCTCCTTCAGCCAGACACGGGCATAAGTCCAGAGTCGCGCCGCCGTTCGAGGAGACGCGTCCAGGATCTCGGCCGCCTTGGGAAGCGACAAACCTGCGAAGTAACGCAATTGCACAAGTTCCGCGGCTTGAGCATCCACCTTGGCAAAACGACGCAATGCTTCGTCCAAGGCCAAGATGTTTTCGCCGACCTCGGGGGCCTCCAGTTGGGATTCTTGTACGCGTTGCCGAGCGACCGCGCCTCCCCTTTTTTGAGCGTGCTTGCGCCGCGCCTTGTCCACCAAGATCCGACGCATCGCCTGGGCGGCGGCCGCAAAGAAGCCGCGTTCGCTCTCAAAGCGCCTTTCAGTGTCGGATCCTACCAAGCGGAGATAAGCTTCGTGAACTAAAGCAGTTGCGTCGAGAGATTGCCCCGGCGGCTCCTGGGCCAATTTGCGCTGAGCCAGCCGCCGCAGCTCGTCGTAGACGAGCGGCAGCAAATGCTCGGCCGCATGGGCATCACCATGCCCGATGGCCTCCAGAAGCCGACGAACCTGATCCATGGAAGTAGATGATAATCTTCCACGCCCGGAACTGCAATGATCGGTTGTGGGCCTCTGCCATGGTGCGGCACTAAGGGAATCGAGGTGGAGCGCTAGAGGTTGTCAGCGTCCATTCCGTTCGCGCTCGCTCCCCCAAGAAACAAAGAAGCCGGCATGGTTTGTCCAGATTCTGCGCTGATTGTTGTAAACAACAATGCTCGGACCTCCCGGCAAGGCAGATTTGTATGAACGTGTGGTCCCACTGGTAGTTTGACCGGACCACCACGCAGGCGCATAAACCGGCATTCAGTCGGAGAATTAGGATGATCGTGCTTCTGCAGATCCTGTTACGATGCATCGGTTTCGATCTCCTGTTAAGGCTGTCATCATGAACGAACGCACCATCTTTCTTACGGCCCTGGAAATTGAAGACGCGGTTCGTCGCGCTGAATATATCGACGGCGCTTGCGGCGCGGAAGCCGCCCTGCGTCAACGCGTTCACGATCTCTTGCTTGTGCACGCCAAGGTCGGCGGCTTCCTCGAACAGCCGGCCGTAGGACCGGAGTCCGAAGCCCATTCCGAAGGTGCCATCGCCGCGCCAACGGCAGCCGAGGCGCTGGGCACGCAGATCGGCCCGTACAAGCTCTTACAAAAGCTCGGCGAAGGTGGCATGGGGACGGTGTTCATGGCTGAGCAGGAGGCCCCCGTCCGTCGCCGGGTGGCGCTCAAGATCATCAAGGCCGGCATGGACTCGGCGCATGTCAGCGCCCGCTTCGAACAAGAGCGGCAAGCATTGGCCGTGATGGACCATCCGAACATCGCCAAGGTTTTGGATGCCGGCACCACTCTTAACGGTCTCCCCTACTTTGTCATGGAGTTGGTCAAGGGCATCCCCATCACGAAATATTGCGACCAGGAACACTTGACCACGCAGGAGCGTCTGGAGCTTTTTGTACCGGTGTGCCTGGCCGTGCAGCACGCCCATCAGAAGGGAATCATTCACCGCGATCTCAAACCTTCCAACGTGATCATCGCGCTCTATGACGGCAAACCCGTCCCTAAAGTGATCGACTTCGGCGTGGCCAAGGCGATCAGCCAGAAGCTCACCGAGAAGACGATGTTCACCGAAGTGGGTCAGATGATTGGCACCCTGGAATACATGGCTCCGGAACAGGCGGAACTGAATAACGTCGACATCGACACGCGCGTAGACATCTACTCGCTGGGCGTCATCCTGTACGAATTGCTCACAGGCACCCCGCCGTTTACCTCGAAGCAATTGCGCAGCGCCGCATTTGGGGAAATGTTGCGCATCATTCGCGAAGTCGAACCACCCAAGCCCAGTACAAAATTGTCCAGCTCAGAGGAGTTGCCTGCCATTGCTTTCCAGCGGAAGTTGGAACCCAAACACCTGACGCGGCTGGTGCGTGGTGATCTGGACTGGATCGTCATGAAAGCGCTGGCGAAGGACCGGAGCCGCCGCTATGCGACGCCGGCCGGCTTCGCCGAGGACATCGAGCGTTACCTCGCAGACGAGCCGGTGCTCGCAGGGCCGCCATCGGCGGGCTACCGGGTGCGGAAGTTCGTGCGCCGTAATCGTGGGAGAGTGCTGGCGGCGAGCCTGGTCGTGCTGGCAATGGTGGGCGGCGTGATCGGCTCGACGATTGGATTTCTTCGAGCAGATAAAGCAGCAAATGCCGAGCGGCAAGCCAAGGTAACAGCCCAGAACCGACTGGCGCAGATCGAGAAAGGCTATGAAATTCTCAACTCGATTTTCGCGAATCTTGATCCCAGGGCGCAGGGGAAGAGTAGCAGGCCGCTGCGGTTACTCTTGGGTGAGCAACTAGACCGGGCAGCGGTACAGCTGGAAAGTGAAGCAATGGGTGACCCACTGGCGGTGGCAAAATTGCAGGAAACCTTGGGCCTTTCTCAGTTGAATTTGGCGTATGAAGCGAAAGCCTTGGTCCTGCTGACCAAAGCCCGTCAGACCATGGAATTCCTGCTTGGCCCCGACGACCCCCAGGTGCTTACATGTATGAACAACCAGGCCTTGGCGTACCAGCACACAGGGCATCTGAATCAGGCCATCGAACTATTTGAGCGGACGCTGGCCAAGTCGAGGGGAGAACTAGGCCCGGACAATCCCCTCACCCTCACGTGCGCCATGGGCCTGGCCGGGGCCTACGAGGCCGCCGGTCAACTGGACAAGGCCCTGCCGCTGTTCGAGCAGACGCTGGCCAAACGGAAGGAGCTGCTCAGGCCCGACGACCGCCAGATC
>DATGZX010000316.1:0-3810 GCA_035296965.1 Gemmataceae bacterium
GAACGCAACTAAAGGCTGTGAGGCCTCCCTGAGGCATCGATTCCGATTCGCCGACGGACCGCGTATTTCTCCCTCCGAACGATGTACCAGTCTAAGGCGAGATCCAAAGGAAGAGACGATTTCCAGGCTATTGTCCACGGAGCCGTCGTCGCCCACGATAACTTCGAGCGGACCTCCATAGTCCTGAGCAAACACGCTCTCTAGTGCGTCCCTGAGATACCTGCCTCCATTGTAGCAAGGGAGTATGACAGTCACCCCATTCGGCTCATCGACTCGGTGCATTACCGGAGGGATGTCATTCATCACTTCTGACCAACTCCTATGAGAAGGGGCTACATGAAACCGCCGGCAAGAAAAGAGCTTGGGCATCATTATCATGTACTCGAGAGACAAAGCTGAATTCAATAGGGTGTAACTACTGGATTGCCCCCTTGTTGAAGTTAACGCCAACGGCGATGTAACTCATTCAGCATCAGTAACTTAAGCGATTTCCTCTGTCACTGGAGAGCCGTCGATTCTTGGCCCCAGGCGTGGTTTTGGCTCCGTTTCTGTGCGGGCGCTCGAATCATTGATTCTCATTCCTTCGGAGCGCCAGAGAGAAACAACGTCTGGAAGGCCAATTCTAAGCCATAGATCGGCAATCCACTAATCGTAAAGCATTGACCAACAGTCACCTGTGACCTCAATCGAGCAGACGAAGCGAGTAGTTACACCCAATTGAATAGGCTCGCCTGTCCCAAGATTCTTGCCGTCGCTGCCTAACCAAAGACGATCCCGAGAATCGACAGGCTCCCATGTGTCTCAGCCCGATAGCCTGGTTCAAAGAGCGGCGGGGTTGGGACTGATCGGTCTTACCGGCGAAGGTGGCACACAAACGTTTGCTGTCTCCAACTGGCTCGTCGCAGCGGCCTGTCCGAGGTCACGGCGGCTTCTCTCAATAGGTGAAAAAAAACCAAGAACTAACGAGAAGCCGGATGATGCCGGGCGAGAGCTTCGTTCAAGGTTTGGAGAAGCTCTCGAGCGGATCGCCGCGCATCAAAACGAACTTGAGCCTCCGGAATGTAGGCGAGAGCCTTTTCCCTCCAGGGTGATTCAACCGCCTGACAAAGAGCTTTCGCCAGTGACTCCACGTTACCTGCGGGGGTCATCACGGAGGGGCTGCCCCGCAAGACTTCCCGTAACCCAATGCAATCCGAACCAAGCACAGGGACCCCCAGGAGCATTGCTTCCATCGCCAGCATGCCGGCGGCTTCCCAGAGTGAGGGCATGACCAGAAGGTCGAGCTGCCGAAGAATTCCTCCCGGGTTTCGTACAAAATCCAGAAAAGTTAACCGATCAGTGACCTGAAGGCGCTGAGCCTCAGCTTGATATTCCCGGCGGTAGTCTCCGTTGCCAACTGCAACGACGTGCCAGTCACTACCGCATGGACGGGCATCCAAAATCTTGATCGCACTCAGGAGAGGCAAGAAGCCCTTTTGTTCCATGAACCTGCCCAGGAAACCAATCAAGCAGGCGCTTTTCCCTATTCCCAGTCGCTCCCTGAGGTCGATGGTCTGTTCGCTGGAACTGTCGCGCAAAGACTCGAGATCGATACCGTGTTTGATGACAACAAAACGACAAAGGCCCCACCGGATCGTGGGAAGGAATTCAAGGAGGTTCTCATGCGCATCCTGGGAGACGCTGATGAGTAGGTTCGCCCAACCTAGTAGATAGCCCAGCACCCACCGCTTGGGGCGGCCCATCATGCCGGGGAACTGCTCGGTTCTAACGACATCATGAGACGTGACCACGTGAGGAACGTTTAATCCCAGGCTGCCCAGGACCGACTTGACGCCCGCCGTGAATCCATGTGAATGCATCAAAGCATAACGGCCGCTTCGAAGTTGCGACCTCACCGTCCGCCGTAAGTCGCATTGTTTGCCGGCGACGGGAGCCTCGACAAACTCGGTGCCCGGCCAGCTCCGCAACTCCTGGGCGAAGGACCGAAATGTCGGATCCCCTGGCCCGAGGAACGTGAAGCGGTATCCTGCCTCGATCAACAGAGGGTAGTTGTAAAGAATATAAGTCCGGATCCCTCCCACAGGCCAGCGAATGACCACGAGGACCCGCATGAGATCGTCTTCAACCTCGAACGAAGTTTGTTCAACTGGTCCCACGAGCCATTGTCTCTTGAGTCCCGTAGTGTGGGATCTCGGATCCGTGGAAAAGTTCTTGCCCGGTAACGCGCTCATTATTCCACTGCCAGACCCGACCCTGGACCGACCCAAGGAGTCTGCAAGAACTTGACCCTGGATTCCACGGAGAAGCCGTCCGATCCCTCAACCCGACACGAGGCAGGACCTGTTTCCGCCAAGCGTTGAGCGGAATTCATCGTCTGTTTCTTCTTTTCCTCTCTCAAACAGTGAATCGCGACCGACTGGAAAGCGGCAAGCCACATCCATGTGTAACGATACAGACTATGACTGCCGTTTCCGAATAAAAGCATGATGGAAATCACCAGGATGACCGCCATGCTGACATCCCGCGGGAACAGGGAGTCGGGTGTCTTGACGCCGCGGGTCAGTGCCCAGGTCTTGCAAGCGTTTACGAAGAAAGACAGAACGACGCAAGCGAAGGCGACGGCCCCGAAGGTGCCCAGTTCCCCGAGGACTTGTCCATAGAGGTTATGGGCCTGGAATCCAACACCACTCGCCTGGGCATGTGAACCTGGTCCAAAACCCGTGACTGGGCTCTTTTCCCAGAGTTCAATACCGTCGTACAAGCCGTGTGTTCGCCCTTCGGCCGATTCCTGGGCGTTTTTCGGCCCATAACTGGGGTCAATCAAGGTCAGATACCGATTCTGCATGCTCTCGGGCATGGTGTACCAGGCAGCCGGAGCGAGTACCGTCAACAAGACGATGTTCTTGAGGCGGCGCTTCGAAAGTAATAGAACGTAAACCCCGAGTACGACAAGGCCCACGAAAGCCTGTCGTGATCCGGTTGCCAGGACGCACAGCAGCGACAGCAAGGTCAGATAAACCAGCAGCAAACGCGCTGCAAGTCGCTTCTTGCGTGTCGCCAGCCGACTCGCTTCGCGCCAGAAAGGAACCGTGAGCGGCAGGGCGTAGACAATCGTCGCACCGAACGCATTGGGCTCGCCGCTTGTCTCGTCGACCCCGATCATTCGCACGATGCCCATGCGGTACTGGTGCCGCCCGTTGCGGTACTCCTTGTAAGAATGAGTCAGATAGATTCCCATCACAACGAGAAAACCGATCAGCAGTTTGCGGAGCATCTGAGCGTCGCTGACCGTGCTCAGGACCAGGAAATAAAACACGGACTGTTTCAAGTATTTATCGAGAACGAACCAACCTGTATCCGGGTAGGGGCTCACCAGATAGGAAAGTACCATCGCCAGGATGAAGAAGATAAACGCGGGGGTGTGCAGGCTTCTGATCCAAACCTTCCTGGGGTAAAAAAACCAGGAGATCAGGGTTATGAGCACATAGACCCGCTCGAGCTGGATTTTCCCCAGGAGAGGCCATACCTCGAAAGGCCGGTGAATGAACAGGAACATATAGCCGATCAGCAGGTACATCATTGGTCAGCTTGAAGCGAAACCGGGACAGGCCGCTCCGAGGTTGCGTGCCCGTCAACCGCCGGTTCGCGAGACCTCACGACGCGCGCGGGATTGCCGACAGCTATGGAGCGAGCAGGGAGGGACCTGACAACCACGCTGCCGGCGCCGATGACACAGTTGGCGCCGATGTCGGCCATGATCACCGTGCTGTTGCCGATCCAGCAGTTCGTGCCGATCACCACCTGCTCGAA
>DATGZX010000317.1:0-41646 GCA_035296965.1 Gemmataceae bacterium
AGGAATTCCCGATCGCGCGATTGAAGGCCTCATCAGCCACGCCAGCCATTTTCATGCGCGCGGTGCGAGCACCGGGAGACTGCAGACAGCCATGAAGGCGAACACTATCGACTACGCGCGCGTGCTGGCTGTGATGAAGCAAACGGCCTACAGCGGCTCAGTGACTCTCGAGTACGTTTGGACGGAATGGGAACGTTGCAACGATGTTGATAACCTCTCAGAGACAATCCTTTTGCGCGATCTCCTCCGCGCCGCAGCGCAGGACATCGCCTAGGATCCTCCCGTGCCGGCAGGCGGCAACTCGTAACAGGCGGCCTCTCGATCGTTGCGAACCGATAGCAGCCGCCCCGCCGGCTCTCAGCGTCGTGCTCGTTCGTTTTTGAAAAGCGGGCTCAGGTCCAGATGCTTCAGGGGTTGCGCGGACGAAGGCGATTTGCCAGCCGCGACGGCCAGGTGAAGTTTAAGTGATGCGGGCTCGAAAACCATGGTTTGCAGCGTCAGCTCCCCCTGGTTCACCTCATCGAGAAAATGATGGACGTCCTCGACTCCCAGCTTCTCGGTCACTGAGCAAACCCTTTCCAATTTGTCGAACCGATCTAGTGTTGTGAACAAGTTCCTCGGCTTGGGAAGCTTAAGTTCGACCGAACAGAAGTGGTTCGTGCAAATGCTGATGCTCTTCTCGGGCCGACGCACCACTAATCGACTCGGCGTGATCTCGAAGACCGCGCTGTCGCTTTTATCGCACAATGTCAGGTTTGTGGTTGTCGACCGTTTCATGCTGCGCAACATGGATTCCGCTTCTTTCACGGACGTGCATTCCTCAAGGAGCCGGCGATAGCAAAGCGCATAGGGCATTGCCTGTGGATCGAACGTCGGACCTTCGCTGGCGGGAGCGCCCGTGGTTTCCAGGATCGTCAGAGCGAGCCCGGCGTCATTGATACCGGAAATACACCCAACCAGGCCAGCATAGCCTATGGCGGTATACGCATGTTTACCTTGCGGCCGGTATACGGTTACCAATGTGTACTGTTGTAGGTAGCCGAGAGAGCAGTAATCCATGTTGCGGCCAAAGATCGGTTGGCCCGTGGCGCTTCGATCCGCCTGCACGACGAGGGCAGAACATCCGAAAAGTCCGCCGAGCAGCCCTTTCAGGTCGAACATGGTGTTGCCGACCTCCAGAAGTTCCCGGTCCTGACCACTCGACTTGATGATCGCTTCCAACTCGACGCGGTAGTCCGCCGGGAAATTGGCGAGAAGGCCATGCCCTTCCCTCACCACGATCGGCCACAGCACTTTGGCAACAACCGGCGTCGTCAGCGCGGCAAGGATTTCCTTCGGATAGGTTGTAACACGATGGGAAGGCTTCACCGCCAGCGTTCCGACCTGTTCCCCAATTTCCTGCGGCGTCCCCTCGACGATCAGCACGGGAATGCCGTTTCGGTATTTCAATTCCCCTTTCCCGTACTTTCCCTCGGGGAAACGAAATGGCTCCCCGGCTGTAGCAGAAGCGAATGCCAGGCCGCACAGCGCCAGTGCTAGGAAACCGAGATAACGCATACGGCAGAACATGACGGCACTCCTGCATGAATGAGAGACGGATGCCCGCGGGCGCAGCCAGCGCGGACATGCGCCCGTGCCGGGCATGTCTTCGCAGCCACGCAGTCCCATCTAATATTCAATCCCGACTTAGTTTGCAATGAGAGTTGCGTGCATTCGGCCGGCCGTCGACGTGATAAACCGCCTGGATTATCCTGGCATTTTGTGCCGAAGTGTCGAAGTTTTCGCAAGCAATGTCTCAGGGCAACGGACGATGATCGTAATACCTGCTCAGGGCACGGACGCGCCGCACCTGGGATGCCACCATCAGCCCAAGCAGGATCAACGTGATCATGGCGATGAGGTGATGCTGCGGGCTTTCTCCAAGATCGTGGTTGGCGAGCCCAAACAAGAGCAACACCGTGTAGCCGCAGGCGGCGACCGCAGTAGTAAACCACACCAGCCCCGTCCGAAACCAGAGGCCGGACGCGACGATGTAAACGCCAAAAATGAGCACCAGCGGGCTGTGGAATGCTTCGTCGACGACCAGGGCGGTCGTCAACAACAAGCCGTCGGTCGCCAGCCAGGCTAGACGCGCTCGATCAGGCCACAAATTTCGGCGAATCATGGCCTGGCAAACCAGAGATACGAGCGCCCAGACGGCCAGGATGCCCATGATAGCCGAGTGGATGAGCAAGGAGACCGGATGACTCAACTGGTAGTAGACCTGGGCAATAAGACTTCCGGCCGCCAGGACGACGAGTCGCGATGCCAATCCTGGCTCCTGCCGCGCCCATCTTGCAACCTTTTGCCGCAGACTCTGTGGGCGAGCGCTTACACTATCTCCGCGAAGGAACCTATCCAGGTCATCAGCCAAGGCGGCCGCCGACTGATAGCGCCTTTCCGGTGACTTGGCCATCGCCTTCAGGCAAATCAGCTCCAATTCACGGGGCACTTTGGGATTCAACGTACGGGGCAGTGCGGGCTCCCCTTCCAATACCTGGACCAGCGTGTCGAATGGGGATGCCTCGCTAAAGGGCGGCCGACCCGTGAGCAACTCATAAAGGATTGCTCCCAGGCTGTAAACATCGCTGAGCGGCCCAACTTCCGCATTGCGCCCGGCCGCTTGCTCGGGGGCCATGTAGCTCGGCGTGCCGACGATGGCGCCGGTACTGGTGGCATGGTTGCTGCCTGTTAGCATTTTCACGAGGCCGAAGTCGGTGACGTAGGGCCACCCAGTATCGTCGAGAAGGATGTTCGAAGGTTTGAGGTCCCGGTGCACGATGTCGCGCTCGTGCAGATAGGCCACCGCCCGCGTCACTGCCAGAATGCAGTGGGCGCTCTCCTCAGGGCTGAATGGGCGTTGCCTGCACCTATGGGCAAGGTCGTTGCCCTCGACGAATTGCATGGAGAAGTAGTGCTGCCCAAGGAGGCATCCGGCTTCGTGAATCTGCAGAATATGCGGGTGACGCAGCCCCGCTGCGGCCCGTGACTCGGCATGGAAGCGGTGAATTTCCTCTTCGGTGGCCAATTGACTCGACAAGATCATCTTGATAGCCACCAGGCGGTTGAGGCTTTTCTGCCTGGCCTTGTAGACGATGCCCATGCCGCCCCGGCCCAGTGTACCCAGAAGCTCGTAGTCGCCGAATTCCGTGGGAGGGGATGAATGCTCGAAGGGCGGGGTCGGCGGGCCTGGATCGTCCGTGGGCCGCATGGTTGGGGCATCTGCATCGTCCGCATGCATGGGAGGCGATCCCGATCCCACGGTCACGGACTGCGCCAGAAACTGGAGGTCATCCAGGCACCCCAGGACGGGCGCCAGCTCCGGATGGCTTTTGAGAATTGCCGCTTTGTCCGGCGCATTGCCGGCGCGCAACTTATCGATGTAGACATCCAGCACCGCGATGGCCTCATGTTCTCCAGCGATTTCCGCCGCCTGCGGCTCAGCCTTCATGTTAGCTTTCCTGTCGCGCTGTCGCTCAATAAGGTCTGCAGCTTCTGGATCGCTCGCATCCAGAGCATCTGGGCTGCCGGCCGCGAGCGTTCCATGCGCTGAGCTACCTCATCGAACGGCAGCCCTTGCAAATTGCGCAGCAGGATGACTTCGCGGTGGTCGGGGTCGAGGCGCGCCAGGGCATCTGCCAGGAGGAGTTCTCTCTCATGTTGCAATAACAACTGGCTTGGCGAGTCGCCATGGTCTACAGGTTCGCGAAGATCCCCCGACCTCTGATCGCCAAAGGGATTGCGCAGCGGAGACTCGCGGCGCACCTGGCGCTTTTCCGTGCAGCCATAATGGCGGGCGAGATCCGTGGCGTTGCGGGCCAGTATGCGCCGGAGCCAAACCATCCACTCGCCAGCCGTGGCGCCGTGAAATCCGCCAAATCCTCGATAGGCCTCCAGGAGAGTTTGCTGCACCAGGTCGGAGGGGTCGAATTTGGCCTGCAACCAGCTCTCGACCTGGGTCCTTGCGGCAATCGTCACATAGTTTCGGCAAATGGCGAATAGACGGTCCAGCGCCCCTCGGTCGCCCTCCCGGGCAAGTGCGAGCAGGTCGCCGATTGTATCGCCGCTACCCGCGCTCACAACCCATGATCCTTGCTGTACGTCTGCCGGCATTGGCTTCTTCTCTGTTTGTCTGTTTTTCAGAACGTACCACCAAGAAACGTTCGGAAAAGATGACGGCGCTGCGAGGGTTTATGCCTAGCGAGGCTTTGCCTCAAGTGAACTAGTCATGGGAAATGAAGAGAAAGATTAAGAAGAAGATTAGGAAGAGGATTATGAGCAGGAGTAAGAGCATGATGTTAACCGTCTCAATTGTACCTCTTAATCTTCTTCTTAATCTTGCTCCTACTCATCTTCCTAATCCTACTCTTCTTCTTACTCTCGCCTCGGCGCTTCCCAAAAACCTGATTCAGGCGCGATGGCTAACGCAAGGCAAGTAACCCGGAAACTGCGTTAGCGGCATTATATTCCAGTCACTGGCTCGCCTACTAGATAGGAGCATTCCTGCAACCTGTGCTTGCCTCGAGGCTGGCCCCGGACAAGCACGAATTCTCTCTGTAATTCTATCCTTCCCTCCCGAGGTGCCTGGACATGACAACACCAGACGATGGCCTGATTCAGGAGGTTCTGCCCGTTGCACCGTGGCGGCCGCGCCGGCACATTTTGGAGATCTTTCTCGAACCGCGCAATATCCAATGGCTCCTGGGCCTTGGTGGGGCGTTGATGGTGGCGGGCCTTATCATTTTGCTCTGGGTCAATAAATACTTTACGCCTCCGGTCATCGCCGCGACCATGGGGCTTGGCAACGCCTCTCTCTTGGTTGGCGGCTGGAGCATGCTGCGCCGCACTCGCTATCAGGTTGCCGGCCGCGCGCTAACGCTCCTTGCCTGCCTGGTGATGCCGCTCAACCTTTGGTATTACCATGCTCATGCTTTGATGACCATCGACGGTCATCTTTGGATCGCGGCGCTCGTCATCTCGGCTTTGTACGCCGCCTCCGCCGTCGTGCTGCGCGACGAGCTTTTTGTGTACGTTTTCACCGGCGGGATCGCCTTGACGGGTCTGCTGATCTTAGCGGACTTGCCGCCCTCTCCGCAGAAGTTCTGGGAGATTGCATCGCCTTCCACCCTCTTGGTCGCCCTGGGCCTTCTGGCGCTGCACACTGAGCGCGCATTCCCCGCCGGCGCGGGACCATTCACGCGAAAGCGGTTCGGCCTGGCATTTTTCTGGTCGGGACACGCACTGTTGGCCGGCGGGCTGGTCCTGGTCCTTGGCGCTCAGGTCGCCTCGGACTGGCTGTATCAGCCCATTTTCAGAATCTTTTACGACCAGTGGCATGCCGGGCGTACGCCGATAGTCACCAAGACCTGGGGGCAGATCCTGGCTCTGTGCTTGGTCCTCTCTGGCACCTATCCCTACCTCTATTCGGACGTGGTGGTGCGGCGGGTGGGGATTTACCTGTATCTGGCAGCCGGCACCTTGCTCTGGGCAGAAGTATTGCTGCTGGAGATCCTGCAACTGCACGTCAGCATGGATGTGATGATGGCCGTGCTGGCAGGGACTGGCCTACTCGTGAACCTGGCGCTGACCCCCGCAACCCGGAAATACCAGCTGACCCGGGCATTCCCGATACTCGGTCTATTTCTCGGTATCTTGCCGCTCGCGCTCGGCTTGGTCGTTCTCGCCAAGGCTGTAGGGGCGGACTTCAAGACTGTATGGGCATCAGCGCCTCCTACGTGGATATACATTGGTGCTATCTTCCTGACGGCAGTCTCCTGCCGGCTTGGTGCCCACATCAACCGCATTGCCCAGCCAGTGCTGTCGTGGCTCCTCTTCTTCGCTGCCGCCGCCGCCACGATGATTGGCGCCGTTGCACTTTTAGCCGTCATGGACATGACGCGCTGGCAAAACAGTGCTCCGCTGCTCGCGCTGGTGCCGATTGCGTATCTGACGGCGTCCCGCCTTTACCGTGGCCGGGCCGAGGAAAAGCCACTCCTGTGCGTAAGTTATGCTGCCATTTGCGTCGTCCTCTTATGCAACAGCTTAGGCATCCTGGAAGGATTCACGTCCATCAAGGAACAGCAGCAGCTAAACCTGCTGCTGGCCTGGCTCTTCGCAGAAGCTGCCCTTTTCTGCGGGCTAACCGTGGCTTGGCAAAGGCAAGTAGCGGCGCTGCAAGTGGGTGCGGCCCTGGCCTGCGCCGCGGTCTGGCAACTGCTCACCTACGCCGGGGTCGAGGGCGAAACCTACGCGCTACTATTTGCAGTGGTCGGCCTTCTCCTACTCCTTGCTCATCGCTGGGCCTCACTGGAACGCTCAGCTTCGGCGACGCTCGCGAATGGCATCTTTCAAAGCGCGAATGCCCTGCTCTCGCTCTCCATTGTTGCAGCCCTCTTCATGGGCTTGAGCCGGCTCGCATCCAGGAACGTGCACTGGTCGTTCGTCGCCGTCTGTTGCACGCTTGCCCTCATTAGTCTGTGCGCCGTCGCCGCGGTGCGTAATAAGGACTGGCGGCGGTGGTACGTGGCCACGACTGTGCTTCAGGGCTTGCTCACCTTCCTGGCAATCCAGGCCCTCAGCACGCTGACCGTCTTTCAAAAGTTCGAGATCTTCGGCGTGGCCGCCGGCCTGGCCCTGCTTGTTGTCGGCCACGTCGGTTGGTACCGAGAGCAGGAAAAGCCCAACGACATCGTGTCGGCTAGTCTCCTTCTCGGCAGCCTCCTTGCAGGCGTCCCGCTGGTCGTTGCCGTCATTCTGGACCGCTGGCACACCGAATTCATTTTCCTCGACGAAACGGGCTTCCTGGCTGTCAGCGTCTTGCTGCTGGTGACCGGCATCATCTTCGAACTCAAATCCACCACCCTGACCGGAGCGGTTCTCACGGCGCTCTACTTTCTCCTCCTCCTGATCTTCGTGCCCTGGAGCCGTTTGAATACGGTGGCCCTCTCCATCACCGTGGGCGGCGGATTGCTTTTCACCACCGGCTTGCTCCTGAGCGTTTACCGCGACCGCCTGTTGTCATTGCCCGATAGGGTCAAGCGTCACGAAGGAATCTTCCGAATCATAAACTGGCGCTAAATGACCGTACGGGATTCGGCAGTAGGTCAGGTTTCCAACCTGACCGGACAGATTGGGAAATCTGTCCTACGCCGCTGCCGAATCAAGCACGGCGATATAGCAATGAAGCCGCTGATCGAAGTGAAGCAACGCGGGTTGGATAAGGTGAACGGCTTCGAAGCCGACAGAGGCTACAAGTTGGCGCGAGGTGGGGTCAGCTCCCAGATGAGCTTGCCGCGTTCCCTGCCGCAATGCCGGCAATGCCAGCCGACCTTGTGTTTGGGCTCGCGATGGCGATGGTGGAGCATCCCACAGCAGCCGCAAGTGGCCTGCCAGCGTCCTTGCGGCATCTGCACATCAAAGCACAAACGCTCGGGTGTCGCCCCCACCTCGAGGCATTTGCGCTTCCAAACCTCATCGTGCCCATGCCCTGGACCCGTCAATGCATGGGCGATCTCGTGCAACAGGGTATCGCGAATCGCGTCGTCATCATTCAGCTCCACAAAATGCACGGACAAAGCAATCACCCTGTCATCGTAAATGCAGAGACCCATCTGACTCTTACGGCGATTGAAGGCGAAGGACCAATCGTGAAGCTCGTAGGACGCGAGCAGCGCGCGTGCGAGCAGCCAAGTCTCCCGAGCGCGAGATGAAAGTCTTCTTGCTGAGATAGAGAAGGGCATCGTCGTCCTCCCCGAGTAATAGCGAGGAGGCATTCTGACAGCTTCGTTTGGCAAAATCAAGGCGTGGGAGGATCTTCTCGTTTCGCCGTGCCGGCATCCGCTTCGACAACCATTTGAGTTGCTCCCGCCACACCCATGGGCAGGAGGAGCAACACCACGCCGGGCACGATGGCAAGCGCGGCCCAGGCAAGGCCGAATGCGCAGAAGGCATCGAAATGACGCATCACCCACCGAATCCGTGCCAGTACGCCCAGGCGCTGGATTGCCAATGGATAATCCAGGAAGGTCCAGGCGAGCAGCCAGGCGTACACGAGAAACTTCAGCGGCACCGTGACCACGAGGGCCGGCGGGAAGAAGAAGCTGATCAAGAATAGACCCCCGAACGCCAGGACGGCCACGGCGAGTGTAACGATCGCGATTTGCATTCCTCGAACTGCCGATTCGAAGATGCCCGGGAGCGGCGCTGAATGACCCGTCAGGGACTTTTCGCGTGCACTGGCAATTGCCTCGAGGGCAAAGCAAGAGAATGGCTGAGCCAGGCAGATGGCCAATACGATAGCTGCGATGATCCCGGCCAAGGCAAGCACCGCCGTGGTTAGCCAGGATCCCAGGTGTGCCCAGAGACCGTCGGATGAGGCGAAGATCGCATCGCTCGCACGCATCGCTCCCCAGACGCCAAGAAAGCCCAGGCCGCAGGTCAGGACCATGACCATCGCCAAC
The DNA here is from genome assembly GCA_035296965.1 of Gemmataceae bacterium. GTDB lineage: Bacteria > Planctomycetota > Planctomycetia > Gemmatales > Gemmataceae > DATGZX01. Next base: position 8,499 of record DATGZX010000317.1, read on the forward strand.
GGAACTGCGGCGTATCCCCAAACTGAGGGAGTACTCACAACAAAGCCGATGCCCCCGACGAACGCTCGCAAGCCACTGAAGATCCCAAGATTTTTTTCGCTGCTTGCCATCATTTCCTTGACTGCTGAGGTCCTTGCAAAATAGAGAAAACAAAAGCGGCGGAAAAGCGCCGCACTCCAAAAGTGACTTCTTTGGACTGCGGCGCTTTTTCGCCGCTTTTCTTTTCCCTTCCTCGCCACAGCGTCCGATGATCGCGCACGCTCTCCGTTGAACGCGAAAACGCTCTTCCTGGATGCGAAACGCGGAGGTCAGAGCCCGATGGCAATGACCTCCGCGTTTTCGCGTCCTGTCTAGCACAAGCAAAGACCTACGGCTGCGTTTTCTTACCCTGCAACAGGTCCTCCATGATGTGAAGGACCTCGGTGTTTATGAAGTTCCGTGCGAATTTGAATGGCGTGCCGTCGCCCGAGGTCGATTCCGGAGGAAGCAAATCGTCCAGATCTTCATCCGCTTGGCTCGCACCCTTTTTACTATCCTTTTTGTCCTTTGGGAACTGGGTACGAAGTTCTTGCTCGTTCAGTGGGATCATCTTGCGTGCCCGCTGGTCCTTGACCGTCTCAATCTCCTTCTGGAGCTTGGCAAAATCCGCCGAATCTTTCACGCGCTGGGCGGATCGGGTCCGCAGGGCGGTTTTCAACTGCTCCGGCACCATCCCCAGCTCCTCGTGGCTCACAGGATTCACGTGATCAAAGGCCAAGGCGTTTTCCAGGTCTTTCTCGCCGGTGGCCAGTACCTCTGTAAGAGAAGGGATGACGATGTCCGACTTCACACCCTGGTTTTGCGTACTGTCGCCGTTGACGCGGTAAAACTGGTCAATGGTCAGCTTCAGCGCCCCAAGATGTACCGGTTCTTTGCTCCGGACGTAACTACCCAGATCAGCGACAGCCTGCACGGTCCCCTTGCCATGGGTTCCCTTGTCGCCGACGGTGAGCGAACGCCCATAGTCCTGCAATGCGCCGGCCAGGATTTCCGAAGCACTGGCACTAAAACGGCTAACGAGGACAATGAGCGGCCCGGCATAGACCATGCCTTTTTCGGGGTCGTTGCTGACCTCTACCTCGCCATTCACACCTTTCTTTACTTGCACGACGGGTCCTTGATCGATGAAGAGCCCGGTCAGCGATAGCGCCTCGCTCAGGGCGCCGCCGCCGTTCCTGCGCAGATCGAGGACAACCCCGTCGACTCCCTTGCTCTCGAATTCCTTGAGGAGCTTGCGCACGTCTTCGGTAGCGCTGACAAACCCCTCCTTGCTGCCCTTTGCAGACGGGCTGTCCGCATAAAAGGAAGGCAGATCGATGATGCCGATCTTGTACGGCGTGCCGTCCGGCTTCTTGCCTTGTTCCATGATCTCGGAGCGGGCCGCCTGCTCCTTGAGCTCTATTTTCTGGCGGGTGTAGGCATAGATCGCGGGTTCAATCTTGTCGGCGGGAATCACCTTCAACTGGACCTTCGTGCCCTTCGGGCCGCGAATGATCTTGACCACCTCAGTCAGCTTCCAGTCGATGACGTCGACAAATTTTCCGTCGCCCTGAGCGACGCCAATGATCTTGTCGTTGACCTTTAGGCGGTGGTCCGCCGCCGCAGCGCCGCCCGGGATGATTTCGCTGACAATGGTCTGGCCGTTGTCCGAATGCAGCAAGGCGCCGATGCCCTCCAGGTGCAAGTGCATCGCGATGTCGAAATCAGCAAGGGTGGTCGGCGACATGTATGAGGAGTGCGGGTCGACACTGGCGGTCAGATCCGACAGGTACATCTCCATAAGGTCGTAGTTGTCCACCTGCTTCCAGCGCTTCAACAGGCCCTGATAGCGGCTCAGTACTTTCTGCTTGGCTTCGGCATCAGCCACCGGCTTCTGCTCAAGGCGCTGCTTCTTGGCCTCGGCATCAGGCACCGGCTTCTGCCCCAGGCGTTGCAGCAACAAGTCGTACTTGATCCTTTTGCGCCAGCGCTCCCGGATCTCCGCGTCCGTTTTCGGGTGATCGATAGCGTCGTAGTCCGTCGACAAATACTCCTTGACCGTGAAATCCTGCGGTTCTTTGAGCAGTTCTTCAACGAGTTTCAAACGCTGCTCGATCCGGGTGACAAGGCGCTTGTAGACATCGTAGGCAAAACTGATGTCGTTGCGCTGCAGCATTGTGCCAAGTTCGGTCTCGGATTTCTTCAGTTCCTCGACATCTTCCTTGGTGAAATACAGTTTGGCGGGATCCAGATCCTTGATGAATTTGTGGAATAGCCGCTTGGAAAGCTGCTCGTCCAGGTCTGGCTTGGTAAGGTGCTTGCGATGAAGAAGATCGCAAACGAGCTCGATGACCAGGCGGTCCAGCTTTCCGGGAACCGGATCGGCAAACGCCGGCGCCGCTATCAAGAGCAGGCCTACAACTGCTGCCAGCACGGCGACACTGCGTTTTGCCTGGAGTAACCGCTGGTTCCTTAACATGAGTCTATGCTCTCCTGCTTGAGAAGTGCTCGGGGGACCTGGAGGGATCAACGCCTTCTGGTTAGGTACCGCGCCTTGAAGAAATTGCCATGCCTCTCTGCTGCCCATGGAGTCGGCGTTAGGCGAGCGGCAGGTAATAATCTCCCCTCGCCCCCGACCCCTCGCCCCGGAGTACCGGGGCGAGGGGAGAACTATCGCTGCCGCTCGCGTGCCGCCCTTCCAGAGCAGATTTTTAATCTTAACTTTTCAAGCATCAAACCGCAACACGGGTGTGCAGGGACCCTGGCATGCAGCTTGCGGCGATCCAAAGTCAAGCGCACATATCAAAATCAGCTCGTCAAAACCAGCCGGATCTAGACGTAAGTCCCGTTCCTGTATTCGATATTCTTTGCCGGCAGGACCGGCAGAGGTGTAAGATCGTGGCCAGGGCCAAGGTTTTCAACATCCACTCGGGGGAGCTGTTCTCGTGACTCTCAAAGAATCCCTCACACGACGGACATTTCTACAAGCAACTGCATCCGCCACGGCAGGACTGACGGCATTTGGCGTTCCCGCCGCGAATGCTCTCGGAGCTAATGAGGCAATTCGCGTTGGAATGATAGGCACAGGGGGACGTTGCCGGGCCCTGATGAAATCGCTGGCGACAGTGCCCAACGTCCGCATGGCGGCGGTGTGCGACATCTACGACGTTAATCTCGAACTCGGCCGTAAGCTTGCCGACCCGCAGGCATTCGCCACGAAGCACTACCAGGAAGTTCTGGATCGCAAGGACATTGATGCCGTGCTCATAGGGGCTCCCGACCACTGGCATGTGCCATTGACCGTGGCCGCATGCGCGGCCGGCAAGGACGTGTACGTGGAGAAGCCGCTCACGCACAACCTGGAAGAAGGCCAGTCGGTCGTGGACGCCAAAAACAAGCATGGCCGGATCGTGCAGGTTGGCACGCAGCAGCGCAGTATGCCGCAATTTCAGAAGGCCCGCGAACTGGTGCAAGCAGGCCGGCTAGGTAAGATCCACAAGGTGCATCTCACCTGGAACCGTAACGCGGACCGCTTTCGAGCTGGGCCAACGGCTGTCGATCCCAAGACCGTCGACTGGAAAACGTTTCTGGGCAATGCGCCTGCGCAGCCCTTTCATGAGTACCGCTTCCGCAACTGGCGCTGGTTTTGGGATTTCGGCGGCGGCATCCTTACCGATTTGATGGTGCATTACATCGACGTCGTCCACTGGTTCCTCGATGTCGATCACCCGCTTCAGGCAACCGCTATCGGGGACAATTACCAGAGCAAGGGACTCTGGGAGACTCCCGATACCGTCCAGGCCTTGCTGACTTACCCGAAAGACTTCCAGGTCTATTTCGAAGGCACGTTCTGCAACGCACGCAACGGGGCGATGCTGGAATTCATGGGCACCGACGCCACGCTCTACCTGGACCGCGGCCGTTACGAGATCCATCCCGAGCGCAATCGTGGCAAATACGAAGAGTGGGTACTCGGAACCGGAAAGCGCGGCCAGGACTTCTACGATAAGCCGGACGGCGAATTACTGCACCTGACCAACTGGATCGAGTGCGTGCGCAACCGGAAGACACCCAATTCTCCCGTAGAAGCAGGTGTGGGCGCTGCCGCGGCGGCTCATCTCGGGAATCAAGCCCTGCGCACGCATCTCGTGACCTCGTGGAAGGAGCCGTAGTGCCTTCCTTCAGGAGGGAGCCATCCGAACGGCACATGCGCGGGCCAGATTAGGGCCTGTCGCTCGCATGCCCACCCAGAGTCGCAGCGCACGCCGCCACCGGGGCCGTCATTCCCTTCGTCGGCCTTTATCCCGCGGCTTGGCCGTTGCTGGGGGCACAAAACTCCCCGGTTGCAGTTTCTCATGCGCCATGCTCGATCTACAATTGAATGTTCGGGACGCCGGGAGTCCTGCCCGACATGACCGCACTGGGGCATGGTACGAAGGCCAGCGGCGTCCTGCATTGTCCTGCACGGGCTCCCGCGATGATCTGTTTCTGGAGTACCTTCCTTGTGACCGAAAATGCGTTTTGTTTGCCTCTTAATGTCGTTGTCGCTAGTGCGAAGCTTGAAGTCGCACTGCTTGCGCGCTTCTGCAATTTCGCCACAAATGCCCGCTGAACGGCGTACTTTCGGCGCACTCTCGGCGTACCAGGCGAACATGTGGCCGCGTCGTGCAGCAGTACGGGATAATTCGTCAGGCAACCGACGAATCTAAGGGGAATCCCAGTGCGGCAACTTGCCGCTGACCTTGGCAGTACCTGTCCATGAACATTCTGGTCACCGCAGGCAATACCGTCGTCCCGATCGATCGCGTCCGCTGTATCACCAACGTTTTCACAGGGCGCACGGGCACTAGCATCGCTCTGGAGTGCCTCAGGGGCGGCCATGCAGTGACGTTGCTGACTTCCCATCCTGAATTGGTAAGTCACCTGGGTGGGCCAGCTTCAGCCCAGGCGGAACGCTGGACGGTAAGCGCGTATCGCTCGTTCGACGACCTCGAACGATCCCTGCAGGAGCAACTGCTGCACGGCAGGTTTGATGTCTTGATCCACTGCGCTGCCGTGAGCGATTACCGGGCCGCCGGCATCTTCGCGCCTGCTCCCCAGACGCGATTTGTGCCCCAGAGTGGCGTATGGCAGAGCAGCGCCGCGGAAGGACCGGCCCTTATCGACAAGGCGGCCGCCAAAGTCAAAAGCACTGAACCGGAATTATGGATTCGCTTGGTGCGGACACCCAAGTTGATCGACCGCGTCCGCAGCGCTTGGAGCTTTCCGGGAATTCTTGTGAAATTCAAGCTGGAGGCGGGGATCAGCGAGACAGCGTTGCTCGACATAGCCGAGCGTTCACGCCAGACGTCGCGCGCCGACCTCATGGTGGCGAATACGCTGGAAGATTCGGGAAGCTGGGCCTTGCTCGGACCGCTCGATTGCCGGTATGAGCGCGTGACGCGCGCGGATTTGGCCCCGCGCCTCCTTGCTGAAATAGAAAGCTTGTACGCGGAGCGCAAGCATGGCTAATATATTGCTCGGCGTGACTGGATCGGTGGCCGCTCTGCGTACCCCAGCGTTGTATGCCGAGCTCAAGATGGCCGGCTATGCAGTGAAGGTCGTGGCTACGCGCTCCTCCCGTTACTTTTTCGACCCGCTCGCCCTGGATCCGGTTGGTACGGAAGCGCCCACGCGCAATCGTGAAGCGGTGATCCTGGATGAAGACGAGTGGCCCGGGCTCCCCGAGGGGAGACGCTATGAGCGCGCGGATGAAGTCCTTCACATTGAGCTGCGCCGCTGGGCCGATGTGCTACTCATTGCCCCTCTGGATGCCAATACTCTGGCCAAGCTTGCCGTCGGCCTTTCCGACAACTGTCTCACCTGCGTTTGGCGAGCCTGGGATCCCGCGCGGCCCGTCATCCTCGCGCCGGCGATGAATACGCTGATGTGGGAGCACGCTATTACCGCGCGGCATCTCTCGCAGTTGGGCGCTGATGCCGGCGCGGGCTCGCCCCCTCGCGGAAGCGATCCGGAGGAGTTAATAGATTGGATCAATCGTGGCAGCCGGAACCTGAGGATCGTCCCCCCCGTCAGCAAGCGCTTGGCGTGTGGGGACGTGGGCGTCGGCGCGATGGCGGGTCTAGAAGATATTGTGGCCGCGGTTGATTTTGTCCAGAATGGCGGCGGCCGCAATGGTCCGTAAACCCCTCCGACCGCAGCGGGAGAAGGTGATGCCAGCCGACAGGGAGGTCAGCGTACACCTCTTGCCGAATTTGACGAATCAGGAATGCTTGACCGGCAGCCTGGCCGTCGTCATTGATGTGTTGCGCGCGACTACGACGATCGTTCATGCCCTGGCGGCTGGCTGCACGAACGTGCGGCCCTGCGCGGAAGTCGAGGAAGCACGCGAGCTGGCCGGCCAGATGCGCATTGGCCGAGCCTTGCTGGGCGGCGAGCGCGAGGGTCTTCCTATTCCCGGGTTTGACCTCGGGAATTCGCCAGGCGCGTATACTCCAGCGCTCTGCCGGGGAGCAACATTGGTGATGACCACTACCAACGGCACGCGCGCCATCCTGCGAGCGGCCGCGGCGGAACGCGTTCTTCTGGCTGCCTTCGTCAATTACAGTGCCATTTGTGAACAAATACGCCAGGACGCGCGTCCTCTTCATATCCTTTGCGCCGGAACGGAAGGCGAGGTCTCCCTTGAAGATTCGCTGCTGGCCGGGGCACTGGTCGATTTTTTGTGCGAGCAGGGTGAGCGCCGGCTGAACGACAGCGCCCGGCTGGCGTGGGACTGCTTCGAGCATCACGGCCGAGTTTTGCAGGGCGCTTTGGAACTCGGCAAGGGAGGGGCCAAGTTGCGGAGCCTCGGTTATCATGAGGACATCCTGGCCGCCGCGCAGGTGGATGCATTCCATTTGGTGCCCGAGGTGAAGCGCGATCCCTTGCGGGTGGAAGTGGGCGCCGTGGGGATCGTCAAGCGGCACTGGATCTCATAATATCGGCAAAATTGCCAAGCTGTTATTTGCTCAAGGTGTGTGCGATGGACATGGAAAAGCTGGTGGCGCTGTGCAGGAGACGTGGGTTCATTTTTCAGTCGAGCGAAATCTACGGCGGCATCAGTGGCTTCTGGGACTATGGACCGTTGGGAGTGGAATTGAAGCGGAACATCAAGGAAGCTTGGTGGAATGACATGGTGCGCAATCCGCCGCTTGCACCCGGCGGGGAAGATATAGCGATGGTCGGAGTTGATTGCTCGATCATCATGAACCCCAAGGTGTGGGAAGCCAGCGGACATTTGGGGGGATTTGCTGACCAGATGCTGGATTGCAAGAAATGCCGCAAGCGTTTTCGCGCGGACAAGGTGTTCTGTTATTTCCTCACTGAGGGGCCAATTCCTATGCTGGAATTCCAAGGCCCACTCATGAAGGACAGCTGGACGCCTACCAAGACCCTGTCCTGCGAAGCGAATGATACGAACGAAGCCTTCTCGATCTTGCAAGCGATGCATAAAAGGCTTGTTGAGAAAAAGAAGCTCCGTCCAAGCTTAGAGTTCGTCACCCACCAAACGCCCCTTGATGTGCCCAGAAGGTGGAAGCTCCCTTGTCCCGATTGCGGTGATGAGGGCGAACTCACCGAGCCTCGTTCATTCAACCTGATGTTCAAGACGTGGGTTGGTGCGGTTCAAGACGACTCGTCCGTTGCTTATCTGAGGCCTGAAACGGCTCAAGGAATCTTCGTCAACTTCCGCAATGTCCTCGATAGTACGCGACTCAAATTGCCGTTCGGGATCGCACAGATTGGCAAGGCATTCCGCAACGAGATCAATCCGCGCAACTACATTTTTCGAAGTCGCGAATTTGAACAGATGGAAATCGAGTTCTTCTGTCATCCCGATGAATCGATGAAGTGGTATCAGTACTGGCGCGACGTGCGCATTCGCTGGTACACGCAACTTGGGATTCAATCCGAGCGGCTTCGCCCACGCGAACAAGGCAAGGAGGAATTGGCCCATTACTCAATTGGCACGACCGACATCGAGTATTTGTTCCCATTCTCGGAGGAGCCGCAGGAATTGGAGGGGGTCGCGCACCGCGGCGCCTACGACCTCACGCAGCATGCCAAGTTCAGCGGCAAGGACTTGAGTTATTTCGACGAACAATTATGGGAGCGCGACAAAAGCAAATATCCTGACGCGAAAGCTGCTCAAGAGGCCAAGTCGAAGGAGCCGTATCGATTCATGCCGCATGTCATCGAACCTTCGGCCGGGGCCGATCGTTTTGCCCTCGCGGTTCTCTGCGAAGCCTACGCCGAGGATGAGATTGGCGGCGAGGCACGTACGGTACTGCGCTTTCATCCAAGGTTGGCTCCGGTGAAAGCTGCGGTGTTGCCCTTGGTCAACAAGGAAGGCATGCCCGCGAAGGCTCATGCACTCTATCGACAGTTGAAAGGATCCTGGAACGTCTTTTACGACGATAAGGGGGCCATCGGCCGGCGTTATCGCCGCCAGGATGAAGCTGGGACACCCTATTGCGTCACCATTGATGGCCAATCATTACAGGACGATACCGTGACGATGCGCGATCGGGATACGACGCAGCAGTGGCGTGTGCCGATCGCGGCCGTGGCAGATGAATTGCGCAGGCGGTTGGAGCCAACACTGTAGAAAAGTGATTATTTGGCACTTTTCTCGCCGCACTGCGCCCGCCAGCGCAGGCAGTGATCGGCCAACACCAGGGCCACCATTGCTTCGCCCATGGGCACAAAACGCGGCAGCAGGCATGGATCGTGCCGGCCGCGGGTTGCGATCTCGGTTGGCTCGCCGGCGCGGGTCACGGTCCTTTGCATTTGCGGCAGACTGCTGGTTGGCTTCAGAGCCACGCGACAGACAATCGGCTCGCCGCTGCTGATGCCGCCGAGCATGCCGCCGTGACGGTTGGTTTCCGTGCCGATTTTTCCCGTTTGCTTGCGAATGAAGGAATCGTTATTGCGGCTTCCCCGCGCTGTCGCGACGGCAAATCCTGCCCCATATTCGAATGCCATGACCGCCGGCAGCGACAGTAATCCTTTGGCCAGATCCGCCTTCAATTTGTCGAAAACGGGCTCGCCCAGACCTGCTGGGATTCCCGTAGCCACGAGCTCGCAAATACCGCCGATAGAGTCTTGTTCCTTGCGGACTTCTTCGATGAGCGCGATCATCTGCTTTGCCGCAGCTTCCTCGGGGCAACGGACGGGACTCGCCTCCACCTGTTCCAAAGTTATTTGCGTCGGATCGGGGACGTCGGCAGCGACGGTGCCCACTTGCTTGACATACCCAAGGATGCGGATGCCCTGCTGGGCCAGGAGTTTCTTGGCGATCGCACCCGCGGCAACCCGGCAGAGGGTCTCGCGAGCGCTGGAGCGGCCGCCGCCGCGGTAGTCGCGAATGCCGTACTTGGCGTCGAACGTGAAATCGGCGTGGCCGGGACGATACTTATTCTGAATATCGCCGTAGTCCTGGCTGCGTTGATCTGTGTTGTGGAACAAGATGCCGATTGACGTGCCGTCCGTCTTGCCTTCGAAGACACCCGACCATATTTCCGGCGTGTCTTCCTCTTGCCGCTGTGTCACGATCTTGGACTGTCCGGGCCGCCGCCGTCGCAGGTCCGGCAATAAATCATCCACGCTCAACGGCAGCCCGGGCGGACAACCGTCGATGATGGCCATATAGCCGGGACCATGACTGACCCCGGCCGTCGTGACTCGAAATAGCTCGCCGAAAGAATTTCCAGGCATGCTCCCATTATACTTCACCGAAGGATGCAAACTGTCAATCTGTCGTGCGGGCACCAAGATCCAGAGCGTTTTCCCTTCTGGTATGGCATGGCATTGCAGGCCGGTGCGGTCCGTGCTAAAAGCAATGGACCCCATGTGCTTGGGCGCGAACGTGGAAGGACACTGATCGTAGGTTTTCCACGCTCCGGCCCCGGCCGCGATGACATCGACCAAGAACGGAGTTCCTCGCATGCGCAACCGATCATTGCTTGCGATTGGCATGGCAGTGGCCGTGGGTACCAGTGCCTTGGCCATTCAAGATAACGACGCCACGCGCCGTTACGGCACTCCCGCTAACTTGAGACTCTATCCCCAGGCAACGCCCAAGGAAGCCCTGGCCTCCGTGCTGGCAACCATTGATAACAAGCGGATTGACTACCTGCTCGCCCAGCTCACGGATCCGGCATTTGTGGACAAGCGCGTCAAGAGCCTCTACGGCGGAGATTTCGCGGAGCTTGTGCATGAGACGGCGGCCAAACTGGCCAACGAGCCTGGGACCGCGAAGGAACTGGGGCGCTTTCTCAAAGAAGGTGAGTGGGAAGTCAACGATACTAGTGCGAGCGCACGCCTGAAGGATGTTAAGGATCGGCAGGTTTTCCTGCGCAAGGTCGACAACCGCTGGTATCTGGAGAATCGACAAAAGCCGGCCGCGGCAAAGTCCGAAGGGTAGCCCTTTTCCAAGCACCCCAGTCAGTCAACTTGTCTTGGAGTTGCCGACAAAGGATTCGACATGCTGCAAACTTGTATCGACCTGCGCAGCGACACGGTGACCAGGCCCACACGCGCCATGCTGGATGCCATGCAGGGCGCGGAACTTGGCGACGATGTGTTCGGCGAAGATCCGACCGTGAATCTGCTCCAGGAGCGGTTGGCGGCGCTACTGGGCAAAGAGGCGGCCTTGTTCGTGCCTTCGGGTACCATGTCGAACCAGATTTGTATCAAGGCCCACACACAACCTGGTGACGAGTTGCTCTGCGAGGTCACCTGTCACGTCTACAATTTCGAGACCGGCGGCCCCGCGGTCCTCAGCGGGGTCATGTGCCGTACCATCGAGGGAGATTACGGCATTCTGGATGTCACCCAGCTCGAAGGGAAAATCCGAGCCAACGACGACCACCTGGTTCACACGAGTCTGGTCTGCCTGGAAAACACCCACAACCGCGGCGGCGGCAGGATCTATCCCCTGGAGAAAATCCAGGCGATCCGCAGCTGGTGCCAGCAGCATGGCCTGAAGCTGCACCTGGACGGTGCACGCCTCTGGAACGCCGTCGTCGCCACGGGGACAGCAGCGCGAGAATGGGCGGGCCATTTCGATAGTGTTTCGGTCTGCTTCAGCAAGGGGCTCGGCGCGCCGCTGGGGTCGGCCTTGGCCGGTTCGCGTGAATTCGTGACCAGGGCCAAGCGGATTCGCAAGCTGCTGGGCGGCGGCATGCGCCAGGCCGGTGTCGTTGCGGCCGCTGCGTTATATGCTCTCGATCATCACGTCGACCGGCTGGCGGAGGACCATCGCAACGCCCGGATCATCAGTCAAGCCATCGCCGACACGCCTTGTCTCCGGCTCGACCCACCAGAGGTTGAAACAAATCTGGTCTGGTTCGAGGTAGATCCGGGACTCGGCACCGCCAAAGAGGTTGCGGCCCTCCTCAAGCGGAGCAACGTGCTTGTGCAGGCGGCAGGTCCCTACGTAATGCGGGCCTGCACGCATCTTGACGTATCGACTGCCCAGGCCGAGAGAGCAGCCGAGACTATCCGGCAGACCCTTGCACGTCCGGCACGAGTTCGGTAGGAAATGAACTGGAATTGAAACCCACACTCATCTGGACGCTTGTCGTTCGAACTGTTCCACAAAGCACTTCATTAAGAGAGGCACCAATGGAAGCACGAACAGAACCTGTCTGGAAAGGCTCTTGGCGACTTTTGGCCGTCGCTCTGGTACCGTTAGCGATGTCCTCGGTCGCGCTAGGTAGCGATGTCAAGGAGTCGGCCGGTTCGTTTGAAAGTGGCGGAAAGACCATCGCGGTCGATCGCTATGCGCAGAGCAGCCAACCGAACAATGATGCCAAGCCAAAATTGCCCGCCGTCATCATTGTGCACGGAGCCGGCGGTCTCAATGAACATGCCGAAGCATACAAAAAATACGCGCAGGACTTGGCTGGCGCTGGTTATGTGGCATTCGTCGTCCACTACTTCGATCGTACTGAGACAAAGACGAGCAACGATAAGATCATCCGCATGAATTTCCTCACCTGGATGAAAACCTTGCAAGACGCCGCGACCTATGTCGAGAAACAGCCGAATGTTGATGACAAGAAGATCGGCTTGCTCGGTTTTTCCCTGGGTTCATTCCTGTCGCTTGCCACGGCGGCTCGCGATCCTCGCTTCGGCGCAGTTGTCGAATACTTTGGCGGCTACCCAGGTCCTCTGGCTGCCATGGTGCAGAAGATGCCGCCGACGCTGATCTTGCACGGCGAAGACGACAAGAGCGTCTCCGTCGAGGAAGCCCATAAGCTGGAAAGTCTCCTCAAGAACAAGCATGCGACCTATGAAATCAAATTGTACCCTGGACAGGGGCACGGCTTCACTGGCGAGGATTCCAACGACGCCAAGAAGCACGCTATGGCATTCTTCGATAAGTACCTGAAAAATGCCCAGGCCGCTCCCGCTCAGAGCAAATAGCTGAGGCGCTTCCGGCTTGACCGATGCTCGATGTTCCCGGCTCAGCGCGACGGCAGATTCCCGTCGTATCCAGCCGGGAGACGGCGTTTTCCCTTCTCTTTGATTTTCTGGGAGGTCATATCATGGAGGAAGGTCCCGAGCCCCAGGAGTGGGTCGAGCGTTCCGTCGAGCATCACCATCACCATCACGCGGAACACCCCTCTCCAGAGGCAAATTGGCAGACGACGATGGTCTCCGCCATTACGGCCGCCATTCTGGCCGTTTTTGCGGCATTTGGTTCGCTCCTGTCCGGTCACGAGGCCAATCAGGCCATCATCCATCAAACGCAGGCCACGGATCAGTGGTCCTACTATCAATCGAAAAGCACCAAGGGCCACGTGTACGAAGTCGGTAAGGAAATCGTAAGGGCCCTGGCGGTGGCGCAAGGGCCGGCGGATCTGGCGAAAATCCAGCACACTCTCGAGACGTTTGAGCAACAGGTGCGCAAGTACGAATCTCAGAAAGCCGATTCCGAAAAGGAGGCAAGAAAGAAGGAGCAGGAGAGCGAGCACGAGTTTCAGAAGCACCACTACTACGCCCTGGGCATCGCGGCATTCCAGATTGGCATCGTGCTTGCCTCCATCTCGATCCTGGTTCGCTATCGGCTTCTCTGGATCGCAAGCCTGTTTGCCGGCCTTGTCGGCATAGGATTCCTGGGCAGGGGCATGTTCCTGAAGATTCCCGAGGAAACAGCCGGACGCGCGCTCAACCGCCTCACCAGCCCTCCTGGTCTACTGCTCGCCGTCGATCCATGCTCCGCGCGTCATCGTGACGGCCGAAAGCTACCAATCCAGGACGATGCACCGCAACTGTCCGGCTAAGGACACCATACGAGCCACTTGCCCGAGCGTACCCAAAGCAGCCCCCGCAAGATTCCGAACGGAACAGGTTTAGGGATCCTGCTAGCGGTAGCATCTGCACCTGCACCTGCACGCACGCAGTAGCAATGCAACTTGTTGGAAACTCGGACACCATCTATAATTCGGACGGCATACCAAAGCTAGGCCAGGCCGGAAGAGCGTGCAGCATCTATCTTGGACCTCAGTTCCACTGGACGCGACAGCTGGAGGCGGCTGTGTATGGTCTTCCAGTGACCCTGTCATTACCCAGTGATTTCCGCGTCTTGCCGGCGGCGCGTGCGGCGGTCGAAGCACTCTGCACGGAAGGTGGGATAGACCCTGGTGCAACAAACGCGCTCATCATTGCCGTGCACGAGGCCATCAGCAACGTGATCCGGCATGCGCATCGCAACTGCCCCGAGTCTTATTTTCAGATTCATTGTCTTCTAGCGTCTGATCGCGTCGAAATTCGCATCGTGGACGAAGGCGAGCCCTTCGACCTCACAGCCGTTCCTTACCTCGATCCGAGTGAGCTGCGCTTTGGCGGCCGCGGCATATACTTGATGCGCACGCTCATGGACGAATTGACATGCATGTCGCGCGGCGAACGGGGAAACGTTCTGCGAATGGTCAAGTTTTGCGAGCGCAATTCCCACCGCTCCCACTGCTCCTAAACACGTACAACGGGCAGAAACGCCGTTATCCTTGTAACAGAGGGGATTGCTGCCCACGCTGCGAGTGGGAAACGGCGCCTGTCCCGTGCTATCGCCGCTACCGAAGGAGCGAGCATCCCGCGCTCAAAGCGTCCGCAAGGCGTTGCGACGCCAACGCCGTGCCACTTCTGATGCGAAATTGCCTAAATCTTGCGGCTGCGCGCGACGATAGAGAAAGTAGTACCAGGGAGGTGAGCAGCTGAACAGGTCGGCAGCTCTTCCCCGGCAGGCAAAGTCTCCCCGCTTTAACCAGGCTTACAGGCGTGGAGCCGACCTGCACACTCGTAGCCACCGGCCGGGGGCCGGTGCTGGCAAGCGTCTGGATGATTTTTCAAGACCCTGCGGAATCCTCATAACCCGTCACGAATCAGGTCGCGTAATCCTATCTGGGCGACCCCCAAGGGTTGATTCTGCCTGACCGCAAGCGATATGATAGACCCGTCTTCGGGAACGGCAGTGCCCCACGCACGATTCACGGCCACAGGAGGGAAGACCGACATGTACAGACATGGTCCGGATTGTCTGGAAGGTCCCGTTTCACGCACAACGCGGAACTGGAATGAGATCGCGGCGAGCAAGGGCTCGGGCTCTCCGCCGAATTCAATGGATCAAGGCCCCGAGCAGGACCCGGAATCACAGTTCGCCGGACAATCAGGCGCTTCGTCCGGGATTCGCTGGGAACTCGTCAAGCGCGTACGGCGTGAGATCGCTGGAGGGGTCTACGAGACGCCCGAGAAGTGGGAAGCTGCTCTGGAAGGCATGCTTCGGATACTTGACCTGGAGTAACGCAGACACGAGACCTCTCTCGGAGTCGGCAACCGCATGTCATTGGCAAGTCCGACACCAGTCTTATAATAGATAGCAAGAATCACTATTGTTAATCTAGCTTCTAGCTCACCCGCCGAGCTGAACGTTTCGGTGAAGGAGAGTGCGTCGTGCAATTTGCCGCGGTGGAAGTATCCCAGAGCCCGGAGAACAAGTTCCGGGAATACCTGGCCAGCCGCCCCAAGCCGCAACGCTACACCGGACAGCAGCGCGACATGGTGCTGTTCATCTTCGCTCAACACAATCATTTCGATGCGGAGCAGCTGATCGATGAGATGAAGAAAGCGGGCTTTCAGGTGAGCCGGGCCACGGTGTATCGCACTCTTGCCAAGCTTGTGGATGCCGGGCTCCTGCGCCGGCTCGAGCTAGGGCCGCGCATGTTTTATGAGCACGATTACGGTTATCCGCAGCACGAACACATGTATTGCCAGGAATGCGGCAAGGTGATCGAGTTTCAGAGCCACGCGCTCGACACGATCATCCGCGAAGTTTGCCAGGAACATAACTTCCAAACCCACGGCCGCACGTTCATCATCCGTGGCGTATGTTCGCAGTGCAACCGCGCACGCATGACCAAGCGACGACTTGATCTGATCTAGCAGGTCGACCTTCCAGATAGTTTCCTATGCTGATAATTCGTCCCACAGCCTTTTGAGCACGCATTACCGCGCGGTTTCTGCTTAATGCTAGACCTTAGCCGGCACCACATAGGGCTGCCGGTATTCTCTGGTTAACTGAAGATCCGCTTCTGAATCATTTTCGAAAGATTCGGTTTTTGGATTAATCTTCAGCCTGCGACCGACCTGATAGGTAGCGCTGTCCAACGGGATCTTATTGGTGCTGAGGTGCTCCTCCATACGGGCAAAAGTCTCGTATGCTTCCTTGTCGTCGCCGAACGCCTTGGAATGCTTGATGAAAGGCTGCGGCGAGCCGAGCCGGTAGCTGATGTTGCCCAGGTGGCACAAAGCGCTCGAGAGGTGGCCCTCCAGAATATCGGCATTGAGATGCGATCGTTCCCGCGTGCGGACGGCCTCGACGAAGTTGCCAAAGTGATCTCCGCCCCCTTTGAACCGTTGAATCTCTTTGCCATCCGGCGCAAAGGCAATGGCGCTGGAATAATTTGGGACGACGAGGATGCCTTCCTCGCAATGGAAGATGTTGCCTACTTTGGCGCCCCGTAGCGGATCGGTCTTCAGACCGCGCACTTCAAAGATCAACTGGTTTTCGCCGTAATCGAACACGCAAATCTGGGTGTTGGCGGTTTGGCCGTCATCCACATACCCAAAACGGCCGCCCACGCTGACAACAGACTGCGGCAGCTCGCCCACGCCAAGGCCCCAGCGCGCCTTATCCATTTCGTGGATGCCTTGATTGCCAAGGTCGCCGTTGCCGTAATCCCAGATCCAGTGCCAATCGTAGTGCAGGTTCTTCCGCATGAGCGGTTTCATTGGGGCCGGGCCGCACCAGAGGTCGTAGTTCACGGTTGAAGGGACCTGCTGCGGGCCGCTCACCTTGCCGATGCTGCCGCGCGGCTTGTAGCAGAGGCCACGGGCCACGCGCACCTTGCCGAGCTTGCCTGCGTGGAGAAAGGCCATCGCTTCCTTCAGGCCGGTGGAACTGCGGCTTTGGGTTCCGGTCTGGCAGATCTTGTTGTATTTGCGGGCTGTCTCGACGATGCGCCTGCCTTCGCTGACGTTGTGGCTGACCGGTTTTTCCACATAGACGTCCTTGCCGCTCTGCATCGCCCAGATTGCCACCAGAGCATGCCAATGATTGGGAGTAGCGGTGGAGATGATGTCGATCGACTTGTCGTCCATCACGCGGCGCAAGTCCTGCTCGAACTTCGGAGCCTTGCCCTGGACTTTTTCCACATGTTTCATGGCCCGTCCGATGACGGCTTCGTCGGCATCGCAGATCGTCGTGACTACGCAGTTGTGCTTGCCCGCCAGAGACTGCACGTGCTCCATGCCTCGGCCATGAACGCCGACGACCGCAACGTGGAGCTTATCGTTCGCGTCTCCTTTTTTAGCCTTAGTGGCTTTGGTGTCGGCCGCAGACAAGTTGCTGCCGAGCATGCCCGCGCCAGTGAGAGCCGCGGCGAGCGCTGCGGAATCATGCAGAAAATCGCGCCTACTGAGGGAACTCATCAGCCAACTCCCTTGCGGTCGTGGGGATAAGGAGGCGAATGCGGGAAGGACTTTTAGCTATTGTGCGCGCCTCGAGAGCAGGGGTCAATCACCTGGGGGCGATTTTTCTGATTATGATAGCGCGCGGCGGAAAGAAATGCGGATTGGATCTTGCGCTCAACCGCAAGTGTTCAGCCTTCCTGATGTGATGGCAACGCGATCCGGACTCTCCAACGGCGGAATAGTCTCGGACAAAATCAGTTTCCGGGTCGAAGGATCTGAGAAGTGCTTGCGGTGCCGTCGGGAACACGGTCGAATGACCGGATAATTTGTTTTGCCCCGTCCCTGGCGGAGGTATCCCATCCGTGGGATCCCGAACGCCAGTTCGGTCCGCCCAGTATCGAAGAGAATTGCTGGCCGTGTTCTGCCGCCTCTGGATTATGCTCACGAATGGGGCGAGCAGCATCCGGAGACTTTGTCTTGTGGCGACGTATTTACAATAATCGCCATAGGCGTGCAAGAGTAAATTGCGGAAGACTGCGGTCTGCGCCGCTATGATGAAGTACGCCTTCCAGTTGCGCTGGCGCCGAGATTTCTTGTGGCATCACCGGATACTCAGCTGCCAGTCGAATGCGCCGCTTCGAACCTTTACTGTCCTGCCAAATAGTCCTGGAGGCGTAGTCGGAGAGGCCTCCAAGTCTCTATCTTGAACCGAAATGGTCAGCATCAGCGCGGAGAAAGCATCGTGAAACGTCAGACCGTCGTTGGAATCCTGGCGATCGTGGCCGCGACCGCGGCTGCGGGCAAGAGTCAGGCCGAGCCGTCGAATACGCCGCTCCACTTTAGTCGCGACGTGCTGCCGATCTTTGCCGAGAATTGCTTCCAGTGTCACGGCCCGGACGAGAAGGCGCGTAAAGCCAAGCTGCGGCTCGATACTCACGAGGGGATCCTGAAGGTTCTCGTACCGGGCAAGAGCGCTTCCAGCGAACTGGTGCGGCGGATTTTTGCTCAAGCCGGCGACGGTGGCATGCCGCCCCCGAAGGCGAATCGGAAGCTAACTGCCGGCCAGAAGGAAACCCTGCGCCGCTGGATCGACCAGGGCGCGACCTGGGGCAAGCACTGGGCTTACGAAGCGCCGGTGCGGCCGAACTTGCCCGCTGTGAAAAGAACGGGCTGGACCAGGAATCCGATAGACTTCTTCGCGCTCGCACAGCTGGAGAAGGAAGGCTTGGCGCCGTCGCAGCAAGCGCGCAAGGAGACGCTCATTCGCCGCGTCACGCTCGACTTGACCGGACTCCCGCCAACCGTTCGTGAAATCGAAGCCTTTCTTGCGGACCATTCACCCAATGCGTTCGAGAAGTTGGTTGACCGCTTGTTGGACTCGCCACGCTTTGGCGAGCGCATGGCGCTGGACTGGCTGGACGACGCCCGCTATGCCGACACGAACGGCTATCAAAACGATTTTGCACGCACCATGTGGCCCTGGCGTGACTGGGTGATCGACGCTTATAACCGCAACCTTCCCTTCGATCGCTTCGTCGTGGAGCAACTCGCGGGCGACCTATTGCCCGGGGCGACCCTGCCGCAAAGGATTGCGTCCGGTTTCAATCGCAATAATCGAACGGTCACGGAGGCGGGATCGATCGACGAGGAGTGGCGCGTGGAAAACGGCGTCGACCGCGTCGAGACGACCGCAGCTGTCTTTCTCGGGCTGACGATGGGCTGTGCCCGTTGTCATGATCACAAGTACGATCCCATCTCGCAAAAAGAGTTCTATTCGTTTTATGCGTTCTTCAACAGCATCAATGAAAAAGGTGTGTACACAGAGCAGCGCGGTAATGTGCCACCGCTGGTTGCTTACGCAAGTTCGGGAGAGAGGGAACGGCTCAAACGATTCGATGCCGAGATAGCCGAGGCCGACAAATCGGTGCGCGCGCAGGAGGCGGCCTTGCCGGAGCAGCAGCGGCGCTGGGAACAGGAGCAACAAACCAAACCGCCGCCGCCGGAGCCGGGTAAACCCACGCTGCGCATCTCACTCAACGGAACGCTTGCCATGGAGGCAGTAGACCGGAATTCGATTGAAGCGGTTTATCGCGGCAAGCAAAAACCGACGTTCGAAGACAGTCCACTTGGCAAAGCGCTGCGGCTCGACGGTCATGAGAATTCGTTCGTGGACGCCGGCCAGAACTTTCAATGGGAACGCAGCGAGCCCGTTTCCTGCAGCGTGTGGGTGAAGCCGCAGGGCGAAGGAGCCATTTACAGCAAGATGGACGAGCAGGCCGCTTATCGCGGCGTCGATCTACTCATCGCGGCCGGCAACAAGATCGAAGCCCATTTCGTTCATACTTGGCCTGAAAACGCGATCAAGGTGACGAGCCGGGAACCGCTGCCACGAGACGCCTGGTCGCACGTTGTTCTTACTTACGACGGCTCCAGCAAAGCAGCACGTATCCAGGTTTGCCTTGACGGACGGCCCCTGAAACTTGACGCCAACAAGGACCATCTGACCGACACGATCGCTACTGCCCAACCGCTGCGGCTGGGTAAGCGGTCGGTCTCTCTGGCCCTGAAAGGTGAACTGGCGGATGTGCGGTTCTATCGCCGGGTTCTTACCGCGAGTGAGGTTCTGAATCTTGCGTCCCAACCCTTGTCACGGGCCGTGCACACGACCGAGGCGAAGCGCAGCAGAGATCAACGGGAAATCCTGACCCAGGTCTTTCGCAAGAGCTACGCAACCGCCTGGCTGCAGGCCAAGCAGAAGGCAGACAAACTTCGCAAGGAGAAAGCCGACTTCGAAAAGCAGATTCCGACCGTCATGGTTATGGAGGACATGCAGAAGCCGCGCGACACTTATGTCCTAAGGCGCGGCCGCTATGAAATGCCCGACAAGAATCAGAAGGTCGAACCGGGCGTTCCGGCTTGCCTAACGCCCATGTCGGCCGCGCTGCCGCGGAATCGCTTGGGACTGGCCGAATGGCTAGTTGACCCAGCCAATCCGCTGACGGCCCGCGTCGCGGTGAATCGCTTCTGGCAGCGCTACTTTGGGCTGGGCCTCGTGAAAACTACGGAGAATTTCGGGGTACAAGGTGAGCCGCCCGCCCAGCCGGAGTTGCTCGACTGGCTGGCTACCGAATTCGTTCGCAGCGGCTGGAACATCAAGGCGATGCAGAAGCTAATTGTGACCAGCGCCACCTATCGGCAGTCTTCTCGGGCTGGGCCGGCCCTGTTGCAGCGCGATCCCGATAACCGGCTGTTGTCGCGTGGCCCACGCTTTCGCTTGCCCGCGGAGGTGATACGCGACAATGCACTGGCAATAAGCGGCCTGCTGTCCGAGAAGACAGGCGGTCCATCCATCAAGCCTTACCAGCCGGCTGGGCTGTGGGACGACCTGGCCGGCGGCGCGGGCGAGGGAAAGTACGTCCAGGATAAAGGGCCCAATCTCTATCGCCGCAGTTTGTACATCTACCGCAAGCGCACGGTGCCTCATCCGGCGATGGCGACCTTCGATGCACCAAGCCGGGAAGTTTGCCAGGTGAAGCGCTCACGCACGAACACTCCGCTGCAAGCGCTGGAGCTTCTGAACGACGTTACCTACGTCGAAGCCGCCCGCGAGCTCGCTCACCTGATGCTCACACAGGGTGGCAATTCCGCTAACGAGCGCCTTGCCTTCGCCTTCCGCAGAGCCACTGCTCGTTTGCCCAGTCCAGCCGAGCTTACTATTCTGGTACGCGGATTGGCTCGCTACGAGAAGACCTATAAGGCCCATCCTGAAGATGCCCGGCTCTTGATCCACGAAGGTGAGAGTCCAGTTGACGGCCGGCTCGCTGCCACGCAGTTGGCCGCTTATACCGCAGTGGCCGGCATCATTTTGAACCTGGACGAAACCATCACCAAAGAATGACGGAGAACGACCGTGAACGAACTGAAGGTCGTGCAAACTCTCAATCGCCGGCTGTTCCTGGCCCGCTCGGGCTTCAGCATGGGGGCGCTGGCGCTTGGCTCGCTACTCCAACGCGACATGGCTCAGGCCGCTGGTCCGGGTTCCGCGGCTGCGCTCGGTGGTTTACCTGGCCTGCCCCACTTTGCTCCCAAGGCCCAGCGCGTGATTTTCCTCCATCAGTCTGGTGCGCCTTCGCAGTTGGACCTGTTCGACTACAAGCCGGCGCTGAACGCAAAACGCGGCATCGAGTTGCCGGATTCTGTGCGCATGGGGCAACGGATCACCACCATGACTTCCGGGCAGAAAAGCTTCCCGGTGGCCCCTTCCCTATTCTCGTTTGCCCGGCATGGTAAATCAGGAGCATGGTTGAGCGAGCTGCTCCCGCACACAGCGAAGATTGCGGATGAGATCTGCCTGATCAAATCCATGCAGACGGAAGCGATCAACCATGACCCTGCCATTACCTTCTGTCAGACCGGCTCGCAGCTTGCCGGCCGCCCCAGCATGGGTGCGTGGGTCGCCTATGGCCTCGGCAGTCCGAGCAAGGACCTGCCTGCGTTCGTCGTGCTCGTCTCGCGCGGCACGGGCAATCCTGCGGATCAGCCGCTCTACGACCGGCTCTGGGGGAGCGGCTTCCTTCCTACGAAATACCAGGGCGTGAAGCTCCGCGGCGGCAAAGAGCCGGTGCTCTACCTGGCCAACCCCGCCGGCTGCAATGCGCAGACCCGCCGGCACATGCTGGACGACCTCAGCGAGTTAAATCAGCTCCGGCACGAGGAAACGGGCGACCCGGAAATCCTCACGCGCATTGCCCAGTATGAGCTGGCCTATCGCATGCAAAGCTCCGTCCCCAACCTCACCGATTTCTCCCAGGAGCCGAAGCATATCCTCAAGATGTACGGCCCCGAAGCAGGCAAGCCCGGCACTTATGCGGCCAATTGCCTCCTTGCACGCCGGCTGGCCGAGCGTGGCGTCCGTTTCATTCAGCTTTATCACATGGGCTGGGACCAGCACGGCAACCTTCCCAAGCAGATTCGCGGCCAATGCCGGGACACGGACCAGGCCTCGGCGGCGCTGATCCAGGACCTGAAGCAACGCGGTTTGCTGCGCGACACGCTCGTGATATGGGGCGGTGAGTTTGGACGGACCGTTTATTCCCAGGGCACGTTGACCGCGGACAATTACGGTCGCGACCACCACCCGCGCTGCTACACAGTCTGGCTGGCCGGCGGCGGCATCAAGGCCGGTATAACCTACGGCGAGACGGACGATTTCTCGTACAACATCGTCCGCGACCCTGTCGAGGTGTATGATCTCAATGCAACGATCTTGAATCTCCTCGGCATCGAGCACACACGCTTGACGTTCAAGTTCCAGGGCCGCGATTTCCGACTCACCGACGTCCACGGCAAGGTTGTGAAGGGCATCATGGCCTAGCTCTTCGCCGGGCGGCTCCTTCCCTACTCTTTGGATCGACGCGGCCTCTTGAATTCGACCAGGCCCGCATCGATATACTGACCGCCCGTGGTCTGCAGGCAGTGGATGGCAATCAGGTTGCGACCAGGCTTGAGGGCGGCGCGCGCATCCGGAGAAATGGGCACGTCCTCGTAATCCGTGGTGTATCCGGTCAGTTTCGCGGCCAGCACTCCGTTCAAGTACACTTCCGCGTCTTCATCGTGGTGGATCGAGAGACGCACATCGCCAAGGACACTTTCCGGCAGAGTGATGTTGCGCCGGATCCAAATATTGTCGGTCTTCCACTCGGTGCGAACGACGGCACCAGGCGTGCCCTTGGTGCCGAAACCGCCTGGAGCTTCGCGCCAGGCTGCGTCCTCGAAATCGGTCTTGAACCAGCCAGCAGGCGGCTTTTCCAGCTCGTAGCGCCATTGCTGGGCCTTCTCTTGCGAGGTGGGAACGAGGACAACTGCCTGGGGAACCTGCGAAAAATCGCCCCGGTTGGCGCGTGCGGTTCGCTTGGGATCGACCTTGATGACCGCGCGATCATAGGTCAGCAGGCCGTTGCCTTCTGTCTCCACGTCGGTAATTTGCGTGTACACGGCCGCGCTTAAGCCATGCGTCGCCTTGAGCTGCCACACCCTCTGCAGAAGCCGCTCATACTTGGAGGTCAATTCTTCCCGGCTGCGTGTGCCCGCGTAACCCCAGGTCTTTTTGGACCACGTGTGTCCCTCGACGCCGAAACCGAGACCGCCGAACTCGCCGAGCACTCCCGCGCGGTTCTGCTCGGGCTCCGGCGCGCCAGGACCGGGATAGACGTGAATGTCATGCACGTCTCCGACCTTCATGTCGTTCCAACCGCTGGCGCAGTCAACCAATCGCGTGGGATCGAGATCCTTGGTCAGGCGGGTAATCCGCGACGTGTCGAATTGCCCCCAGCCTTCATTGAAGACCACCCACATGATGATGGACGGATGGTTGTGCAAAGCGGCCAGCATCGCTTTCAATTCGGTCTCGTATTGCAGCGCCGAGGCGGGAGAACGCGTAATTTCGCCTTTGCCCGGCGCAACGCCCTTGTCGCCGCTGGGCATGTCTTGCCAGACAAGAAGCCCGAGGCGATCACACCAGTAATACCAGCGGTCGGGCTCAACCTTGACGTGCTTACGCGTCATCAGGAAGCCGAGTTTCTTGGTGATCTCGATGTCGTAGCGGAGCGCCTCGTCCGTGGGTGCCGTGTACAGGCCGTCCGGCCAAAAGCCCTGGTCGAGCGGGCCCACCTGGAACAATGGTTTGCCGTTCAACAGCAACCGGGTAACACCCTTGTTGTCTTTCCCTACAGTGATCTTGCGCATGCCGAAATAGCTGTCGATCCGGTCCTCCGATTGAGCTCCCCTCAGTAGCTCAACGTGCAGATCGTACAAAAAGGGCGACTCCGGAGACCATTGCTTGACGTTGGCAATAGGAATGGCGCTCCAGGCGTTGCCAGCGCCAGAAGCTGAACCAGCCGGTCGGTTCTGATCCAGGACCGTGGCACGGAACGTCGTGTTCTTCGAATCGCCGCGGATCTGGACCTGGAGCTTGACCTGGCCCGCATCCAGATCGGGTACGATTCGGAGCGAGGCGATACTCGTCTCGGGCACCGGCTCCAACCAAACGGTCTGCCAGATTCCCGTGGTTGGGGTGTAGTAGATTCCGCCGGGCTTGATCACTTGCTTGCCGCGCGGTTGCGTGCCGGCGTCGGTGGGGTCCCAGGCGCCGACGACCAGTTCCTGTTCGCCCGTGCCCTTCAATGCTTCGGTAATGTCCAGCTCGAATGGATCGTAGCCGCCGCGGTGGACGAGCAGCTTCTTGCCGTTCACCCACACAGATGCTCTCCAATCGACCGCTCCGAAGTGTAGCAGCACACGCTGCCCAGCCCATGACTTGGGGACCGTGAAGCTGCGGCGATACCAGAGCCGTTCCGTGTGTTTCATGACCCCCGATAGTGCCGACTGGACGGCGAACGGCACGAGAATCTGCCCGCCAAGCTCCTTTCCAAGCGGAGGCGCTTCCCCTTCCTTGGCGAAGGCCATCTGCCAAAGTCCATTGAGGTTCAGCCAATCCTTGCGCACCAGCTGTGGTCGGGGGTATTCCTGCAGGACGCGCCCGGGCGACACGTCTTTGGCCCAGCGCGTCATCAAGGGGCCCTGGGCTGGACTCCAGTCGGCACGGCCAGGAGGAGTCGATCCCAGGCCAAGGCTCAGAAGCAGTGGCAATATCCAGTACGCCGTTTTCATGGTAGGACCCTTGATAGAAGCCAGGCCGAAAGCACAAGGCCGTCTTCCGGCAGGATGCATTGGATTGGCAAACTTGGATCGAGCATACGGCGTGGGTGACCCGCAGGCAAGCGCTGCATGATCCTACGTCGCTCGGTCTAAGCCGGGGCGATGATTGAGCAAAATCAGCGTGGTAAGCGTCTACATTGGCGAGGCGCCCGGCTTCGTTTTCTAACACGTTCCCGCCTCCTGGCAATCGAAGCATCTCCATGTTATTTTGGGAACAATTCACGCGTTCTGATTCACAAGGAAAGGAAGGCAGTCATGCTACAGAGGGGTCTATGGATTGCGGCCGTACTGCTGAGTTATTCCTCAGCAGGAGCGGCAGACAAGGAGCTAAACGTCGGCGACGCCGCGCCCAAGCTCCAGGTGAAGGAGTTTGTCAAGGGAGAGCCGGTCAAGCAATTTGACAAGGACAAGATCTACGTGGTGGAGTTCTGGGCGACCTGGTGTCCCCCATGTCGTGCGACCATTCCTCATCTGACCGAATTGCAAAAGAAGCACAAGGATGTCAAATTCGTGGGCGTGAGTGTCTACGAACGGAAGCCCGAGGAGGTCAAGCCGTTCGTGAAAGAGATGGGCGAGAAGATGGATTACGTCGTGGCCATCGACGATGTGCCGGCGGGCGCCGAAGCTAACCAGGGCAAGATGGCCAAGAATTGGATGGACGCGGCCCAGCAAGAAGGAATTCCGACAGCGTTCATCGTCAATGGCGATGGCAAGGTCGCCTGGATAGGCCACCCCACGGAATTGGAGAAGCCTCTAGATCAGGTGATTGCCGGCAATTGGGACCTCAAAGTCGCTGCTGCGGATTTCAAGAAGGAGAGAGAAAAGAAGCGGTTGGTCGTTGCAGCAAGAGAGGCCATAGCAAAGTCCAGCGGTACCGGTGACATCAAATCGGCAACGGCGGCCCTGGAAAAGGCCATCGCTGCGGATCCCGAGGCTGAAGCCGAGCTTGGCACCCAACTGTTCAGTGTTCTGCTCGCCAAGGCACCCAATGATGAGCAGACCGAGAAGTATGGCCGGCACCTGGTTGATTCCTTGCTCAAGGATGAACCGCAAGGACTCAACAATATGGCCTGGACCATCGTGGGAGAGGATGATGCCAAGCCAAATTCCAAACTGATCAAATTGGCGATTGAAGCCGCCCAAAAGGCCGATGAGTTGACCAAGAAAAAACATGCAGCAATTGCCAATACGCTTGCCAAGGCCTACGCCGCCAACGGCGACTTCAGCAAGGCAGTCGAACTCCAGGAGAGGGCTGTCGAACAGGCCAAGGGAACTGACCTGGAAAGGGATGAGGGGTTGAAGAAGCGTCTGGAAGAGTATCGCAAGGCCGCCAAGAAATGAATGTGCGCCCTCCGGCGAGATTCCCCAGATGCCACAGCCGGATGAAGACATCTCTTGACCGCATTCATCCGGCCAATCGGCATTGAGCGGTGGTCTTTGTAAAGCGATTGCCCCTGGTCAATCTTGAGCTGGCCAGGGGCTTTTCTCTTTTCTTGATCCGGAGCAGATGGGGCTTCATTCCGTAATTGTTTTGGGCCGTCGCCTTGCTTCTTTCTTCATCCGGATGAATAATGACGGCGTCCTGAAAGCGAGAACATCAGAAATGACACAATTGGCTGCTCCTCCTGCTTCGGTACGCACCATCGCGGATCTTCTCAAGCGGCTGGGCAATATTCCCCCCGAGCGCGTGCGCTTCCGTCCTGCTCCTGGAACCGCCACCGAGCAGGATGTGCTCGATGTCGAGGCCCACGAAAACCGGCTCTGCGAGCTTGTGGAAGGGGTGCTGGTGGAGAAAGCGATGGGGCAATACGAATCCCGCCTGGCGATCGTGCTCGGCCATTTCCTAGAGAATTTTTTGGAGGAGCACGACCTTGGCATCGTTTACGGCGCCGATGCTACTCTGCGGCTTCTCCCCCATCTGGTCCGGATCCCCGACGTTTGTTTCGTCTCCTGGGACAAGCTTCCCGACCGGGAGTTGCCGGCCGAACCGATCCCTGATTTGGTGCCCGACCTGGCAATAGAGGTGCTAAGTGAGAGCAATACCAAGGAAGAAATGCGCCGCAAACTGAGAGAATATTTTGCGGTCGGTGTGCGTCTGGTGTGGCTGATCGATCCGAAGACGCAGAGTGCCGATGTGCACACGTCCGCTACCAAAAAAACCGCCGTGGGCCCCGATGGATCACTCAGCGGGGGATCGGTCCTGCCAGGTCTGCAGATCAATCTGAAGACCCTTTTTGTACGTGCAGGTCGACAGCGAAGGCAGGCTAATTAGCCAAGCGCAGTTCAACTGCGGGAATAAGCTGGGTGCCAGACTCTGAGCGAAGCGACGAACGCGCCCCCGAGGTGTTTCTCCCAGGGAGCGGATTCCAGGACAACGATAGAGTGGGCCATTCAAGCTGAACGGAGAAGAGTTGCATTTCGCCTGAATTCTGGTTTGTCCCATTACTTAATACCGCGGCCTCGTGCCGTGGTCGATCACGCTGATTTCTACCCTTCGCCGGTAGCGCAATTGCGATGCCACGGCCCTGAGCCGTGGTTATTCACGTTGGCTTCTACCAATGGAAGACGCTCTGCCTCATAGATGCCACGGCCTTGTGCCGTGGTCGATCACGTTGGTTTCTACCGTCCATCGCAAGGCCAACTCAGCAACAGACCAATTGCAGGTAAGTAGAAACCAGCGTGAGGGACCACGGCTCAAAGCCGTGGCATCCTCGAACTTGATCGAGGGCTTTGCCAGGTAGAAACCAACGTGAAGTACCACGGCTCAAGGCCGTGGCATCCAAGCAAAGGGTTACTGGCACGAATCTTCCAGCGCTGGCGATTTCCCTACCCTGTGCGCGTTTTTGTCAGCACAGACTTCGCCACCTCGATGACGTGCTCCACCGTGAAGCCATATTCCTTCATCACCGTGGGGCCGGGTGCAGAGGCGCCGAATTTGTTGACGCCGATGATCGCGCCCGAGAGTCCGACATAGCGTTCCCAGCCGAATGGAGAGGCAGCTTCAACGCTTACCCGCGCAACCACAGCAGGCGGCAGCACGGCATCGCGGTAACTCCGCGGCTGGGCTTCGAACAGTTCCCACGAGGGCATGGACACCATCCGGCTGCGAACTCCCTCCTTCACGAGCCGCTGGTGCGCCTCCAGCGCGAGCGACACTTCTGAACCGGTGGCAATGAGGATCAATTCCGGCGCTGCGCCTTTTGTCTCGGACAGGACATAGCCGCCTTGCGCCACGCCGGCTGCGGGCGCCAGCGTCGTGCGATCCAAGGTGGGCAGCTTCTGGCGCGTGAGAATGAGTCCCACGGGGCCTGTCCGATGCTGGATTGCGATGCGCCAGGCCTCGGTTGTTTCTGTCGCGTCGGCCGGCCTCAGAATGATAAGATTCGGAATGGTACGCAGGCTGGCAAGATGCTCCACGGGCTGGTGTGTCGGCCCGTCTTCTCCCAGGGCAATGCTGTCATGCGTCCAGACATAAATCACTCTTGCATGGCTCAATGCGGCAAGCCGAATGCCGGGGCGCATGTAATCTGAAAACGTCAAGAAGGTGGCTCCGAAGGGAATAATTCCGCCGTGCAGCGCCAGGCCGTTCAGGGCGGAAGCCATGGCGTGCTCGCGAATGCCGAAATGGATGTTCCGGCCCGCGTAGGACCAAACACCGCCTGAAGCACCTTGCGTCGGCGGTTGCTGGCCTTCCTGAGGTTGCAACGGACTCTCGAAATCGCCCAGCCCTTTCAGTTTCGTGCGCGTCGACGGATCAAGGTCGCCCGAGCCGCCGATCAGATTGGGAATCACTGCGGCCAGGGCGGTCAGCGCCTTGCCGCCGGCATCGCGCGTGGCCATGTCGCCGTCTTTCGGCGTAAATATCGGCAACTTGGCTTGCCACCCTTCGGGCAGGTCCCCGGCCAGATCGCGTTCAAATTCCTTGCACGAAGCTGCATGAGCCGAGCGATAGCCATTCATGCGTTCTTTCCAGGCAGCTTCCAGTTCCTCTCCCCGTTTCACTCCCTTGCGGAATTCTTGAAGCGCGTCCTCGGGCAGGTAGAAGCTGCGATCTTCAGGCCAACCGAGAGTGCGCTTTGTCAAACGTACTTCTTCCACCCCGAGCGGTTCGCCGTGCGCCTCGAAGGTGTCATGTTTGTTCGGGCTGCCGTAGCCAATGTGCGTCCGCGCCACGATGAGCGAAGGCTTATCCTGCACGGCGCGGGCGGCGGCGAGCGCGTCATCCACGGCCCGCACGTCCATCCCGTCGATATGCTGCACATGCCAGCCGTACGCCTCGAAGCGCTTGCCGACATCTTCATCGAACGTCACGTTTGTCGTGGCTGAAAGTGTGATCAAATTGGCGTCGTAGAGCACGATCAGGCGGCCCAGTTTCAGGTGGCCCGCGAGCGACGCCGCCTCCGCGGCAACGCCCTCCATGATGTCCCCGTCACTGGCGATGGCGTAGGTGTAATGATTGACCACTTCGTGTCCGGGCCGGTTATACGTGGCCGCCAACCATCGTTCCGCCATTGCCAGGCCGACGCTGTTTGCTAGGCCTTGCCCGAGCGGCCCGGTCGTGACCTCAACTCCCGGCGTGTGGCCATTCTCCGGATGACCAGGTGTCCGGCTGCCCCACTGGCGAAAATGTTGAAGGTCGTCCAGGGACAGCTCGTAGCCGGTCAGAAACAACATGCTGTAGAGCAACATGCTTCCGTGACCGGCCGACAAGACGAAGCGATCGCGGTCCGGCCATTGCGGATTGTGCGGATTGTAGCGCAGATGACGCGTCCAGAGCACGTAGGCCATCGTCGCGGCCCCGAGAGGCATGCCCGGATGGCCCGAGTTCGCCTTCTGGACGGCATCGATCGACAGCGTCCGAATCGTGTTAATGCATAGGTTCTCGATTGCTTGCGTGTTCGTGGCCATCGCACTTGCTCCGTCTTTTGAATCGGATCGGCAGCCAACTCGAACGGTCTTACGAAGGACCGGGTCTCATGAGTCGGTGTGCCGGCCAAGGGTTCGCCTCGCGCTTACAATATGAACCAGCCAGCCATTGCAGACCACTTTTGCTTAGATGTCCGCCCAGATCAGGCGGCCGTGAGCGACCGTTCCCGCCGAGGCGCAACGGTCCAGCGCCACTCTGGTCATTCAGTCCTTAGAATATGGATGTTGGTGCAAGTGAGCAGCGCTCGGAAACTTTAGCTGCCACCTGATCGATTGGTTCGAGTTCTGCACACGACAGTAATCGAGGCAGCTGACGGCCGAAAATTGGCGCACTAGGCGTGAAACTGAGGAGGGAAGCGATGCCAACCACGGAAGCGATCGCCGGCAAAATCAAGCGCTTGCAGCAAGCACTCTGGGCAATGGCCCGGCTACGCTGCCCACGCTGCCGAACGGGCCGGATCTTTCGTGGCCATTTCGCCATGAACGACCCCTGCCCCGTCTGCGGGTTGATCTACGAGCGCGAGGAAGGCTATTTTCTGGGCGCGATGTATTTCAGTTATTTCCTGTCGTCGGGCATCCTTATCGCGTTTTACGTGGCGGCGTATCTGCTGCTCCCGGGGTGGAACAGCATGCCGCTGGCTCTTGTGGCCGTGATCCTCTATCTCCCATTCATGCCGGCCGTGTTCCGGTACTCGCGGGTACTGTGGATTTATTTCGAGCGTGCCGTTTCGCCCAGCGACATTTCGGCAGGCATGTATGAAAGGCAGCGGCTCAAGGACGCCCAGGTCCTCAAATGCCGCCAAGAGTGCAACGGCTCCCGCGCCGAGAAAGAGTAGCGCTGACTCGCAGCTGGATCTGTTTGCTTATGAAACTTGCGTCGATTGTTGCGGGATGGGAGCAGTCGATTGTTGCGGGATGGGAGCAGTAGGCGGGCCTTTCTCCCCGGCGGAAGATCCATTCGTGACAGCATGAGCATGTCCGTTGGCCGCGATCTGCACGTGGGCAGCTTCCCCCTCGCCTTCGATCAAACCGTCTTTGATGCGGACAACGCGTTTGGTGTGGGCGGCCACATTCCCATCGTGGGTCACGATGATGATCGTGATCCCTTCTTCCGCATTGAGCTTTTGGAAGAGATGAAGGATTTCTTCGGTCGTGCTTGAATCGAGGGCGCCGGTAGGCTCGTCCGCGAGGACTAGGGGCGGATTGTTTACCAGCGCACGCGCAATGGCCACGCGCTGTTGCTGACCGCCGGAGAGCTGCGAGGGCTCATGGTCCAGCCGATCTCCCAATCCGACGCGTTCGAGCAAGGCCTTCGCCCTGCGCGACCATTCGCGCTCGCTTAGCTCATCGGCGGTATACGAGAGCGGCATCATGACATTTTCAAGCGCGCTGGTGCGCGGCAGCAGGTTGAAGTTTTGGAAGACGAAGCCGATCTTGCGATTGCGGATGATGGCACGTTGGTCCGCGGTCATCGTCTCGATGTGCTCACCGTCCAGGCAATAGCGACCAGAGCTGGGCCGGTCGAGACAGCCAAGGAGGTTCATGAGTGTAGTCTTGCCGGAGCCCGACACCCCCATCAGCGCGACCAGCTCACCGCGCTCGATCGTGAGCGAGACGCCTTTCAGGACCGGCACGTCAAGTTCGCCCAGGTGATAGGTCTTATAAATCTCCTCGAGCTTGATCAGGTCCATGGTCTGCCCTTCTCGGGAATCTGAACTCTCGAGTTCCGCGGGTCAATGAGCGTTCGCCGTGCGTAAGCACATGAAAGACGCATTGTAGGGCTCTTTAGCGTTACACGCAATGAACCTCGGGCGGACTCCGTGCTGCCTATTTCACCGTGCTTGATTCGGCAGCGGCGTAGGACAGATTTCCCAATCTGTCCGGTCAGGTTGGAAACCTGACCTACTGCCGAATCTCGCAGGGTCATTTAGCTCGCCCAGGTGGGCGCGCTTCCGCTCGCCAGGCCTGGTGCACGGCAGTCTGTCAGCTGAGGTAGTTGCCGTTCCCGCGCGCTAGCAGTGTTTCCAGGTGTTGGCGGAAGCGGCTAAGCAGTCGATGGAATTCCGTCACCTCCGCCTGGCTTAACACACCCAGGCCGGCATCGAACTGGGTTTCTTGCACGTCCATGGCGTGTTGCACCAGTTCGCGGCCCTTGGGTGTGAGGGCGACCTGTTTGGCCCGCAGGTCGGTCCGTGAGCCCTCGCGCACCACCAGACCGGCGCGCTCCAGCCGATCAACCAGCCCGGTAACGCTAGGTGGTCGGATGAGCAGTCTCTCGCTCAGGTCTGTCAGACGGAGGCCCTTCAGACCCTCCTCTTCAGCTCGCTGAAGGTTGCGCAGCAACCCCCACTGAGAGCCGCTCAGCCCAAACCGGGCAAAGTAGGTTTGTTGCACGCGCACCAACAACCCCAGCGTCCGAATCAATTCGTGAAGAGCGCTCTCTGCTTTCTGTACGTTGGGCGAATGAAGTTCATTCGATTCTCGCGCAGGCATAGTAAACTGCCTATTTATTTCCTACCTAACAACTTAGGCACAAAAACAACCCGTACCTGGCCGGTCGATTGCAACTCCACAATCTTGCTTCGTTGCATGCATTTTGGAGGATGCATAAGCGGGCTTCGTTCCGACTGAGTATTGTCGGTTCGCGAGCAAAACCTTACAGGCAGGGCGACAAATCCAGGGTGCAGATGATGCAACTGACTAAAAGACAGGCCTTTACGTCGAATAGAACCCTGCGGATTCTCAGGACGAGGTAGTTAGGGAGGAGTGTCCGCCACGCGCTTGAGGTCCCAGAGTTTTCCCTGGCGATCTTCGCCGGCGGTTGCAATAGTCCAGCCGTCCGGACTGAAAGCCACCCCGTAGACGATGCCCTTGTGGGCGTCCCAAGTGGCAAGAACTGCTTGAGTGTTTACATCCCAAAGCCTTGCGACTCCTTCGCGGGAGCCGGTGGCCAGGAAGCGGCCATCTGGCGAGAAGGCCATGCTTGTGACGCCGTTGCCGTTGACGTTCAGCAAACCAGTTTGCTTGCGGCTGACTACATCCCATAACTTGACATCCTTGTCCCCGGTTCCTGCCGAGGCGAGGGTGAGGCTATCCGGCGAGAAGGCCAGTGCGCGCATACCTAAAGGATCGCCTACCAGGATGCCGCGCTCTTCGGAGGTGGTTGGGTCCCAAAGGCGGATGTCGCCGCTGCCGTCTCCCGCCGCAAGGAGTTTGCCGTTCGGCGCAAAAACAATCGCCCAGATGGTCCCATGGTGTCCCGGGAGTGTCTTTTTCGTTCGCGAGGCCAGGCCCCACAGATTCACGTCCTGATCGCTGCTCCCCACCGCTACGGTGCTGTCATCGGGCGAGATGGCACTTCGACGTGGGGGGCCGACCACCTTCAAGGGCTGCATTGTCTGGTGAGTGCCAGGGGGTTCCCAAAAGTGCAGCGTGTCGTCACCGCTGCCGCATACCAGGAACCTCCCCGAGT
>DATGZX010000318.1:0-12070 GCA_035296965.1 Gemmataceae bacterium
GCCTGCTGGCCCGCTTGATAGAGTGAGGTTTTCCCGGAAAAACCGGGAAATAATCGCCAGTGCGGCATTTGTAGAAGTTCATTCTATGAACAAGAAAGTTCTCCGCAAGTGGCATAGAACTTCAGCGGAAAGACACTAAAGGTTTCTATTCTATCCCTGCCCGGCTTGCGCAGCCCACTCCTGTCTCTACCATGAAGAGTCCAGTGAAGGTAAAGAGGTCACGGCGGGCGCGGCCAATCCGTTATGGCCGTCCCGAAGGGGGTCATTATCGCCAGGAGTAGCGCGCACGCAAGCAGGAAGCACCTCCGGCTCATGAACTTCGCCATGCCGATCATCTGCTACCTCGTTTCGTCCGCAGTTTGCTACTGAGCTTCTCTCCACGCTCCACAGGCTTGGGAACCCGGCGGCGGTTGCCGAGTGATTCCCAGACGGCCCGGAACTTGAGAAGCGGATAAATGGTGTCAGGGCTAAATGGTGCCAGTTCACTTTTCTGCTTGCAGGGCTGAGCGGCAGAATGCAATAAAATGAACCTATTTCCCCTGTGAGTGAAGGTGCAGTGTTCTTTGCGGGGGGCCGTCCCAGGCAATATCATTTGACGGCGATTCAGGGCGTGCCGGGTTGCGGCAGGGCAAGGGCGCGCAACTCGCGGAGAAGATCCACCTCGTTGAAGATGCGGAGACCGTATGCGGCACAGCCAGCCTTGATCGACGGATGAAATAGGTGTCGATCACGTGTGCAGATCGCGTCGCCCTGTCCCGCGACTGCCGTCGCGATGACCAGGTCATCGTCCGGATCCTGTGTCTGGATTGGTGCGGGCGAGGCCGGAGCCACGATCAGGGCACCCGTTTGGACGGAGTGAAGGAATCCCTGAATGCCCGCGTCGTCGAGGCCGTGCAACGCGCGGAGGCGCGGGTACTGAAGGATGCGGGCCAACTCCGTAAGGAGGGCGATTGCAGTAATGAGGGTGTGGGGCGCGGATGTGAGCAGGAGCAGCACTTCCCGCGCAGCGCTCGATTTGCCGGGGGTGGCGCGTGCAAGTACGTTACTGTCGATAACGACGCGCATTAGTCCTTTCGGGGACGGACATGCTCCATGGCCTCTTCAATCGCAGCGTCGATCTCTTCGTCGGCAATGCCATGCGCGCGGGCGTAGGCTTCCGTCTTCTGAAAGGTGGCTTCAAGTCCTGTGCGCGCCTTCTGCCGGGCCGCCTCGTCCGGCTCCATGCCGGGCGAAAGCACCATGATAAAGACCTGCTGGTCTTCCTGGAGCTTTTGGCCGAGGAGGTCTTCAAGCAAGCGTTTGCCGCTGGCCTGCAAGTTTCTTACGCTCTCGACGGCGATAGGAGATTGTTCCATGTCCCTATTGTACCCCTAGGTCGCGCAAGAAGGAACGGGGTTTGCCGCCTTTTCAGAAAATCGCTTAGCTGTCTGCAATACACCGGCAGGCTGGCTGGTGTTCTTGGCCGCGCGGAGCACCAGAGGCGGCGGCGTTGGCAGAAGTGGACTACGGAGATGACAAGGAACTTACGGGCTTTGACGCGTTCAGTGAGGAAGAAGGCGATGACTAATAAGGCGAGCGGCAGGTCATAATCTCCCCTCGCCCCGCCTCGGGGGAGAGGGGTTAGGGGACGAACGATCCCCGGCCAGGGCCCCTCACCCCCGACCCCTCTCCCCGGAGTACCGGGGCGAGGGGAGAACAATTGCTGCCGTTCGCCTTACAATTTGTCAGCCGGTTTCCTGACGCGTCTTGCCGGGCACCAAGCCCAGAAGTGACTGAGGACTTTCGAAGAGCACCGCGCGCGCAATAGCCAGTGCCTCATCCTGGCTGTACTGCCCCTGTTCCATTCTTTGGGCCAAAACGCTCGCCAGTTGCTTGCGGACCAGGATCGATTTCGCGTAGGTCCACTCGACGCAGTAAGCATCCGAGAAGAAACCGATTTGCTTGTTCACGGGCAGCATGTCGAGGCGTTCCGCAATGACCTGGCGAATCACATCGGGGAAGAAGTTGTGCCACCAATATCCTGCGAGACTGAAGTTGGGCAACTCGCGTGCTAGCGTGCAGAGCGATTGATTCGCATGCCGGCTCGAAAGGAAACACTGGAAGCGAAGTTTCGGATGGCGTTCGATCATTGCCGCCACATGGGCGATCGTCTGCTGAGTTAGCCGGCTGCCGGTTTCGTAGGGCAAGGGCTCGGCTCCGAAACTGAACTGGAAGACGATTTCGGCGGCGTGCTTTTCCAGGGCGGTCAGGAAAGCTTCATTGATATAGGAGGCGTAAATGTCCCGTTCCGCGGTACCGGCCTGCGAACGTCGCGCCAGGGCTGCCTCCATTTCCGCTGCGCTGGCCGGGCGAAAGTCGATGTCGGTCGAAATGTGGGTGGCGGTGGACAAGACACTCTTGTAGGGGATGCTATTGACATAATGAGCTATGGCCGCGTGCACGTCCTCCAGCGTGCGAATCGTGCGCTCCGTGGCTGGCCGGCCTCCACTTCCAATGGGAGAGGGGCTTTCCGGCGTGCGTCCCCAGCAGCGCTCCAGCTCATAAAGTGCGGTGTCGAATTCGCCCCACTGGCAGCGCGTGAAGAAGCCCCACTCCAGGGCGTATTGCAGCCGATCATCGTCCGCGCCGCTGCCGCGCCGCGCGATTTCCGTTCCGGTTCGCCGGATCTTCAGGCGGTCAAGAATCGCGTGCTGGCGTGCGCGATCGTCGGCCCGTTCACGAACGATGGCATCCAAGCGCCGCCAATTCTCCTCGGTGATCGGCTCATGCCAGTCGTAGAGATCCGCGAGGATGAGCCGGACGCCCCAGAATGAGCTGGTGTTGCGAATAAAGGGCAAGAAAGGGATGGCCTCGCGAATACGGGACTGGGCTTCCTGCTGGCTCGGCCAGTTGGGGTACTGCGTGAGGCGTGCTCCGCTGGGACAGCCCGCAGCGTAGAGATCGCTGACGACCATGTGATAGAGGAGGATGTCGTGCAGGCCCCGGGCGCCCAACTTCCCTCCGACAAGGTGCGTGTGCACGTCGAGGACGGGCACTTCAGCCAGGGCTTCTTCCAGTTCGCAAGCCAGAGTTGTCGTCTTCATCAGTCTTGTTCCTGCAAAAACGCCTCGACGGCCGCGCGCGTCGGGATGCCGCTCTGTCCGCCGCGCTGCGTCGCCTTGAGCGCGGCGGCCGCGGAGGCGAAACGCACGCGCGCTTCCATGTCGAGTCCTCGAGCAAGGGCGGACGCGTAAGCTCCATGAAATACATCGCCGCAGCCGGTTGTATCTACCGCGGCTACGGCATAAGCCGGCCGTTGCCTCGTCAGTGTAGGTTCATCCTTCGACAGAAACCAACAGCCGTCGCTGCCGCATGTGACAATGGTGGCCGGCCGGCCTCTCCAGAGCTGTTTTGCTG
Organism: Gemmataceae bacterium; assembly: GCA_035296965.1. Taxonomy (GTDB): domain Bacteria; phylum Planctomycetota; class Planctomycetia; order Gemmatales; family Gemmataceae; genus DATGZX01. The sequence continues at coordinate 3,397 of DATGZX010000318.1, forward strand.
CGACGGCAGGGCGCGACTCGCCCGTTAGTTTCTCGGCGAATTCCTGCGAGACGATGAGGTGATCAACCAACGCGAGCAGCTCGCCAAATCCTGGCATTTGATCACTCTCGAAATCTGCGACTACCGGAATGCCGGCCGCGTGAGCAATTTGAGCGGCACGGGTCATCCCTTCGACGCCGAAATGATCCACGAACAGCACGCGCGAAGACAGGATGATTTCTTCGTCAGGCCAATCCGCCTGAGCACCGAAGACATTCTCCAGATCGTAGAAAATCGTTCTTGTTCTTCGTGCCTCGTCAACCACCACGATGGAGTGAATCGGACGCGCTCCGGCCTGGCGCCGAACCAGTCGGGTGTCGATCCCCTCCGCATGAAGACGGTCCACGACAAATTGCGAAAGATCGTCCTCGCCAAGGATGCCCGCATAGACGCACTTGGAGCCGAGCCGGGCGGCCGCAACCAGGGCGGTCGCGGTCAGCCCGCCGCACTGCCGTTCGCGCCGTTGCACGCGCACCTTCGCATCTGCGGCCGGGTAGGCGTCGACATAGAGCAGATCGTCGATCGCGACACAGCCAAGGCCAAGGATGTCAAAGGACTGCTTCATGATTTACAAAGACGCAAGCCAGCGGCGCATGGCCGGCGGATCCTCCTTGAACATCAGCGAACCCGGCACGATGTAATCTGCCCCAGCCGCATGGAGCAACGGTACGGTCTCGCGCCGGATGCCTCCATCTGCCTCGACCTCCGTCTGCAGGCCTCGTTCGCGGATTGTCTTGCGCGCAGCGCGGATCTTGCCCGGGACCGAGGCGTCCATCGACGCTCCCTTGATGCCCATGGCCGTGCCGACGATCGTGAGCACATCGAGGGCCTGCCAATGCGGCTCCAACAGATCGAGTGATTCCGTGAGCAGGAGGGACACGCCGGCTTTCAGGCCCTTGGCCTTGATGGCGGCGAGAACTTTGGCCGGGTCCTTGGCCGCATCGAAACAAAAGATGATCCCGTTCGCTCCGACCTCCGCGAACGGCTCGATCCAGGCGAGCGGATCGGTAGTCATCAAATGGATCTCGAACGGCACCTTCGTGTGCGGCCGGAGGGCCTTCACCAGATCGGGAAAGAACAGCATCGTCCGGACGTAGTGGCCGTCGGCCACGTCGAGATGAAATCGCTCCGAATACGGTTCTACGCGTTTCATCTCCGCCGCCAGGTTGGCCAGGTCGGCAGACCACAGGGATGTCGAGCACTTCAACATAATGCTTGCCGTTCTATGTAAAATGGCGAATCAAGAATGCGCTGATGAAATTTTGCACGTCGGCGGCATGTCGTTCCTTGCTCACCGACTTGGCGGTCAATTCCCGGAATTCTGCTCCGGCGATGCCGTTTGCCAGGATCTCGCCAAAGGCGAAGGGATGGATCGGATCGCGGCGATTGGCAAGCACCAGCGTCGGCACGATGATGGCTTTCCATTCCTCGCGGCTCCGGCAGGGTGCATCCTGGGGGACACGTTCGAGTTTTGCGACCGTCTCCTCTGCCCGCGGATTGTCGAACTGCCCGAGAAGCGAATTGGCGGCATCGGGCGATTCTTCCAAAACCCTCCGGTATTCGCCAGACTCTTCGAAGGCCTTGCGTCCCGCGCGAGCGCCCCGTTCTCGAATCAACCTGGCAATTTGGGCGTAGAGCCTGGCATTGTCAAGCATGGGCCCGTCTAGCCAGGCTGGCCTCGACAGTACGATTCCAAGCACGCGCTCGGGGAAACGCAAGGCAAAATTGAGGGCGACGGCAGCTCCCAGGGAGATGCCGCCAACCACCACGCGCTCGATGGCCAGATTATCGAGTAAAGCGAGCAAATCATCCGCGAAGCTGGCAATGCCGAGCTTTGCAGGGTCGCCCAGCGGCCTGGTTTCGCCATGCCCTCGACAGTCAAACGCGAGCAGCCGAAAACCATGTGGCGGCTGGAAGAGCCCGAACGGCTGTTGTACATCGCCCCCTAGGCCGTGCTGGAAGACGAAAGGGACTCCTTCTCCCAGATCGCGGTAGTGGAAGCTCAGCCTATCGCGCTGGAAAGAAGGCATCAGAGCTGCCTTTCCTTTTGGTCAGCCGGAGCCGTCGGATGCACACGCTCTAGCTTGCGGCGCAAGAATGATAGGGACTCCGCGACCTGCGTCTCGGCCAGACCGTGCAAGATCAGCGGACCATCGAAGCCGGCGGCATCGAGCAACGACAGGTAATAATCGTAATCGAGCACTCCCTTCCCCGCCGCCTCGTGGCCAGCTTCACCATCATGGCTTAGATCCTTCGCATGCGCCAAAACGATGTCTCGCCCCAGCAACTCAAACGCTTCTTCCAGGATTTCTCGCATCCGCGCTAGCTCGCCGGCGTGAAACAAATTGGCGGCATCCATCACGACCTTCAGCCGAGGCGAGCCCATCTCGTCCAGCAGCCGGCGGCCCTTCCGTGCCGAGTCCACCACGTTGGCCACTTCCGGTTCAAAGGCGAGCACGACCCCGGTATCGTCGGCAATCGCTAGCGCTTCTCGGAGCGAGGCCGCCAGGTCCGTCCAGGCATCAACCGAATCATTCTCCGGATGGCGCCGCCACATATCGTTCGCATCGCGCGTGCCGGTGGAAAGCGTGATAATCTCGGTGCCGAGCCGTTGGCAACTGCCTGCCAGCACACGCAGGCGGCGCAGGCCGTCGCGGCGTTTCACAAGATCCGGGTGGATCATATTGAACGTGCCGGAGACCGCCGCCATCGTGATTCCGCGCCTGGCCGTCTGCTGGCGGATCTGATCGGCGAGACCACCGTCGATTCTCTCCGGCAAGGAAGGCAGGCCGGCACACGCCATGTTGAATTGCACGCAATCGAAGCCGTGGGCCCAGACGGCATCGAGCGTCTCTTCCAGCGTGGGGCGCACGAATGTCTTGGCAAAGATCCCAAGACGCATCACACACCCCCTGAAATCTCGGCCAGTCGAACCTTGGCTCCGCTCTCCGCGCTGCGGGCGACCGCTACCATGGCGCGCATGGCGGCCACGCCGTCATCGATGCCGGCGCCGCGGTGCGGTTTGCCATGCAGGATCGTGTCCGCGAAGCCTTCGATCTGCAGTTTGTACGAGAATGCATCTTCGCCGAGGGGACGATGGAATTGCCGGTCCTTCGTGGAAAAGCACTCCACGTGGCTCGCCTTGTGGAACCAGGGCAGGTAGACCTTGCCGATGACACTGCCATATTCGCCGTAGATTTGAAATCCTTCCTCGAAGTCGCCGCGCACGGCGATGGTGAGGTCGAGATGACCGAGGCTGCCGTCGGCAAAATCGACGCTGATAAACCAGCAATAAGCGCCAAACCGTTCCAGAAACCGAGCATGAACTGCGCTGATTTCACCGCCCAAGAAACGCGCGCTATCCAGCAAATGGCTGCCGTGAGTGAGCATGAAGTAGCGGCGCTTGTCAGCCTTGGGATTTGCACCCGGCTTGCGGGACTGCTGGCTTGTCACTGGGATCGGCTGCAGATTATCGGTCATTGTGTAGCGATAGGTCGAATCGTAGTACCAGGCCTTCATACCCATGCGTTGGCCCATTTCTTGCTCGATGAACTGGCGCGCAAAGGCAATACCCGGATCAAACCGGCGGTTGTTGCCGATCTGCAAGACCAGGCGAGAATCCCGCAAGCGCTCTCGAAGCTGCTCGCATTCCTCCACGTTGACGCCCAGCGGTTTCTCGACGAGCACATGCTTTCCCGTCGCGATCGCCTTGAGAGCCAGCGGCACATGATAGGCATCCGCGGTGGCGAGAATGACCGCCTCCACTTGCGGGTCGGCCAGCATTTGATCGTAGTCGCGGTAGGTGACGCGTGGCCCATGAACCGCGGCCATGCGCGCCAGCAAATCGTCGGCCACATCGCAAATGGCGTACAGCTCCGCATTGCGGGCCTTGCGGCAAGCGTCGAAGTGTGCGAATTGCGCGATTGGACCGCAGCCTAGAACGCCTACGCGCAGCAGCCGGGCTTCCTTGTTCATGGCACCAATCCCGGATAGCGTTGCCGAAGAGCTTCACGCAGGGCCCGCAGTTGTTTCTTCTCGGCATGAGCGGCCAAGGCGCGAACGTGCTCATCCATTGGGATACTGCCCAGCTCTCCGGAGCGATGCACCTCGAGTGCCTGTTGCATCGCCAGGGCCCCGAGCTGCGGATCCGGTTTGCCCTTGGTGTTCTTAATGGAATTTATTGCCGAGCCTGCCAGGAACAGGATGTTGCCGCTTGTGCCCTGTTTTTCCGCATCGGCAAGGTTCAGGATGATGTTGCCCTGGTCCAAACCGCCCGCGCGGGCAATCATTGTTGGCTTGATCCCGGGTAGCGGCTTCGTGAGAACATTCTCGGAGGCGCGCCACTCATCTCCATAAGGTCGAATGAAAGGCGGCCCCATGCGCACGGGAGCAGTTTGCCGAAAGTCGATCCCATCCAACCGTGCGAACAGATCGATGACCTCGCGCCAGATGGCACGGGTCTTGACGCCGATGCCCGCATTATGACCATAGATCGCCGGCGGGTTGGCACGCTGCTTCGTGGCTTCGCGGACCATGCGCACGGTTCCCCCAGCGAACGTTTCGCTGAACATCAGGCCCGTCGCCCCCTCGTCGAGCACGGCGTGCACGCTGTCGAGAATCTCGTGCGGACTGCCGGTGATGTGCGGCGCAAAAATTGGGCCGGCACCGCCCCGCTTTTCCCTCGCTCGCCCGATGGCCGCCACGGCCTGTCGGGCCCGTTCTCGTACTGGCGAATAGTCGAGGTTCGGATAGAGATTCTCATCCTCCTTGATAAAGAGAAACATGGGGCATTGTGCGGCCTCTTCCACCAAGTCGCCAACTTCCTTGGGAACAATCCCCGCGGTGGGTTTCAGAATGGTGCCGAAAGCAGGCTGGTCCGGAGTGAAACCGGTGCGCTGGCGAACCCCCTGCGGTCCATAGGCGGGTCCAGGGAAGCTGCGAAGCACGCGCTCCGGCATTTGAATGGCGATCAGGCGTGCATCCTGGTTTTCATAAATATCGAAGATGATGGCGCCTGCGGCCGTGTGCAGCACGTCGCAAGAAGTTAGATGGCCGTCCGGCTGGAGCATCATCTTGAGCGGATAGGCCATGTGCAACAAGCCAATCCGCTCGCCGGCATCAAAAGCATCGATGCCCACTGCCTTGCCGGTGCATTCCTCCAGCAGCGATCCCGGGGGCGGGTGCTTGATGCCGCTCGTGGCGTGGTAGCTGATCTCGGCGACGGCATCTCTCAATTTCAGGGTGCGCAGGGCGAAGAAATACGTTGCCACGATTTGATCGTCGATCGTGGGCGGAGGCTTCTCCGCAAGTCGATCTTCGATGACGGCACGCAGCCGTACTTCGCGGGCGTCTTCGTCGTGCCAGAGTGACTTCAGGGTTTCGGAGTCTAAGGGTTTCACGCTTGCAACCGGTTTCGCTAGATTTCGATGTAACTTCTCCGCTACTTAGGCGAGCGGCAGCAATTGTTCTCCCCTCGCCCCGGTACTCCGGGGAGAGGGGTAGGGGTCTTGGCCGGGGATCGCTCGTCCCCCTCACCCCCGACCCCTCTCCCCCGAAGCGGGGGAGAGGGGAGATTACTACCTGCCCCTCGCCTCACAAGCAAGCACTGACAGATTGCGCTTGAGTGACTTACGTGCGTAGCATTACCCAGAGAATATTCCGCACAGGAGGAATTGCAAGTTGTCTGACGTGCACAACTGCAGATGCGGACCCGAGACGTCGATCAGGGGCCCGGTTGGATATCCACGTTGGTCTCCGCGACCACCGGCTCTCCCCTATCCATGATCGTTGCCCGGAGGACAACCGGTGCATTAAAGGGGCCCGGCAAGTGCGCAGGAAAGTGGATGGGCAGACTCCCGTCGTCCTGATTAGCCGGAACGATGATGGGGTCCGTGCTGAGACTTCGGAGGTGCGCAGCCGGAACAAGCTCCACCTTCACAGGACCGCGCAAGGATTTGCCGCGGGTGACGTGGACCGGGATGGTCAGCGTCTTTCCCGGGGCCGCAAGGAACGACGTGCGCCCGGTCTGGATGTCGAGCCGACCCGGCTCGACGACCGCAATGATCTGCTCGTTCTGCGCCACAGACGTGAAGCTGACCGTGTGTTTGCTGCCGTCGAAATCCGTGATGGCGCCTTCGGCCACTACGCATGCGCGCGAGGTTCGTCCTGTTTCCATCCACGGCGGGAGGGAGACAGCGAACTCGAAGGAACTCGCCCCTGGCGGCACGGTGATCGCCGGCCCGCTCACGCCTTGCAAGTGGCGCATTTGCCGGTCGGCAAGGCGCACTTCCAGCGCACCTTCGTAGCCGCCGCGCTCGATGCGGTAGCGACGATGATAGACGGTGCCGCGCGGCGCCCAGCGCATGTCGAAGTCACCAACTACCTTAAACGGCGTGGGCACGGTCACCGCCAGCAAAACGCTATCCACCTCAGGCAGTCCACGGGCCGCGACAAGCGCGGCGACGCGCGTGGTGCCGCGACCGCCAATCACTGCGGAACCACGAATAGTCAGTCGCGATCCACGCAACAGGGCTGTCGTGTCGGCACGGAGGGAAATTTCAGCCACAGTCTGCTGGGCTGGAATCGTGGTCGCTGCGGCAGTCACGCCCTTCGGCAGCCCTTCAGCGGCCAAGCGGACGGGACCGGTGAAACCACCCAATCTCTCTACGAGGACCTTGATTTTCGCCTCGCTTCCGCGGTTGACGGCCAGCACGTCGGTCACAATCCGCAATCGAAAATCGGGCTCACCGCGCTGCCCCAGGCGCAGCCGATAAGCAAACGTGGCTCCGCCGCGGCCATGAAATCGTTCCTCGACACGCACGAAGTAATTCCCGTCTGCCGGGGCCGTGAACCGAAGGAACGGGTCCGTGGCACTGTCCACAGCTTCCACATTGGCCAGTGATTTTCCTTTTCCATCGAAGACCGTCAGCACGCCTGCCAGCGGCGATCCCAGGCGCCGCGCCCGCAGATCTATTTCCACGGATTGATTCTTGCGGGCCTGAAATGCCCAGTAATCGACGTCGCCTGATTTATCAATGCGCCCATTCGCGATCGCCGGCAGGGACAGCAGTTTAGCCTGCTCGGGTCGATCGTTGGGCTCGGTTTCGAGGTATTCAGGGAGGTCGTCCAGGTCCAGAAGAACCGGGTTTGTGAGTTTTCCGTTCGCGGAGAACCGGTGCCAATAGTTTTCGGATGAAGTTGCCGGGAGGTGGGTCTCAATAGGATCGTTCGGCACGCCTTGCCCGGTCAGCTCGAACCTGGCCGCACTGCCGCGACGGCCACCCAGCGGATAGATGCGTTCGACGTAGGGGTCGGCCGTCAACATAAGACGGTAGACATAAGCTTGCCCGCCGCGAAAGCCTGCATCCTGGATGCGGACCTGGTACTTACCGTCCTCGAGGGCGATGAAACGCACCCGTGAATCGGCTCCCAGGGAATCGTCGTTTTCGGCAATCTTTCGACCATGAGGATCGAAAACTTCGAGCCGGGAATCAAGCGGCGATCCCAACCGGCCCGCGAACACCTCCGCGGTGATCGACTGTCCCTTGCTCGCTCGGAAAGACCAGACATCGACATCTTCGCGAGGGAAAATCCGTCCATTGATCGTCACGGGCAAGCTGACTTCGACCGGTACCGCGTCCCCATCGATTTCCTGCTCGACGACCTCGGGCAAGTCCCCAACCATGAATTTCATGGCCGGCGTTGCCCCCTGGGCGTTCCAAAGCCGCCAATTGCGAATACCCAGCGGTGCGTCTTTCTCGATATGCACCTGTCCTGCGAGATCCTTGGGATACTCCTCTGCTAGCTGCGAGTCGGGCAACGGGATGAACGGTCCTTCGAACCAAACTGTGTCGGTACGCCGCAGGCGCGGATGGGCGTGCAGCCCGGGGCCGAGCATCTCGAAGGCGCAGCTCTTGCCCAGGAACAGGCCACCGACCTTGAAATCGACCGTTTTGCCGCGCTGGCCGCCCGCCGGGAAGATGTACGAGGCGACCGGCGGCTCAGCATGGACCGCATCCATGAAAGTGCAGAGGAAGAGGGCAATGGCGGCAAACGAATTCCGCTTCATCGGCAGGTCCTGCTTACAAAAGCTCGTGGATCACCCGCCCATTGTTGACGATCTTCACCGGTCTGCCTTCGGGAGTGTAAAATTCCTCTTGCGGATCGATGCCAAGCAGGTGGTACATCGTGGCGGCCAGGTCCTCGGGCCCGTGCGGCTCAACGGCTGGCTTTTCCGCGCGGGCGTCCGATTTGCCCACGACTATGCCGCCCTGGATGCCGCCGCCGCCCAGGGCCACGGTGAAGCCAGGCCCCCAGTGATCGCGGCCCGCGTCTTTGTTGATCCGCGGTGTCCGTCCAAATTCCCCCGTAACGATGACCAAGGTGCTCTCCAGAAGGCCTCGGCCGGAGAGGTCACGGAAGAGCGTCGACAGCCCGCCGTCCATGGCCGGAAGAAGGCTGTTCTTGAGGACCTTGAAATTGTCAGCGTGCGTATCCCAGTTACTGTGGTCGATGGCGACGCAGCGCACGCCTGCTTCCACTAGCCGGCGGGCCATCAGACATGATTGACCGAAGGAGTTTCGGCCATATTCATCGCGGAGCTTGTCCTGTTCCGCATGAATATCGAATGCCTTCT
>DATGZX010000319.1:0-28951 GCA_035296965.1 Gemmataceae bacterium
CCGAAGAGATTGCCGCTGCTGTCCTCGACCAGGCCGGCATTGGGGGTTTCTCCGTTGGAGCCGCTGAAAGTGGCAAGGGTGGTGATGCTGCCGCTGCCGGCCGCCACCTCGAACACCGTGCCGTTGCCGGAGTAGCCGCCGGTGTAGCCCGGTCCGCCAAAGGAAGCGGTGCCGAAGAGATTGCCGCTGCTGTCCTCGACCAGGCCGGCGCCGCCATAGGATGGGTAGGCCCCGTTGGAGCCGTTGAAGGTGGCAAGGGTGGTGATGCTGCCGCTGCCGGCCGCCACCTCGAACACCGTGCCGTCGCCAGCCGCGCCGCCAAAGTAGGTGGTGCCAAACAGATTGCCGCCGCTGTCCTCGACCAGGCCGCCATAGGGATTGGCCCCGTTGGAGCCGTTGAAGGTGGCAAGAGTGGTGATGCTGCCGCTGCCGGCCGCCACCTCGAACACCGTGCCGTTGCCGGACTCGTAATTTCCGTTGAAGCCAATTCCACCCCAGGTGGTTGCGCCGAAGAGATTGCCGCTGCTGTCCTCGACCAGGCCGGCAGAGGTGTAGGCCCCGTTGGAGCCGTTGAAGGAGGCAAGAGTGGTGATGCTGCCGCTGCCGGCCGCCACCTCGAACACCGTGCCGTTGCCGGACGCGCCACCTGAGTAGGTGGTGCCAAACAGATTGCCGCTGCTGTCCTCGACCAGGGCGCCCTCGGGGCCGTCCCCGTTGGAGCCGTTGAAGGAGGCAAGGGTGGTGATGCTGCCGCTGCCGGCCGCCACCTCGAACACCGTGCCGTTGCCGGACGCGCCACCTGAGTAGGTGGTGCCAAACAGATTGCCGCTGCTGTCTTCGACCAAGCCGCCAACCGGGATGGACCCGTTGGCGCCGTTGAAGAAGGCAAGCGTCACAAGGCTCAGGGACGGATTGACCGGCAGCGTGCCTGTTCCGGAGGCGGCGGCAAAACCATTCTGGGCAGAGTAACTCGCGCTGAGGCTGTGAATACCCACTTGCAAGCCGGAGAGGGTGAACGTGCTCGCACCATTGACCAGCCCCTGCGTAATGGGCAAGCCGTTGTCAACGGTTAGAGAAACGTTTCCCGTCGGCGTTCCTCCATGGATGGAAGTAACCGCCACAGTGACCTGGGCGTTGCTACCGTACGTGACACTGGGGGAAGTAATCGTTATGCTGGTCGCTGTGACCTTAAAGACCGTGCCGTAGCCGGACGGGCCGCCAAAGGCGGTCATGCCGAACAGATTGCCGCTGCTGTCCTCCACCAGGCCGTCATTGGGGTAGGCCCCGTTGGAGCCGTTGAAGGAGGCAAGCGTGGTGATGCTGCCGCTGCCGGCCGCCACCTCGAATACCGTGCCGTTGCCGGAGTAGCCACCGGTGTAGCTTGGTCCGCCCTCGGAGGTGGTGCCGAAGAGATTGCCACTGCTGTCCTCGACCAGGCCGGCGCCATAGGAGGGGTAGGCCCCGTTGGAGCCGTTGAAGGAGGCAAGGGTGGTGATGCTGCCGCTGCCGGCCGCCACCTCGAACACCGTGCCGTTGCCGGGCGCGCCGCCAAAGTAGGTGGTGCCAAACAGATTGCCGCCGCTGTCCTCGACCAGGCTACTATAGGGGAGGGCCCCGTTGGAGCCGTTGAAGGAGGCAAGGGTGGTGATGCTGCCGCTGCCGGCCGCCACCTCGAACACCGTGCCGTCACCGGTCTCGCCGCCGGTATAGCTCGGTCCGCCCCAGGTGGTGTTGCCGAAGAGATTGCCGCTGCTGTCCTCGACCAGGCCGGCACCGGGGAGGGCCCCGTTGGAACCGTTGAAGGAGGCAAGCGTGGTGATGCTGCCGCTGCCGGCCACCACCTCGAACACCGTGCCGACGCGGGACGCGCCGCCTTCTTTGGTGGTGCCGAACAGATTGCCGCTGCTGTCCTCGACCAGGGCGCCAATGGGGAGGGCCCCGTTGGAGCCGTTGAAGGAGGCAAGAGTGGTGATGCTGCCGCTGCCGGCCGCCACCTCGAGCACCGTGCCGACGCCGAACGCGCCGCCTTGTTCGGCGGTGCCAAACAAATTGCCGCTGCTGTTCTCGACCAGGCGGCCAAGTGGATATCGCCCGTTGGAGCCGTTGAAGGAGGCAAGGGTGGTGATGGTGCCGCTGCCGGCCGCCACCTCGAGCACCGTGCCGTAGCCGGACGCGCCGCCTTCTTCGGCGGTGCCAAACAGATTGCCGGTGCTGTCGTTGATCAGGCCGTCATTGGGGTAGGCCCCGTTGGAGCCGTTGAAGGAGGCAAGCATCACAAGGCTCGGGAGCGTCCGATCCTCGAGTCTTTCGAGGAACAACCGCACGATGGTGCCCGTCTTGCGAGTAGCCTTTGGCGATCGAAGAAGCTTGTTCGAAAACATGGATCCGGCGCTCCCTTCAGAGGCTGCGAGTTTGGGAAGCGAGGGATGACGTTTCCCTCCCAGAGTTACCCGCTCGCGGGAGCCGAAACCTTACAGCCGGACCTTTCACACCCTCCGGGTGAGCAGGCATCGAGAGCCAGAGAGGCTGCCAGCCTTAGACAGGGGTGCGAGCGCAGGGCGCCCGTTTGGCCTCAGGAACAGATCAGGAGTTTCCTTGATCCGGGTCGTGACGCAAAAGCGCCTCGAAACCGGCCTGTTCGAAATGGAGGTCGAACGTGAGGGCCTGTGTGAGACCACGCTTTTGCATGATGAGGAAAGAAATGCAGTCGGTCAGAGACCATTCCTTGTCGGACCGCTCGGCGTGCAACACCAAGCCGGCCTCAAACATATCAGCGCTCGCTGCAACAATCTCGAATTGGGGCGAAGCACGCAAATGGGCGACCAACGCCTGAATCCGCGGCCGATTGATCGGCTTGGAACACGCATTCACCACCTCCCACAAAACGTATTCCGACCCCAACAATCCTTCTTTGACGTGTCGGGCCCAGTCCAGGGCTCGGTCATGTAACGCGTCCCGGGGATCCAGGATGGCCAAAAGATAACTGGTATCCACAAATATCATGGCCGCTTTGGCATCCCGTAGAGATAGTGATCGTGCTGCGCGGCCGCGTCCGAAGGCCAGTCAGGGTCGCTCGGGAAAGCTTCGAGGACTTTGACCAGCTGCAAAAGAGGGAACTCTTCAACGGACTGCGGAGAGGGCGATGGCAGGGGAATCTGCAGAACATAGCCCGCCGGCAGATCCACGGGCTCTTCGGGAACGAACACATGACCATTGAAGCGGGCTTTGACGGTTGACACAAATGACTCCTTGGCATCTTGCGATAAATCGTTGTCAAACGTAAGGCGGGATGTCAACTTCTTCGCCGTCGGACAATGCGGCGTGGCTGACGTAAAGAACCATGAACTCCTCAGGATTGATGCCCTTGCGGAGACATCTCTGGTACAAGTCCGTTTGCGTGCGTCCGAAGCCAACGCACTCTTCACCATGAAACGCAACCCATTGCCGGTCGTGCTCCTTCAGTAGTTCCGGCAGATCGCGGTAGAAAGTATCCATTGCCTTGGCGATGAGTGGATAGATGGGAAGCTGTTCCGGCGGCTTGGATGTTTCCTCGGTGGAACGGCCTTGAGCGGGGACAATAGTCGGGGCCACTATGTGCTTCTCTGGATTTGGTTGCATGGTGTTCTACCGGCGCTTGATCCTCGACAGCGGAAGCTCTCTTTATCGAGTCAGCTGCTATTCTGGCATTCTCTCTAAGCAAGCTGCAAGGGCAACCAAGAATCGCGGCCGAGACGTAATCTCGCCAATCGGCCCTGTATTTGCTTTGGACACCCTGAGACACAGAAGTGCCGTGTTTCACCCAATTGTACCCGAACGTACTGGGCTGCAAGGGACCGACCCAAAATCCTTGCATCCTCGCCCCGCTACCAACCCATCCCCACCCCCGCCAGGCGGCGCTGGATCTCCGGAAGAATCGCAATGGTTACGGTGCCGTCTACGTGCCCGCGCGCGAATTGTGAAAGGTCGGGACTGAATGGCCCATCGCTATCGGTCGGTTCCGTATCTATCCACAGTGTGACAAGGGAAGAATCGTCCTGGACACGAAAAAGAGTCAAGCTCGAAGGATACTGCGGATTCGACGACTCAAAGCGGTAGATCTTGCCTGGACTGAAACGGTTGGCAACACAAATCGCCAATCCGTGTTCTTTCCCCGTCGGCCATTCCACCTCCAGATACAATGCGTCATCACCTCGTTTCGTTTCGGTCCAGATCGTCAGCCATCTGCCGTCTCGATCCGTTGCGAGGAGGCGACTGCTCCAAGTACTCGTCGAGGGCTTTTCCCACAAAAGCTTTCCTGTGGTTCCCTCATATGCCCGAAACCATCGGCGTTCGCTGTCTGGCGCGCCGCTTCGGCCCTCGACCGCGTAATAGCTCGCATCGGCGGAGATACCGGTTGTGTATGTGCGCAAATTGAAATCCAGGATCGTTGCCAGTGGTTCCAGTGGGTGGGGCCCAAAGAGATCGCGGATGCGGCAGACGCGCGGCTCCTTTACGGGATCATTTTTGAAGGGCGGGGCCTTTCCGCCTTTTGTCTCAACGCGAAAGAGGAGCATCTTCCCAGACGGATGGTAAGCGAGCTTGTCCTCCACGCCCGGAGGCAAATCCCATTTTTTGATCTGCTCCCCGTTTTCCAAGTCGTAGAGCTTCGCGTACTTGTAGGTCGAGAAGGCAAGCCGTTTTCCCTTTTCGTCAAAGGCCAGTGCTGCATTGTCGGCAGTATCCCCCCTGGGTACATCGAACCGGTGAAGCAACTTTCCACTGCTGGCATCCCAGACGCCCACTTGCCAGTTCTGTGAAAGAGCTGCAATGTACTTGCCGTTCGGGGAGTAGACCAAGTGCTCGATGCGTGCATCCAGCCCGCGCAACGTCATGATGCCATGACCATTGCGCAATTCCCAGACATACGTGCCATGGGGTGTTGGTTTGAACCGTTCCCAGCTGGTGGCAGCAAGTCGTTTGCCATCGGCAGAATAAGCCAACCCACTGACGAAATCACCGCACTCAAGCGACAGTAGTAACGAGCCGGTAGCGGCATCCCACAACAGGACTCCCAGACGTCCCCCTGCGGTGACGATGGTTCCATCCGGGCTGAAGGCGAGCGCATACACGCCGTACCTTGAACTGCGGCAGTGAGCGATCGGCCTGCGAAGAGGCAAGTCCCAGAGCGTGACCAACGTCCCGGCATCGCCCACGGCCAATCGGCCGTGCACCAACGTGTCCTTCTCTCCAACAAGCCGGCTATCCGAGCTGAAGGCCAGCGACTGGATTGCATTCCGGCCATTCGGGATCTTGGCTACCTTCTCGCCGCTTGTAATTGACCAGAGAGTCACCAGTCCATCCTCGTCACCGGATGCGAGGAGCTTGTTGTCGGGCGAAAATGCGAGAGCGCTTGCAGTCACCGGAAACTGCCAGAGGAGCTTTCCGGAAGCGGCATTCCAGACAGCGATCAGGCTTTTCTGGTCGGACATGGTTGCGGCAGCGGCGGCCAGGGTGCCATCGCTCGCAAGTACAAGTGGTGGGCCTTCATCTGATTGGAGGAGGTGCTTTGCACTGCCAGGAAAGCTAAATGTGCTTAGCGTGCGTTTCTTGTCCACATTCCAGAGCTGAAAGGAGCCGTCGTCCTTTGCCACCAGCTGCACCGGCGTATCGTCCGGGCGGAACGCCACTGGGCCGCTGCCTGGCAGACCAGAGTCGTACGTCAAACCGGTGTTTGAGTCCCACATCTTGGCCTCTTCCGTGGGGCCCGAGCGATTACTGTAGCCGCCAATCAGAAGCCGCTGTCCCTTGGCGTCCCATGCGACGGAAGTGGAATCCTTCTCGATACGCTTCTCCAGCTCAACATCCAATCCTTGCAAACACGCCGCGGCCTGATCGCGCAGATCGGCGTCCGTACCCAGCTTGGCGGCTTCTTCGACGCGGTACCAGGCATCTCGGAACCAAGTTTGTTCGTGCGGAAGAAGGCGGATTGTCCGGATGTCTTGATTCAACGATGCACGTTTTTGTTCCCGTGTTTTCGATTTCTCGTTGAGAACAGCACCGGTCGCAAGGGCAGCCGAGGCGATCAGCACAATAACAATGGCCGCGGCCCAAGCCTTGTTTCGGCGCGCCCACATCCACACGCGTCGCGGCGTTCGTGCCGGCCGGGCAAGGGTGGGCTCAAGGCGCAGCCAGCGTCGCAGATCGGCCGCGAACTCGGCCGCCGAGGCGTAGCGGTCGCCGGCCTGCTTCCGCAAGGCCTTGCTGCAGACGGCCGCCAGATCAGCCGGCACGTTGGCCACGCGCTGCCGCAGGGGGACCGGCTCCGCGGTTTGGATCAGACTTAGGACGGCTTCACGCGTTGGCGCCTCGAAAGCCCGGTGCAGCGTGAGCAGCTCGTAGAGCGTCACGCCCAGTCCGTAAACGTCGGTGCGGCAGTCGGCTTTGCCCCGGCACTGCTCGGGGGCCATGTATTCGGGAGTGCCCAGGACGCCGCTGGCGGAGAAACACTCTGACGAGATGTCCGTGTCGGATTTCGCAGCCCCCGTGCCAGCCGTGCCGTTGACCCACGCGGATAGGCCGAAGTCGATGATCCAGCACTGGCCTGCCTGGTCGATCATGACGTTGGACGGTTTCACGTCGCGGTGCAAGATGCCGACGCCGTGGGAGTGGCGAACGCCGTGGGCATGGTCAATCGCCTCGGCGGCGTCGGCCATCACCTGGGCCACGGACTGGAAATACTCCGTCGAGAGTTTCAGCCTGGTCCCAGGATGGCCGTTGCCCGGGGTCGGAAGAATGGTCTGAGCCTTGGACTCCAGAGAGGCCGGACCCCGTTCAGAACTCGCAGAGGCTTTGTTGCTGGAACGCGTGTCCTGTGTGCTTTTCTCGCGGCTGTGCAAGTCGGAGACCACAAGGCTGGCGAGCTTGCCGAGCGGCGGCGTTCGCCGGCCGGCGGCTGAAGTCTCCAGCTGGTAGGCAGTCTTGACGACGTGGTGCAGGGCGGCACCGTCCACGTAGGGCATGACGAAGTATTGCAAGGGGCCGTCTTCGCCAGCCGTAAGGATCGGCACAATGTGGGTCTGGTGCAGTTGAGCCAGCACCTGCTGCTCGCGGAGGAACCGGTCGCGCGCCTCGGGCGAGATGCGGCCCTGGCGGATGATCTTGACAGCCACGCGCCGCTGGAGGCGGTCGTGGTACGCCTCGTAGATCTCCCCCATGCCGCCGCGGCCGATGAGCCTGACAATGCGGAACTCACCAAGCTGCCGCGGAGGCGGGGGCGCGCTCGGCGGGCAGGCGCCGTCCAGCAGACGGTTCATGCCCGCCAGGGAGCGAAATTCCCCGGCGAGGTCGGGGTGGCGCGCGCAGTAGTCATTCAGCACCGTCAATGGTTGCGAGGCAGCCTCATAGGCTTGCAGGAATTGGGCCTGCAACTCGTCGGTTGAACTGGGTGTCGAAGCGTCGGCGCTCATGGCTAGGCACCTCCGATGGAACTCATTCCTTCAGGGGCTATCTGGGTGGCGGCTGGCCGTACTCTGCCCGTGTCGGTAGCTCAGTTCTTCGACTCGGGGAAGAGCCGGTGCCACAACTCCTTGAACCGCTTCAAGGCCCGAGTGTAGCGCACCATGGCCGCATTGTCGGTGACGTCCAGGACCGAGGCGATTTCCGCGTAGGACAACCCATCCTGGTGGCGCATCCAGAGAAGCTGCCGATCTTTTTCCTTCAGCAGCTCCACGGTCTGGCGGACGGCCCGCTGCACTTCCGCGTTGGCGGCTGCCGAGCTAGGGCTCGCACGCCGCTGGATCAAGCCAAGACCGAGCTGCAGCGATGACCGCTCGGGGAATGGCATCTCTCGATGGACGTCGCGCCCGAGGCGGTTGTGCTGCCGCCACAGGCGGATCAGCGTGTCAAGGACGATGCGGTACAGCCAGGCGTAAGGCGTCATGGACGCCTGTTCCTTGAAGCGCGGGTACTTGCTCCGGGCATCCAGGAAGGCCTCGTTGAGGACGTCGTCCGGGTCGATGCGGGCGGCAAGGGAGTCGTCGATTCGGCGCTGGAGCATGCTCAGCAGCCGGGGCCGGTTTTCCTCGAACAACTTGCCCAGCGCAGCGAGATCTGCCACCGAGGAAGGCACGGTTCTCCTCCAGGATCGCGTAGGCTTCGCGATAGCACATCGCCCCAGAGTATACCCGTCTGGTGCTGGCAAAACCTTACATGGGTTTCACGATTTGGGGGAAGACTTGAGGTGGCGAGTGTGGCCCGGCGGGTATTTGGCCTATGATTTTCAACTTCATACTGGCCACGGCGCGCCTGTGCGAGACGGAAGACATAAACGGCGACCGTCAGCGACCGTTCCTTTTTCGCTTGGCATTCCGCTGGGCCTCGGCCGGGCTGACGTCCTGTTGCATGAGGTAACATCTTTTCCAGATATTCCGTTGGTGCCCAGGTAGGCCATTCGAACCAACCGGATATTCGCCCCAATTTTCCAGCTTGCTCTGAGCAGAATCAGCCTGGACAGTACAATGGCGTCGGTCCACGGCAATGGCCCCGCCGATTTCCATCATCGGGACGTCGGGTGCGTCGTCTGTGACGCAGGGCTTGCTGCCCCATCTGCTGCGTGTGCTCGTCACAAAAAGGTAGCAGGATTTCAGGCACGCGCGGAAGTTCTTCTGACGAGAAAAGAGTCGTCCATGAGCATTTTACGGCCTTCTCACGGGCTAAGGATCCTCCTGCTGGCAGCCGGGATCGTCATGGCTGTTGGTTGCAACGAAAAAAACCCCAGCCCCGTGAACACGCCCCCACCCGTTGTCGAGGTCGCCCTCCCGATTGTGCGCGAGGTGACCGACTATCAAATCTTTACGGCTCGAACGCAGGCGGTCGAATCCGTGGATGTGAAAGCCCGGGTGACCGGCTACCTGATGAGGATCGACTTCAAAGACGGCGACGAGGTCAAGTCGGGCCAGGTCTTGTTCGAGATTGACGACCGGCCCTACAAGGCTTCACTCGACAAAGCACTCGCGGACCTGGAAGTGGCGAAAGCCGCGCTCGTTAAGAACCAGGCATTCTACGACATCGGCTTGAACGTGCAGAAGCAAGACAAGACCGCCATCAGCGAACAGGAGCTGGATCGCCGGAAAGGCAGCCGCGATGAGTCGGTCGGATCGGTGAAGCAAGCTCAAGCGGCTCTGGAAATGGCCCAGTTGAATTTCGGTTGGTGCAAGGTGACCGCGCCGATCAACGGGCGCATCAACAAGCATTACGTCGACGCCGGCAATCTTGTCTCGCAAGACGTTACGGTTCTGACCAACATTGTCTCCCTGAGGCCAACCTGGGCCTACTTCGATGTGGACCAGAACACGGTTGAGGAATATCAGCGGTTGGTCAAATCGGGCACTGTGAAATCACCTCGGGCGTCGGAGATCCCGGTACAAATGGCCCTGGGCGCCGATACCGCGTTCACCATCGACGGCGTCATCGATTTCGTCAGCAACCAGCTCGACCCGAACACGGGTTCGATTCGGCTGCGGGCCGTCTTTTCGAACAAGGAAGGTAGCCTCGTCGCCGGGCTCTTCGCGCGCATTCGCGTGCCCTTGACTGCTCCACATCGCGCGCTTTTGGTCACGGATAGCGCCGTCGGGACGAACCAGGGACAAAAGTTTGTCCTGACGGTCAACGACAAACGCGTGATCGACTCCCGTGCCGTCGATGTCGGCCAGGTGCACGAGGGTCTCCGTGAGGTGAAGAGTACCCGCCAGATTGTGGATACCGACGCGCAGGGTAAGGAAGTGATCAAGGAGGTCGAAGTCCTCAAATCAACCGACTGGATTGTCGTGAACGGACTCCAGCGGGTCCGGCCCGGCGCCACGGTAGAGCCCAAGCCGGTGGATATGCTCACGCTGCTGCCGGAGAGCGGGGCCGACAAAAAACCGGCGTCGTCCACCAACCAGAAATAGGCAGGGAAGGGATCGCCATGTCTCGGTTCTTTATCGATCGGCCCACCTTTGCTTGGGTTTTGTCGATCGTCATTGTCATGGCGGGGTTGGTTTGCGTCTTGACGCTGCCGACCGCGCAGTACCCGCCGATCGTGCCGCCCACGATCCAGGTAACGACCTCCTATCCCGGCGCCAGCGCTCAGACGGTTGCCGACACGGTTGGCCAGCCGATCGAGGAGCAAGTCAACGGCGTGGAGGGCATGATTTACATGTCCTCGACCTGCACCAATAACGGCTTGTACACATTGACAGTGAGTTTCGTGGTCGGCACCGACGTGCACACCGCTCTAATGCTGGTGCAGACCCGCGTGCAATTGGCCCTGGCGCAGCTCCCGGCAAACGTTCAAAAGGAGGGCGTCAATGTCCAGATGCAGTCGCCCAACATTCTGCTGGCGGTAAATCTCATCTCTCCCGACGGCCGCTACGATTCGCTTTATCTGAGCAACTACGCTCAGATCAACATCTTCGACGCTCTCTCCCGGTCCCCCGGCGTTGGCCTCGTAACGTTTCTCGGCCAGCGGTCGTATAGCATGCGTGCCTGGCTCGATCCGCAGAAACTGGCGTCGCTCGATTTGACGGCCAGCGAGGTCATGAATGCCATCCGAGAGCAGAACGTGGACGTTGCCCCCGGCAACGTCGGCCAGCAGCCGGTTCCTAAGGGACAACAATATCAGCTCGTGCTGAACACGTTGGGGCGTCTGACCACCGAGCAGCAATTCGGCGACATTATTGTCAAGGTCGCTCAAGATGGTCGCATGGTCCACCTGCGCGACGTGGCCCGGCTGGAGCTGGGTGCCCAGAATTCCGACCTCATCTGCACCCTCAGCACGGTGCAGAACGGCAACCCGGTGCAGTATCCGTCCGTGGCCCTGGCGGTCTTTGCGTTGCCGACGGCGAACGCCCTCGCCACCGGAGACGGCGTCAAAAAGAAAATGGAACAGCTCAAGAAGCGGTTTCCGCAAGGACTCGATTACCAGATCGCTTACGACACCACACCGTTCATTCGCCATTCGGTTGACGATGTCTTCAACACCATCTACATCGCTGCCGCCCTGGTGATCGTCGTCGTCCTGGTATTTCTCCAGGATTGGCGCGCCATGCTGTTGCCGATCATTGACATCATCGTGGCTTTGATCGGCACGTTCGTGGTCATGAAGGCGCTCGGGTTTTCCTTGAACAACCTCTCCCTGTTTGGCCTGGTGCTTGCGGTAGGCATCGTCGTCGATGATTCCATCGTGGTCGTCGAGAACATCGAGCGCTGGATGGGGATGGGGCTGCCGGCTCGGGATGCGACCATCAAGGCAATGGACGAAATCACGGGGCCAGTGATCGGTATCAGTTTGGTCCTCGCGGCTGTGTTTATTCCCACGGCCTTCATACCGGGACTGACGGGCCAATTCTTCCGCCAATTCGCCCTGACGATCGCCACGGCTGCTCTCTTCTCTGCTACCAATGCTTTGACAATGGCTCCGGCTCGGGCAGTGGTCTGGATCAAACCGCACAGCAAAGAGCACGGGGAAACGAAGGAGGCTCTGCCGTCGGTGGCTTATGTCGTCTTGTTCGGTTTGCTGAGCTACTTCTTGCTGGTTCGCCTGATACCACAGGCTGACGGACCGGCGGACAATATCTATCTGCGTTGGGGCATGCGAATCGGTTTAGGCGTGCCGGGGGCCATCGTAGGCTGGTTTCTCAGCCGGGCGCTCAACGGCTTCCTCGGCTGGTTCTTTGGCCTTTTCAATACGGCGTTCGATGCTTTTGCCGGGGGCTACGCCCGCGTGGTGGGCTTAGGGCTGCGCCTCAGTATCATCGTCTTGTTGTTATATGTCGGCCTGCTCGCGTTGACTGGTTTCGGATTCGCGACCTCGCCGACCGGCTTCATCCCCGAGCAAGATCAGGGGTACCTCCTGGTCAACGTCGCGCTGCCGGATTCCGCTTCCGTACAGCGCACCCGCGCAGCGATGGACGAACTCGAGAAGATCGCTTTGAAAACTCCGGGTGTCCAATCGGTCATGTCTGTCGCCGGTTACTCGGCCGTATTCTCTTGTGAGTCTTCCAACTGGGGGACGATATTCATCATTCTGGACGAGTTCGAAAAACGCACGACTCCCGAAACGCAGGCCGTCGCCATCACCCAGAGACTCAACCTGCAGTTCCACGAGGAAGTCCTGAGCTGCCAGGCGCCTGTCTTCGGCGCGCCTCCTGTTCCCGGCCTGGGCCAATGCGGCGGCTTCCAACTTCAAATCGAGGATAACACCGGCCTGGGCCTGCAGGCCCTTCAAGAAGCGACCGAGACGATCGTACAAAAGGCCAACGCTCAGCCCGGCCTGGCCCGCGTATTCACGACCTTCCGCGCGAACACCCCACAGCTCTATTTGGACATCGATCGCGATGCCGCCAAGCAGATGGGCGTTTCCCTCAGCGACGTGACCAACACTTTGAACGCCAACATGGGCTCGGTGTATATCAATCAATTCAACGAGTTTGGCCGAATCTGGCAGGTCAACATCCAAGCCGAGGGAACCTTTCGCGATAACGCGCAGAATCTCAAGCTGCTCACCGTTCGCAACCGCGAGGGGCAACCGGTGCAACTGGCCTCGGTTCTGCGGGTGCGCTACGACAATGGGCCGGTCTTCGTCATGCGCTATAACGACCTGAATTCGGCAGCCGTGAACGGCAGTACGCGACCATCCATGAGTTCAGGACAGGCAATCTCTCTGATGGAGAAGCTGTGCAACGAGAACCTGCCGATCGGCATGAGTTTCGAGTGGACCACCATCAGCTACCAGGAAGTGACGGCGGGCAACACCGGCATCTTCATTTTCGGTTTCGCCATAGCGCTGGTATTCCTGGTGCTAGCAGCCTTGTACGAAAGTTGGGGATTGCCGCTGGCAATCATCCTGGTAGTGCCGATGTGCTTGCTCAGCTCCATCGCCGGGCTCGTGTGGATTGCCCACAAACCGATCGACATCTTCAGCCAGATCGGCTTCGTGGTTTTGGTCGCCCTCGCGGCCAAGAACGCCATTCTTATCGTCGAATATGCTCAGGATAAGCGCAAGGAAGGAATGCTGCGCCGCCAGGCTACCTTGGAGGCCTGCCGCCTGCGGCTACGGCCCATCTTGATGACCTCGTTCGCCTTCATCTTCGGCGTCTATCCGCTCGTGATCGCGACGGGCGCCGGTTGGGAAATGCGGCGGTCGCTAGGCACAGCCGTGATTAGCGGCATGATCGGCGTGACGCTCTTCGGCATCTTCTTGACGCCGGTTTTCTACTACGCCATCACGTGGTTCGGCAAAGACAAGATACCTGCGGCACCGTCACCTGCTCCTACGGCCGACGCGGAGCAAAACGTTTTTGCTGCGCCCTGATCCCGCCATCGCGCGTTGGTCATTCGTTGCGGACGAGAGATTGCAAGCCCATCACGGCTTTGCAGGGCACTGCGCGCACGGGGCCATTGCCGGGCCGCAGGTGTACCAGGGATCGCACTGTTTCGGCAGCACGATGGGGCACGTTTTCCGGCAATAATCGTCGACGCATCCCTTGGGATTCGGCGGCACGCACGGCAGTTTCTTGGGACAGTAGTCATCCACGCAACCCTTGGCAGCCGGCGCGATACTGGGGAGAGTCTTGGGGCAGTAATCGTCGCAGCACCAGCACTTTCGTTGCCGCCACTGATCACACAAGCTCGGAAACGTCCAACGGCAGCCGTCGAAGAGGGGACAAGACTCCTGGGCTAGCACAGGCGCCTGCCATACGATCGCGGCAAAGACGACGCCCATTGAGTAAACGATTTGCCTCACGGTTCGACGACCCCTGGGTCTGCCGGCCTAGCTGCGATCGCCCCCGAGAGCCCGCGCTCGCTACTTCGCGGTTGGCGCCGGCTGACTATATCACCGTGCTTCATTTGGCAACTGCGTAGGACAGATTTCCAATCTGTCCGGTCAGGTTGGAAACCTGACCTACAGCCGAATGCCGCACGGTCATTTAGCATTGGGCAGAGGCTGCGAAACTCCTGCATTGGGCGTTTTTTCCGTTGCCGTCATGGGGGTTGCTGTCTCCGCGTTGGCATCGCAGCGGATTTGCCAGCCGCCGCCGATCGCCTTGTAAACCTGGATCAGTCCCAGTCCGATATCGCCCTGCGCTTGCGCTAATTGATTCTGACGAGTGACGAGCTGTTCCTCGAGGACGGCGACGCGGTTGAAATCGGTGAGGCCGTTGCTGTACTGGGTCATTGCCTCGCTGACGGATGCTCGTGCGGCAACGACGCTTTCTTTGGCGTAGCGCGCCTCTTCCTGGGCTTTCAAGAAACGGATCAATCCGTCTTCCACTTCGCCATTGGCCTGGAGCGCAGTCTGCTGGTAGTTGGTGACGAGCTCTTGAAACTTGGCGTCCTGCGCACGCACGTTGTTGAGAATCCTGCAATAGTTAAGGATTTCCCATTGGAATGCAGGTCCAACCGAACCGAGGAAAGAGCCGTGGGCAAAGAGGTCTTTCAATTGTTGGGCCGACCAGCCGAAGCTCGCATCGAGACTGATCTGTGGATAGAAATCGGCCTCCGCTATACCGATCTGAGCGCACTGGGCGGCTGCTAAACGCTCGGCGCGACGAACGTCCGGCCTGCGCCGCAGCAGGTCTCCCGGAATGCCTACGGCCACCGAAACCGGCGTAACCGGAATCGAGCCAGCCCCCAATTTGCTCTGCAGATCCTCTGGTGGAATGCCCAGCAGGATACACAGGCGGTCATCCGCTTCGCGGAGCGAAATCTCCAGCTGCGGAAGCAGGGTCTCCGTTGCTGAGAGATTGCTCTGCGCCTGGTTGACGTCGAGCTTGCTCGCCTGGCCGCCTTTGTACTTTGCCGTAGCAATGTTCAGGATTTCGGTCTGGAGCTTTATGTCTTCCCTGGTATATGCGATTTGCTGCTCCAGAACGCGGTATTGCACGTAGGTGCTGGCAACGTCGCCGATCAGGACCACCAGTACGTCGTCGTAGTTCTCGACGGAGGCATCGAGCGTGTCGTCCGCCGACTCCATGGCCCGCCGGAACCGGCCCCAGAAATCCAGCTCCCAGGCCAGGCCGAAGCCGTAGCTCCAGCCGCTGAACCAGCGTTGCGGCGTGGCGATGCGGTTGGCCACATTGACGCTGACTCCGCGGCGCGAGTAGTCGCCGGTCATGGCTTGAGTCTGCGGGAATAGCTCGCCCACGGTGATGCCCAGGGCAGCGCGGGCTTGCAGCACCCGGAAGCCGGCCTGCCGTAGGTTCAGATTCTGGTGATAAGCGGTTTGAACAAGTTCGCTGAGGGCAGGATCGTTGAAGACGGTCCACCAATGGCTGTCGTCTTCGGTCTCGCTGCGTACGCGCACGTCGTTGGCGTCGATCCAGTGTTCCGCAACCGGAGCCGGCGGCCGAGTGTAGCTCGGCCCCACTTTGAATCCGTTTTGAAAATACTCCGAAAGGGTCGTGCAGCCGGAGAGAGACAGAATTGCAACAGCCACGGCAGCCGGGAGCCATGCAGGCCGCGCTCGGCTGAGGCACCCAACTGCCTCGCCCCGCTTGCCTATTCTCACATACATGGCATACCCTCTGGGGCCATGCACGACGGGCAAGTTTCCAAGAGAAACCGGCAGCGGACGATCGTGCTAGCCATGAGTATCGGCACAACCGGCAGAATTCATAAAATCAAGTCCAGGGAAGCTCTCGACGATTTGGGCACTCTGCTGTTCACATTTCTCATCGACTGGGCCAATCTGACCTTCTTCCAGTTCTTGCTGATCCTGGGGTCAAACGTGCTGCCGGCACTTCGACACTCGAAGAATGTGCCTGGCTTTCGCGACCTTCGCTATCATGATGCTGCAGAGCGGCCGCGCCTTTGTTCGAGCCGCCACCCATCCAGCCTGGTGGCGGATTGCCCTGGCACGGCT
Source organism: Gemmataceae bacterium (assembly GCA_035296965.1). Taxonomy (GTDB): domain Bacteria; phylum Planctomycetota; class Planctomycetia; order Gemmatales; family Gemmataceae; genus DATGZX01. The sequence goes on from DATGZX010000319.1 coordinate 15,881, forward strand.
CACTCGCCATCACGTATTCCGCAAGGAAAGTGAACATGCTCAATGTGCTCAAGACTTCCGCGCGAACGGATTTTCTCCGCAGCAATGCACTCAGCGACATCTTTATGAAGATGCCCAAGGAGGAAATCCACCAGATCGCAAGAGAGGTCCATGCCAAGTGCGTCAGCCAGGACCTTTCCTACATCGATGACAATGGCGTGCGGGGCATCATCCCGCTGATGTTGCGGCCGCGCATCATCGATCCGATTCAACGGAGTTATTTCCACTATGTCTGTTTACAGGTGGTCGATGCGCTCAAACGCCTGGGCGCCCTGTATCTGACCGACGCGCGCGTGCGAAAGCTTCTCCCGCTCGATGAAGGCGAAGAGCAATGGCTGCGGGATTCGTGGGGCAAGAGCGTGCCCCGTTACCACACCATCATCACCCGCCTGGATGCCAACACTGACTTCGCGGCTCCGGATTGGCGCGAGAACTTCCAATTTTTCGAAGCCAATTCAGTGGGCGTCGGCGGTTTGTATTACGCCCCAATTGCCGAAAGCATCTTGCTCGATATCGTAGGTCCACACCTCCAGGCCCTGGAGCCCGAACTTTTCTTGGAGCCGAACTACGATACCCGCAACCTGCTCCTGCACGAGCTGCGCCTGCACGCGCGCTCGATCCGACGGCCGCGCTGCAACATCGCCCTGCTCGACGCCCCCGACAACATCGGCGGCATCACGGAGTACCCCCGCCTGGCGGAGTATTTTCAGTCGCAAGGCCATTGCGCCGTTGTGGCCGACCCGCGCGAAATCTGCGTGAAGGGCGACAACCTCTACCACCGAGACCTTCCTGTGGATGTTCTGTACCGCGATGTGGAGCTGAAGCAGTGCCTCCAGATGGAAGCGAGTGACGGCAAGGAGATGACGGCACTCCGCTGGGCCTTCCAGCGAAACCAGGTCGTCTCCTCGCTGGCCGGCGACTTCGATCATAAGAGCTGCTGGGAGATTTTCACTGACGACCAATTCGCACATCATTTCTCGGCGGCCCAGTGGCGTATTTTCAATCGCCACATGCTCTGGACTCGCCTGATCCGGGAAACGAGGACTGCTGACGATTCAGGGCGCATGGTAGATCTATTGCCTTTTGTCCGCAAAAATCGGGAGAGGCTCGTGATCAAACCGAACCGCGACTTTGGCGGTACTGGCGTCACCATTGGGCCGGAGGCGATGCCCTCCGAGTGGGACGCTGTGCTTCAGCAAGCCACGGATCACCCCTACTCTTATGTCGTTCAGGACTATGCTCCCGTCAGGAGCAAAGAGTTCCCGGTTGTCCGAAGCGACGGAGCGATCACAAACGAGGAATTTCACGTTACTTGCGGGTTCATTGTTTCTGCGAGCGAGATTGGCATTATTGGCAGGGCATCCAAGAAAACCGTAGTCAACATTGCCCAGCATGGCGGGCTTACCGCCGTGCTGATGATCTTGGATCAGCAACGGCTCCCATGATCGTGCAGATTTACCGACCCGCACTGCGTATACGCAGACCGATTCCGCCATTTCGACCTGCGGCCTCGGTGCCCAAGGCAGCCAAGGAGGTCGGCTTCCGGATTCCGCGGTGGATCAACGTGCGACAGTCGCAATGGGCTGCCAGTGGGGCCACATGGCGGCTTGGCCTTCCTTCAAGTGCGTGATCTGTTTCTCGGAGCGATCCGCAAGGCGCATGACATATAACTGGCGAACTCCAGCGCGCTTCGAGCCATACGCCAGCCATTTCCCATCGGGAGATGGTTGCGGATGGTAATGCAGAGAGCCGTCTGCTAACTTCGTGAGCTGACGGGTGCTGCCGTCGAGCATTGCCTGGAACAATTCGACGTTTCTACCGACTTGTGCCGTATAGAAAACCGACTGGCCATCTGCCGACCAAACGGGCAAATCGCTGCTTCCTCCATGAAAGTCGAAAACGTCAAGGAACTCGATGACGCCTTTGTAGCCGCCGCGGTCAGCCAACTTTCTCAGCCCGGTTCCGTCGGCGCGAACAACCTGCGGATGACATCGGTAGTGTTCGCCGCTGACGAACAACACCCACTGGCCGTCGGGCGACCACGTCGGTCCGAAGTTGAAAGGCTGACCGGTTTTCACGTGAAGGAGGTTGGAGCCGTCGGCATCTGCGAGGTAGACCTGGTAGCTTTTGTGATAGGCAATGCGTTTTCCATCGCGTGAGCTGCTAAAGCCGTACGCAAACTCCTTCGATTCCTTCGTGAGATCAACCTTTTTGCGACCGTCGCGGTCCATGCGGAAAGGGTGCGAATTGCCGTCGATCAGTGCCGTGAAGCCGAGCCTGGTTGAATCATTCGGCCAGAAGAACAAGCCGCTGTTATAGAAGCTGACACGTTCCACGGCGGTTGCATTCGTCGCCTTACTCGTGCTGAGATCGACGAGATAGGAATCAAAGAGCCATCCCTCCTTCGTAAAATGAAACTGCTTGTGCTCCTCCTCCCACTGGGCATTTTCGGGGCTTTGCCAACCACGTCCGATGACAGCCGTCTTTCCATCAGGCGACCAACCGGCAAACTGCGTCCAGGTATCCGGGTCTTTGGCCAGGCCTTCGGCAACCACCTTCCGTCCCGACCCGTCGCCCTTGACGACAACCGCCCGCATGGTGCACACATTCACATGCCGGCCGCCAGGCAGGTTGGTCCTCAGCTCCGTGTAGCCGATCTGTTGCCCGGGCGCGGGCACTGATTCGGCCAGGAGCAGCGGCCCGTTCACGAGAGTGAAGATGACCTCGGCTGCGCAGAGGAGCCGCATGAACGAGGAGTAGTGCATCGTGAACTCCAGTCTAAGGATGGCGCGCCTATGCCGCGGAAAGTCTATGCGGAAGTTGCTGCATGGGCCAGGCTGGCTAGGCCGGCGCCCAGGGCCTTGACTGCTTCGTGGTCAGCAAGGTTGTGGCGCTGTGCCAGGACCTCCACTGGGTGGTAAGTCAGCCAGACCTTGCCCGCCTCGTCTTCCCAGATCAGGACCCGCAATGGTAGGTCGAGGCCGATGGTTTGCCGGCTTTGCATCAACGGCGTACCTGCCTGCGGATTTCCGAAAATCAATACTTGTGTCGGTCGCAGGGCCAACTTCACCTTCTTTGCCTCCGCGGCGTGATCGATGTGCGCGAACACTTGGATTCCTTTTTGATCGAGCAATGTTTTCAGGCGCTCGACCGTTTTGAACGCTGTGTGCGCGCTGGGCAGCGTCACCAGGTCGGCATCGACATGTTCACTCGAACTCATGGTCAACTCCCGAAGGCCTGGAACAGGGGTTTTGAAAGGAAGCGATACGCCACCAATCTCGAGGAAGAGCCCGCAATGGCAAGGTCTCGTCGAGCGCCTGCTGCGCCAACCGTGCTCGCGTGAACCATTCTGTTGACGCGCTCCCCTTCAGTTCGCCGTCAAACGACGCTTCGGACGCAACAAGGATAGCCTGTCCAGATATTCCCCAATTCTTGGGATTATTGGGATTGACATGGTCAGCATTTAAGCAGAGCATCAAAGCTGCGGACTGAAGTTGCTTCAGTGCCCCTCTCATCACTCGCCGCCTGGTTCTCTTGAGCCAAGCTGCTTGTCCTGTCTGGGACAAGAATCCCGTCACGGCGGCGGCCTTCTAGAACTTCCTCCAGTGAGTTACCGCAAGGCCTAGTGCTGCGCCAACCTTCACCTGGTTCCAGGCCAGGTGCGACAGGAGGTCCCTATGTTGGTACTATCGAGAAAAGTCGGGGAAGAAATCGTCATCGGCGAGAATATCCAGGTAAAAGTCGTTGCTATTCAGGGAGGGCACGTGCGCATCGGCATCAGCGCTCCCGAAGAAATCATGGTCGATCGTTCGGAGGTTCATGAAAAACGCATGAAACCCTTGAACGCGGCCGCGGTCTTTACCCCACCCACACTTCTCTCCGTGGATTTAAGAATTTGATGGAAGCGCCTTCAGCGCTTCCTTCCTGGCCTGGCCCTGAATCCTCCTGCAAGAGTCGGGCATCCACTCTCCGCGAAAACCGAGCTGAGAGCAACCCCCGAGAGGCCTGGCCCGAAACGCTCACTTTAGCCATACGCGCAGGTGCAGCGAACCTCGTTCCACGGAAGCCACGTGCTCAAACCGATAGAGGTGACGCACTTTATCGGACCATTCAAAGAAGGCCTTCGTTTCTCCAAACAACTCGGAGAAGCTCCAGTCATCAAAAATCAAAAATGCTCCGTTGGTCAGCCGGCCTTCAAGAAACGAGAGGCAATCGACGGCCGAGTAGTACAGATCACAATCGATGTGCGCAAAGGCGATCTGACGCAGCGCCGGGTCGGCGAGGATCTCTCTCGATGTGAGCGTCTCGGAAAACCAGCCTTTGACGAGATGAACATGCTTGCGCACATCACACTTGAGAGTTTGGAGTACCGCCTCAAGTGGGGCCGCGTACTGTCCCGCCTGGAAGCAGCTGACATCGTGTTGGGAGACAGCAGGCAATCCTTCGAAGCTGTCAAAACCGTAAATCGGGGTGGACAGACCTAGTTGTTCGCACTTCTCCACAATATTATTCAGGCTGCCGCCGTCGTGAACTCCAAATTCGAGGATTGCCCCTTCCAGCTTCTCGGTTTTGATCGTGTCCATGTACTTTTTGAACTGCGCGCACTTGAAGCCATACATGATGCCAAAAAGCTGAACGCTTTCGGGCGATTCGTAGTCAAACGACCAGAAGAGACAATTGTCCCCGCGGGGAATGTCTCGGCCAAAGATTTCGATGCACTTCGCCCCGTAAGTGGGAAGGCATCGCTCGCGGGTTCGATCAGTCTCTACGGTCGGCTCCGAGCGCGCCTGGCTACTCGCTATAGAAGCGAGTTGCTCTTGCAGCCGGGCATAACCGCTGGCACGCATCAGGCGCAAGTTAGCGAGGCGCAGGACCGAATTGATCGACTTGCCCAACTTCATGTTCCCATCCTCCTTGACCTCTGAGAAGGGCCCTGATAGCTCACATTCCGGGCTCCTTCGCCACAAGCGCTTGCGGCAAACAGAGTACCAAGTGCGTTTATGACTGGGTGTCGCAGAGACGCAAGAGGCCCTCAACGGGCGGCTACGTGTCGCCGACGGTGCAGCGGGTGTCGAACTGATTGCCGTTGCGCTCGATCTGGACCTCAAAGATGCGCTTCGTTATCGAGGATGAGCAGGCCCCCGGCTCGAACCAGCCCCGTTTCTGAGCCCCCGGGGACGTACGCAACCCGCGTGGCCGCAGGCGCGCCCACGTCCAACAGGCAAAGGACAGGTATTGTTGCGGCGGAACTATAGGAAGGGGCCACGTGCTGGTCAAGATGAATATGGTCGGTCGTCCGAAGACCGTGAGCTGAAGATCCATGAACATTGGACACGAGCCGGCCCGTCAGGCATGCGCCGATTTTCGCTCCTGCGCTGGGTCGCTCGATCACTCTCCTTTTTCCCTTCGCAATCGCTCTGCCTCTGCGTGCCCGTTACGGGACTGCGGCGCGTGACGGGCCTTGTTGAGATGCGCAGGCAAGCAGGGGCATTCTGCCGTGCGATTTGCACGGCGTTAGATTGCAAACTGCACTGGCGAAGCTGTTTCACGCGCAGCCGGTGTGGAACTCCATCGTCCGTCTCCGCTCCGCGGCGCGGCATGGAACTTGCGACCCCCATCTCCCTCGACATCCAACGGAAGGTGAAGACGGGCGTGCGCGGGCAGTTGTCCCGCTGACTCGAAGCAAAGCTGCGGCATCGGGTACCGCGATCGTTTTGTGGTCCACTCTGAAATGGGGGTTACAATGTCTGACGAGCAGAAAGATAAGGTCGCAGTGAGCCTGGTGCTCGACCGAAAGTTGCTGGAACGCATTGACAGTGCCATCAAGCATTTGCCCCCGGGCTGGGACAGGACGCGGGTGCTCGAGGTCGGGGCAGTGGAATTGCTGGAGCAGTTGGCAAGAAAGTATAACAAGGGTAAACCTTTCCCTCAGTAAAGGCTATCGTTGCCCAGCCCGCCGGTTCCGAAGGGTTGGACACTGGGGGAGCATGCCGGTCCGAGCCAAAGACATGGGCAAATTCGCACATTCCGATATGGGGCGGCGAGGGAAGTCCCACAGCGAAAGGCCTTAGGATGTGGCTTCTTCCTTTGCTGATCGTCGGCACGACTGTAGTCCTCTCCGTTCCAACTGGTTTCTACCTGGCCTGGATCGCCGACGGCCGCTATCGCCCGCCGAAGTGGTTGCACTGGGTCGAGCAACTCGTCGACACGGGCCCACAGGACTGGAAGCAGTACTCGGTCTCCATGCTGCTGTTCAACAGCGTCATGTTCGTCTTCGGGTACGTCGTCCTGTCACTCCAGCCCCTCTTGCCGCTGAACCCGGACGGCAAGACGATGCTTGCCCCCACAACGATCTTCCATACGACCTGTTCCTTCCTCACGAACACGGACCTGCAACATTACGCGGGCGAACAGCACCTGTCTTACTTTAGCCAGCTGGTAGTCATCGGCTGGTACATGTTCGTCTCGGCCAGCGTCGGTTTTTGCGCCCTGGCCGCAATCACCCGCGCTTTGCGAAGCGACCCCCACATGGGGAACTATTACCTGGACATGTGGCGGGTGGTGGCCTACGCGTTCTTCCCGGCCAGCCTGGTCATGGGCGTGATCTTGATTGCGGACGGAATGCCCATGACATTCGACCATGCTGCCGTCGCCACCACAGTCGAACCGGGAGCGATGGGAACAACGCCGGACGGCAAGCCGCAGCCGCAGGTCATCGCCCGGGGTCCCGTCGCAGCCCTCCTGCCGATCAAGCATTTTGGGACGAACGGCGGCGGCTTCTTCGGGGCCAACTCAGCTCATCCCTACGAGAACCCCAGCGCCTGGAGCAATTTCCTGGCGTCGATGAACATCTTGTTCTTCCCGTTCGCGCTGGTCGTCATGTTCGGGAGAATGCTGAACAATTTGCGACACGCGGCGATGATCTATGGCGTGATGATGTTCATGTTCGTCAGCATGATCGTCTGGGCGATCTACTGGGACACCCTGCAGCCCAATCCGGCCCTGACGGACCAGCCGGCCCGCACGCTCGTCATGAGGAACGCCCGCGGCCAACGGGTCGAGAAACGGATCCCCGCGCTGGTCGGCCTGCCAGTGGACCAGTCGCTGGGCAACCTGGAGGGCAAGGAGTCGCGTTTCGGCACGTCCGCCGGGGCCACCTTTGCCGCCGTGACGACAGCCGCGACTTGCGGCTCGGTCAACTGCGCGCACGACAGCCTCAATCCGCTCGCCGGCCTGTCCCCCTTCTTTGGTCTGTGGATCAACTGCGTCTTTGGAGGGAAGGGGGTCGGCCTGATCAACATGCTGATTTACATCATCATTGCCGTATTCCTCGCCGGCTTGCTGGTAGGGCGGACACCCGAGTACCTGGGGAAAAAGGTCGAAGCGCGCGAACTGAAGCTGGCCGTCCTGGCGCTGCTGGTCCACCCCATCCTCATCCTGGCCGCAACCGGCCTGTTCGCCGCCGTCGGCTGGGGCGCCAGGTCCACCAGCAATCCCGGTCCCCACGGCCTTGCGGAGATCATCTACGAGTTCAGCTCGGCCTCCGCCAACAACGGCTCGGAATTTGGCGGGCTCCAGCAAACCTGGGGTTCGAACAAGCCCGAAGACAACAAGAGCCCTCCGGCACCGTACAGCCCGCAGTGGGATATTGGCACAGGCCTCGTCATGCTGTTGGGTCGATTTCTGCCGATCATCGCCCCGATCGCTTTCGCAGCCAGTCTGAGCGCCAAGAAGCCAACCCCTTTCACGGTTGGTACTCTCCGGACTGACACGATCACGTTCGGGATCTTTCTTCTGGGAACCATCCTTCTGGTGGGCGCGCTCTTGTTTATGCCAGCCGCCATGCTTGCTAGTGTCGCCGAGCACCTGGGACCGACTCCCTTTGGAGGCTGACCATTGGTCTCCGACTATGATTCACTGAAGAGCACTGGTGCCGGAGCGAGGGTCCCATGCCACAGGTGAGCCGTCCCCGACCCGATGAGCCAGTCCCTCCGGTCCGGCACTTGAAGGAGGAGCGCCGGGCAAGCAGGCGTCACAGCCTTTTTGCTCCCGACCTGTTAGCGGCAGCCGTGAAGCAGGCGTTTATCATGTTGCGGCCAGACATCCAATGGAAAAATCCGGTGATGTTCGTGGTCGAGGTCGGCTCCGTTCTGACGCTGCTCTTCATCATCGTGGCCCGCCTCGGGCATGAGACGCAGGCGCCCTTACCCTACCTGATCATCCTGGATATTTGGTTGTTCTTGACGGTGTGGTTCGCCAACTTCGCGTCGGCGCTGGCTGAGGCCCGCGGCAAGGCCCAGGCGGCGGCCCTGCGCAAGACACGGCGGGAAACGCCGGCCCGTCGGCTCCGCGAAAACGGCGAAGTCGAGGAAACCGTGTCCACCAACTTGCGCGCGGGCGACCGAGTAGTGGTCGTGGCCGGCCAGATCATTCCCGGTGACGGGGAGATTATCGAGGGCGTAGCCTCGGTCGATGAGTCGGCCATCACCGGGGAATCGACGCCGGTCATCCGCGAGGCCGGCAGCGATCACTCCGGCGTCACCGGCGGCACCCAGGTCCTGTCGGACCGGATTGTCGTCAAGATCACCGCCGGGCACGGCGACTCTTTCCTGGACCGGATGATCGCTCTCGTCGAGGGTGCCCACCGGCAGCGCACGCCGAACGAGATCGCCCTGGCGCTGGTCTTGTCGGCGTTCACGCTGATCTTCGTGATCGTCACAGCCGCCCTGTGGCCGATGGCCCGGTACACCGAAGAGTATATGACCGACTACCTGGGTACGGGGGAGCCGGTGAAGAGCCTGGGCACGGACGTGCCGACGCTTGTGGCCCTGCTCGTCTGTCTCATTCCCACGACCATTGGCGCTCTGCTGGCCGCCATCGGCATTGCCGGCATGGACCGGGCCTTACGGGCCAACCTCCTGGCCAAGAGCGGCAAAGCGGTCGAGGTGGCCGGCGACATCGACACCTTACTTTTGGACAAGACCGGCACCATCACCGTAGGGAACCGGAGGGCCACTCAATTCATCCCCCTGGGCGAATACACCGCGGTCGAGCTGGGACGATTGGCCGCTCTGGCCTCGGTCGCCGATCAAACGCCCGAGGGCAAAAGCATCGTCGCGCTTTTCCTGAGGGAGATGGATACCTTCGATCCCGGCGTTGCCACGTTCGCGCCCCTCGATTCCCACTTCTTGCCGTTCACCGCCCAGACACGCATGAGTGGCGTCAACCTGCCCGACGGCCGGCAGCTGCGCAAGGGTGCTGTGGAGGCAGTGATCGACCACGTTCGCTCGGCAGAGGGGAACGTGCCTCCGGGCATGCAGGAGCAGGTGGCGGCAGTCTGTTCGAAAGGAGCGACCCCGCTGCTGGTGAGTGAAGGTGACCGAATCGCCGGCCTGGTGGTACTCGAAGACGTTCTCAAGCCGCAGATCCGAGAGCGCCTGGAGCGGCTGCGGCGGATGGGCGTGCGCACCGTCATGGTCACCGGTGACAACCCGCTGACAGCCAAGGCCATCGCGGAGCAGGCCGGCCTGGACGGCTACGTTGCCCAGGCCACTCCCGAAGCGAAGCTGGAATACATCCGTCAGGAGCAAGCGAAGGGCAAGCTCGTGGCCATGGTGGGCGACGGCACCAACGACGCACCCGCGCTTGCCCAGGCGGACGTCGGCGTCGCCATGAACTCGGGCACGCAGGCGGCCAAGGAAGCCGGCAACATCGTGGACCTGGAGAGCGATCCCACCAAGATCATCCAGGTCGTGGAAATGGGCAAGCAGCTCCTCATGACTCGAGGGGCCTTGACGACTTTCTCCCTGGCCAACGACCTGGCCAAGTATTTTGCCATCGTGCCCGCCATGTTCGCCGCGACCCTGCCGTGGCTGAAGGTGATCGACATCATGGACCTGCACTCGGCTACCTCGGCCATTCTGTCCGCGGTGATCTTCAACGCCCTCATCATCCCCTTGCTTATCCCGATTGCCCTCAAGGGGGTGAAGTACCGACCAATCGGCGCCGACGCGCTGCTGCGGCAGAATCTGCTCATCTGGGGCCTGGGCGGCGTGATTGTTCCGTTTGTCGGCATCAAACTCCTGGACTGGCTAGTGGTCGCCCCTCTATTGCCTTTTGAATGAAACCGGATGGTGAAACCGACTTGTGAACTCGCTTGCACTTAACATCCAAGACCTCACGTTCGCAGGCTCCCCTGCTGGGAGGCCTGCCCTGCGTCGAATAGCATGACCTATATCACCGTGCTTGATTCGGCAGCGGCGTAGGACAGATTGCCCAATCTGTCCGGTCAGGTTGGAAACCTGACCTACTGCCGAATCCCGTCCGGTCATTGAGGATGCACGGCCCAACGGAGCTTGACGAGATGCAAACGGACGATGCCGACAAGTTGATCCCGCTCGCCACCGACCGGCCCATCTGGGACCGCTTCTTCAGTGTGTTCCCGTTAGTTATCGTTGGGAGCAAGGAGGAGGACGGCCAGTACAACCTCGCGCCCAAACATCTGGCGATGCCTTTGGGCTGGGAGAATTACTACTGCTTCGTCTGTAGCCCTCGCCACACTACCTACCACAACATCCGCCGGCACGGCGTTTTCACGGTCAGTTACCCGCGCCCCACGGAGGTGTTGCTGGCTAGCCTGGCGGCGGCACCCCGGTGCGAAGACCTTTCCAAACCCATCCTCCTGGTGCTGCCGACCATTCCCGCGCGCCAGGTGGAGGGGGTGCTGGTCAAGGGATGTTATCTGTTCCTCGAATGTACGTTGCACAGCATGCTCGACGGCTTCGGCCCGAACAGCCTAATCATCGGCAACGTGGTGGCGGCAGCAGCGCACGAAGACGCCGTGCGTGCCGAGGAGCGGGATGAGGGCGATCAGATCTTTCAGTTCCCCTTGTTGGCCTACGTGAGCCCGGGTCGCTTCGCGGAGATCCGACAGACCACGGCGTTCCCGTTCCCCAAGGACTTTTCTCGTTGAGGGGCTCTCGTGCAGGAGTCAGGGGGCAGGAGACAGGAGGCAGGCAGTCTGACCCCTGTCCCCTGTCCCCTGTCCCCTGACTCCTGGAGTGGCGCATGACGGACCACGAGCAGCGCACTATTCTGGGCTACTTGCAGGAGCGCCGCCAGGACATGGTGGACCTCTTGCAGCGCCTCGCGCTGGCTGAATCTCCCTCCGACAACCCGGCCGCGGTGGCCCCGGTGCTCGCGATGTTAGCCTCCGAGCTGGAGCAAGCCGGGTTGTCTGTTCGCCTCTTCCCGGGTCGTGTGTCGGCAGGCATGCTGTTCGCCCGTCCGCAAGAGAGAAACGAGCAGTCGCCGTTGCAGTTGCTCGTCGGCCACTGCGACACCGTCTGGCCGGTCGGCACGGTGCGACAGATGCCGGTGCGCATCGAAGGCGAAACCCTCCGGGGACCGGGCGTCTTTGACATGAAGGGCGGCCTGGTGCAGATGCTCTATGCGCTCCGGGCTTTGAAAGACCTCAGCCTGCGGCCCCCGGCCGACAGTGTGGTCGTGATCAACTCCGACGAGGAGATCGGTAGCCCCGATTCCACCCCGCTCATTCGTCGGCTAGCACGCCGCGCGGTTAGGGCCTTCATCCTGGAACCGGCCTTCGGTCGGGCGGGGAAGCTGAAGACCGCCCGGAAAGCCTCCGGCGGCTTTACGATCACCGTCAAAGGCCGAGCCGCCCACGCCGGCGTCAATCCCGAAGAAGGGGCCAGTGCTATCCTGGAGATGTCCCATCAAATCCAGAGGGTCTTCGCGCTCAACGACGCTGCCCGGGGCATCACCGTGAACGTGGGAACGATCGATGGCGGGCTGCGCTCAAACGTCGTCGCCGCCGAGGTGCGCGCCACCGTGGACGTGCGCGTCCGGACACGGCAGGACGCCGCCGAGATCGAGGCTGCCATCCGAAGCCTCCGACCGGTCAACCCCGAGACCACGATCCAGATTGAAGGGGCGATCGAGCAGCCGCCGATGGAGCCGCTTCCCCGTAACCAGGCCTTGTGGCGCTTGGCTCAGGATCTCGGTCGTCGCTTGGGAATGGAACTCGACCAGGCGGCGGTCGGCGGCGCCTCCGATGGCAACACGACGAGCCAGTACACTGCGACCCTCGACGGCTTGGGGGCGGTCGGCGACGGCGCACACGCCGCCCACGAGCAGGCGCTGATCCCGCAGATGGTGGAGCGTTGCGCCCTGTTGGTTCTGCTGCTTTTGGCCCCCGTTCAGGAGTCAGGGGACAGGGGACTGGAGTCAGGGGACAGGGGACTGGAGTCAGGAGACAGGGGGCAGGAGACAGGGGACAAGGGGCAGGGGAGGTGAACAATGGGCGTGAGATCCGTGAAAGAACTCACGGTGTATATCAAGGCCTATCGGTTGGCTATGCGCATCTTTGAAATAAGCAAACGTTTTCCCGTTGAAGAACGGTATGCTTTGACAGGACAGATTCGACGCTCGTCGCGATCGGTTTCTATGAACCTTCGCGAAGCTTGGGCAAAGCGTCGATATGTTTTGCAGTTCGTCAATAAACTCACGGATTGCGATGGCGAAAATGGGGAAACTGATACTTCACTCGATTTTGCCAAAGACTGCGGATACATCACGGCACAGGAGCATACTGAGTTGACACAGCAATGTTGTGAGGTCGGAAAGATGCTTGGATCAATGATTCAAAACCCAGATTCCTTTCTGATTGCCAAGCCCTGACCCCTGACCCCTGACCCCTGACCCCTGACCCCTAATCTCTAACCCCTGCCAGAAAGTTCGCAATCAAAGTCTTCCCCGCATCCGTCAGCACGCTCTCCGGATGAAACTGCACGCCTTCCACCGCACACTGCCTATGCCGCAGGCCCATGATGGTGCGGGTGCCGTCTTTCTCGGTAGTCCAGGCGCTGACTTCCAATTCGGCGGGCAGGTTCTTCTCTTCCACGATCAGCGAGTGGTAGCGCGTGGCCGTCATCGGCATGGGCAGCCCGCGGAAAATCGTTTTGTTGTCGTGCATCCCAGCGCTGGTTTTGCCGTGCATCAAGTGCGGCGCCC
>DATGZX010000320.1:0-40242 GCA_035296965.1 Gemmataceae bacterium
GGTCCGCGACAGCCCCTGGGCGCACCTCGGCATTCAGAACCACGCCGGCGACGGTCGGCCGCCAGCCGGGGAGGTCGTCATGGAAGGAGCCCAGGCTGACGGGATCGACCAGGAGGAGGTGCAACTGGAATTCTCGCGCAAGTGCTAGGGCCGCGCGAATATCCGCCGCTCCCGGAGCAGTGACGCGGACATGCACCCCGCTTCTGAGTGCATCAGCGATTGCCGCCAAGGCAACATCCTTGTCCTTGGGAGAGCTGGATGATCGACCGTACTCGGCTGCCGCACGCAGGCTTGCCCGCAACCCTGCGACCGCCCCAGCCAAAGTGGTCGAAAGCTGGTGCCGCGTGGGTTGCAGAGGCCTGTCCACAGAGACGGCCCCGACTGGCGGTTCGTAGATCCGCGGCGGGTTCTTGAAGGCGTCGCCCAGGATGATGCGCAGGCTCTCGCGTTCGCGGAGGACCCGGCTGCCGGGATCGTCGCCGGCCAGTTTCACCACGGCGCCCTGGCCAGGCATGAGCCGACGGCTGCCCGGAGCGATCTGCACGGTGGTCACTCCGCCGGAAAGAGCTGATTTGTAATCGGCATAAAAATCGAAGCCATCGACGGCACGGAACTCGGGCGTAAGGGCGCGCTCATCGTCGCGGCCGCGTTCGCCCAGCGTCGTCTCGGCGATGACCAGCCCTGGGATCAAAACCGACGAGCCCAGGTCGTGATTCTCGGCGTCCTCGGGCACGGGAGTTTGCCCCCGGGGTCCCACAGCCACGATCCGGCCGTCGCGCACGATTAAGATGCCGTTCGCAATCGGGGGGCCATTCCCCGTCCAGATGCGCGCGGCCTTGTACGCCTGGGGCGGAGCAGCGAAACCTGTGCGCGCCGCCAAGGATAATACCAGCGCGAGGCCGAGGCCAACGAAGGCAATGCGTTTATCAGTCATCGCGATAACCCTGCCTCCTGGCTCTTCGGGAGCAGGCGTTGCAGTTTGCGGTCTTTGGCGCGCTCGTAGACCACCTTGCCGCGCACGACCGTCGTATCGACCCAGGTGGTAATTTTCAACGGATCGCCGGTCAAGATGACCAGGTCGGCGTCTTTCCCTTGTTCAATCGATCCGGCAAACGTGTCGACCCCGAGCAATTTGGCGGGCCGCAGAGTGATAGCCTCGAGAGCTTCCGCGACGGGCATCCCGTATTTCACAGCGGTGGCGGCCTGGTACCACAAGAAATTCGTCCCCAGCGTGCCGGGCAGATCCGGTACGCGAAAGAGCGTGCCGGCAGCGATCCCGGTAACCTGGAATGTGAACGGCACGCCTGCTTCGCGATAAATCTTGGGCAAGATGATCTTCCGATCCTCACCCGTGCGCGGGTCCGTTTCCCAGAAGACCAGCGTGGGATCGAGAATGACGGGTAGCTTGCTCGCAGCCACGAGCTTGGCGGCCTTGTAGCAATTCTGCCCCAGGACCAAAATTGCCTTGAGGTGATATTCCGCAACTAGCTTCAGTGCTTGCGGCACGTCCATCGCCGCGTCGCAGTAGATGAATGCAGGCATCTCCCCCTTGAGCAGCCGGACCAGCGCCTCGCGGCGAATAGAAGCGTCCGCACTGGTCTCTCCGGCCCCTTCCTGGTTTTCGCCAGCGGGTTGTGGCTCCTGAGTCGGATCGACACCTTCTTCACTGGCATTGGGTGGCGGTGTGACCGGTTTGGAGTCGGTGGTCGCTACTTTTCGCTTCGCGTATTCGTCCTGCAGGACAGCGCGCGCCCCATCCAGTTCCTTGCGAAGAGTGGCCAGATGGCTCATGTGGCTGCGGCCGGCGCTCGGACGCAGAGAGATCTTCAGACCAGCCTGCCGTTTGACGATCATCTGCTCGACATAGCTGCCCGCCGTCTTGATGATTGCTGCCTGCCCGCCGATCATCGTGTCGTCGCCGGGCACGATGGCCACGGTGGTCACGCCATTGCGGCGGCAATCTTCGAAGTACTCCTGGCCGGGGTCGATCGCATCGATCACGGACAGGAACGGCACATTGTTGTTGCGCTCGTTGACCTGGTCCATGCCGCGCGAGCTATGGGCTTCGATGAAGCCCGGCATGACCACCTTGCCGGCGGCGTCGATGACGCGGTAGTCGCTGGGAATCGCCAGGTTCTTGCCGATAGCCTGGATCTTGCCGTCGCGACTGAGGATGACGCCGTTATCTATCGGCGCGTGGCCGACAGGGATGATGTGGCCGCCCTTGATTGCCAATTGTTCCTGGGCGGTCGCTGCGGCTGCAACGGCAAATAGCCCGGCAAGCGCCAGGATCCCGCATCGCCATGAGCAATGATTGTTGTTCACCATGCGTTAATCGACCTTCTCGTAGAGTTTGCCGTCCACAAGGACCCATTTCAGCGAAGTTGTCAGCTCCAGGGGATCTCCGTCCAGCGCGATCATGTCGGCGTCATGCCCGGGCTCCAGAGTCCCGACCCGATTGTCCACGCCGAGCAAGCGGGCAGGCGTGCGCGTAATCGCCTGCAATGCGGCGTCCGCGGGCAGCCCATAGCGTACTGCGAAGCGTGCTTGATCGAGAAGTGCCCCGCCCGACAGCGCAAACGGGATGCCGGCCTTTTGCAGTAAGCTCGGCTGATTCCAGACGATTTCGCTGTCCTCGGTTCCCACCAGACCTGCGAAGCTAGTCAGCGGCCCTAGGATGACCGGCACCTTGGCGGCTGCCAGCTCCTTGCGGATTTTGTGCGCCTCGTGTCCGCCAATCAATGTCGGCGTAAATTGAAATTCCTTGGCGATTCGTAATAGACTCAACAGATCGTTCTCGGTCCGGCTGACGGCATAGATGCGCCGTTTGCCGGCGAGCGCTTCGCGCACGACTTGCAACTCGGAAGACTTGCCCCGGTTCGCCGCGTCAAACGTGCTGCGCAGCAGCCAGACCACCCCCATGCGGTTCGTAGGCTGACGGACGTAGATGGAATCAGGCCGCCCCCGTGACGAGTTGCCGTTGGCGGGGTCGGACGCCATCGTAATGACCAGGCCGTTCTCTTGTACCAGAACCCGGCGTTCGCCTGCCGTCTTGAGGACGCAAGAAAGTCCGGCAAAAACGCCGTCGGTTCCAGGAGCAAGTCCCAGAGAAGTCGTCCCCTCGGCCAGCAGCTCGCGGAATGCACGCGCGCGCCAGTCGACGGCCGCGAGCACGCGGTATGCGGGCGTGATCTCCCTGGTTATCTCCTCGGCATGGCCAGCAATGCCCGCGCTGCTATAAGCATCGATCAAGCCCGGCATTAGCACGCCCGAACCAAGATCGATTACCTTTGCGCCGGCCGGCGCCGTGAGTTTGGCTCCCACCTGGACGATCTTGCCATTCGAAATGAGGACCGCGCCTGGCGTAAACGGCGGCCCCGTCATCGTGTAAACCTTGCCAGCCTGGACGAGCAGATCCTGTGCTCGAATTCGAGTCGCCGTGAGCAGAGAGACCACCAGCAGGACAACTCTGAAAAGCATCTTCATAGTCCGTCTCGACTGCCAGCGAATTCCGTGGGCTCGGTTCGCAAGTTATTGTCAGTCCTGTCAAGGGGCGGCGTACACAACCTTGCCATCGACGAGGACGCGGAGCGGCCGACTGCGTAGATCCAGAGGCGCCCCATCCCAGATCACGATGTCGGCTGGCCCACCGACCCTCAGTCGGCCGGCAGTCTCAGGCAGTCCGGTCATCTGGGCGGCGGCAGTCGTCAAGCCACGCCATGCTGCCAGCGACGACGTACCGGCATTAACGGCAAGCGCTGCGGTCATGCGCAATTCCTGCGCAGCCGCGGAGCCAAATGCAATCGGCAGGTCCGCGTGAGCCGCCGAGGCCAGTTCCAACGCGGGGCGGTCATAATCCCCGGCTTGGGCCGGATGCGCCACGATGCCAACCTTCAGCCGCTTGATCTCACTGAGAAAGGGGGTCAGCTCTTCCGGGCCGATCAGCACGCCCCACAGATTGAAGCGCGCTATAAGCTGGAGTGCGGCATCGACTTCGGCACGCGTGTGCGCCTCGAACAGAGCAACCTGTTTTCTCTCTAGAACCGCGGCGATTTGCCGGCGACGTTCGCCCTGGATCTGTTGGCGAACGCGCCGCGGAACGTAGAACTCAGACTCCGGCCCCTTGCCGGCCAGTACCTGTGCGATCAACTCTACCTGCCCTGCCAGACTTCCGGGATAGCGCGCCGGGCCGCGGGGCCGGCCAAAAAAGCCCTGGGCCGAATCATCCACCGAACGGCCGCCTTCTCGAGAATTTGCGCTCAGAGTAAACTTCACGCCGGCTTCACCAAGGAAACATCCCACCGCGCTGAGCCGAACCCCGCTGGCGCTGCCCGCGATGACGTTAGCGTTCCCGGGAGCATAAAGCACACTCGTGAACCCGTTTTCCAGAAGTTCGCGGACTTCCCGGTTCTGAGAGTCGAATACATCAGAGCTGCGCACCTGGCCTGCGTCGGCCTCGGCCGGGTCGTCGATGGCGCCGGCAAGCCCGAGATCACTTTCCGCGGCGACCAATCCGGGCGTGAGGATCGCGCTACCGACGTCGTAGACCGGTGTGCCCTCGCCCACGGCGAGCGCCCGTGCCAGGCCAACCACCTTGCCCTGTTCCACGAGCACTGTGCCGGGTTGAAACTGGCCGTCCTCTGAAAGGAGACGGCTGGTCTTGAGGGCATATTTCCTTGGCAGCCGCGCTGGCAGGTCAAGCTTGCCGACATATTTTGCAATCGAAGGCGCAGGCGAAACCTCGGCCTGGTAGACAATCTTGCCACCGCTGATGGCCAGCCGGACCGGAACCGACGGGTCAAGCGGGTCGCCGGCGAAAACGACCAGGTCCGCGACTTTGCCTGCGGCGATTTGGCCGCGCTGATCGCCGATCCCAAGGATTTCCGCCGCGTCCCGGGTCACTGCCCGCAAGACTCGATCCGGCTCGATGCCCCGAGCTATGGCGGCGGCGGCATGCACGCGCAATAATCGCGAACCGCGCGGTTGGCTGCTGAATGTGCCGAGTGCCCAGCGATTGTCCTTGGCCAGCAATGCTAGCGGCCAGTCGGCTGGCCGGTCTTTTCGGTAGGCGCCGGTTTCTTCCAGATCGATGAATGGCCCGAGCACCATGGGCAGCCGTCGCTTGACAATGGTTTCGCTCTGCAGCCCAGGGTTTGTCACGGCGTCAAGGACGATGCGCAGGTGGAACTCATCAGCCAGGCGCAGGGCATTGCGAACCTCGTCTTCGCGATGGACCTCCGCGCGCAACGGGATTTCGCCTTTCAGGACCTTGCGCAGAAATTCCTTGGTGCCGTCGCGCTTGGCCTTCGAAGCAGCCGCTTCCCTGGCGGCGGGCGCTTTAGTGTCTTTGCCTGTCTTGCTGCTAGCGCCGGTCTTGGTCTTGCCGGCTTCTTCGCGCTTTTTCCACTCGTCGTCGTATTGCTTGACGCTCTCGAACACTCTTTTGATCTGCTCGTACTGGCCAAAGCGCGTCAGCGCGTTGCTGGTCGGAACGGGCGCAGTTAGCGCTGGAGCCAGGTTGCCCCGGCCACGACCCCGACCGGTGAAAGCAGCTACTGAAATTGCAGCCGGCGCCGAAGCTGCAGGGCTGAGGGCTGCCTGTGCGGCCGCGCCAGCCTTGAGGATGACAGCCTCCACCGCTTCTGCCGGGCCCACGTGCAGTACCGCTCCGCGCCCGCCGAGGATGCCGCTGCTTGCCGGTTGAACGTAAACGGTGGTGACGCCCTGCCGGATCACCTCTTTCCAGTCCTCATCGTGGGGATCGATGCCGTCGATTACATTCAGGCCGCCATCGCTGGCGCCTTCCTTGGCCGCCGCGGCCGTGAGCCAGA
Source organism: Gemmataceae bacterium (assembly GCA_035296965.1). Taxonomy (GTDB): domain Bacteria; phylum Planctomycetota; class Planctomycetia; order Gemmatales; family Gemmataceae; genus DATGZX01. The sequence goes on from DATGZX010000320.1 coordinate 5,832, forward strand.
GCGTGCTGCGCGCATCGATCAAACCGGGAGTGACAACGAACCCTTTGACATCGATCTGCTGGGCATCGGCAGGGATCGCAATCGAAGGCCCGACCGCAGTCACGACTCCAGACCGGATCAAGACCGTCCCCTCGAACGATCCGGCATCGGTCTGGGTCAGGATGCGACCCCCAACAAGAGCAATGGTCTTGGCCTTATGTGCCGGCGTATCGCGGGCCGAGAGAAAGGAGACCAGCAGCAAAGCGCCAAGGCCCCCGAGAACATGAAAACTGCGTCGGCGCGTGTGGAATGGATGCATAGACGATCCTGGTCAACCGGCACGAGCGCAATCGCTGCGCCGCCGCGGCTATCCTGCTCAGAGTGTGTCAATAACGGGGTTTGCCCCAAGGGTTGGGGTCAGGGATTCGCTCAACAATGCAGCAGTTGGCCGCACAGGATTCAGCAGGTCGGCCCCCCTCTTTCAACACGCTCCAGGGCATACGCAATGTCTAAGAAGACTTTATTCTCCTGATGCCTCCGTGGGGCTGTCAACGAAAAACCAGGAAATATGCCGAAAAGCATCAGGCAGGAGTGAAGGACGGGCCTGCATTCCAACACCAATCCCAGCAGTATTTTAGATGAACTAGAGCCCGTTGAAGACGGCTACCAATTGAAAGTTAGCCAGCGGCGGGTGCCAGCGTTATGACTTCAGAGGTCCGCCCCTCCGCGACGATCTATATAATAAACGCTCGGGTACTAAATTGTTCTGCGCGCATGGAGGACGGCACATTCGCGAAACCGCCAGTATTGTTGATCGCTGGCTCTGGCGACTGGGTATTCTCGACCCGGCCAGCCCTCTCCGAATCAATCTGCCCATAGTGGGAGGCATTATTGCCTTCCATTTGCTTGCCTTGCTTGCCTGCATCCCGTGGTTATTCAGCTGGTCGGGATTGGCTTGGGCTCTCCTCGGTCTCTATCTTTTCGGTACATTGGGCGTCAACATCGGCTTTCATCGCCTGCTGACGCACCGTGGATTTAGCTGTCCAATTTGGTTGGAACACGGCCTGTCCGTGCTAGGTACCTGCTGCCGGCAAGGCACACCGATGAATTGGGTTGCCATCCACCGCATGCACCACCAGTATTCGGATGAGCCGGGCGACCCGCATTCCCCGCGGTCCAGCTTTTTCTGGAGCCACATGGGCTGGTTCCTGATACGTGACCCGGCGATCTACAATGCTGACACCTATGACCGCTACGTCCGCGACCTCTTTCGAGACCGCTTCTACAAATGGCTCGAGCGGCCCCAGACCTTGCGCACCATTTATCGAGTGCAGTCGGTTGCCTTCTTAGGTCTCGGTGCCCTGGTCGGAGCGCTAACCTCCGGGAGCCTCTGGGGCGCCCTTCAACTTGGCCTCAGCTGGTTGGTCTGGGGCGTCTTCGTGCGCACGGTGGCCGTATGGCACATCACCTGGTCGGTCAACTCGATCACGCACATCTGGGGCTATCGCAATTTCCCCACGCGAGACAATAGCTTTAACAACTGGGTGGTCGGGTTGATTAGCAACGGGGAAGGCTGGCACAACAACCATCACGCGGAGCCACGCTGTGCCAGCCATGGCCGACGCTGGTGGGAACTAGATGTGTCCTACCTGAGCATCCGCGCGCTGGAACTAGCGGGACTCGCTTCGGAGGTGGTCCACCCCGGACGCCCGACACTCGATGGTTCTGACGAACTGCGCGGCGCAGCCTGACAATCTCTACCGTAAAGAATTGGCTTGCCTAAGAACCAAGTTCTTCAACGAGGCCCCGTAATTAGCGGGGCCTTTGTTTTAGATTGGTGGTTCACCTGCCGCGTTGCGCGCGGCAGGACGTGCCAATGTTGCGAGTAGCTGCTGTCGCTCCAAAGACTATGATATAATTTGGGCTTTTGAGGCCTAACTCGTTAAAGGAGATCGTATGACGGCGTCTGAAGGCAGCAAATGGACCAACCCGGCGAATCCCAGGGTTTTCTTTGACGTCACGATTGGCGGCAAAGAGGCTGGTCGCATCGTCATGGAACTGTTTGCGGACGTCGTTCCCAAAACGGCTGAGAACTTCCGTGCCTTATGCACCTTGGAAAAGGGATTTGGTTACAAGGGCTGTGCCTTCCACCGTGTTATTCCCGAGTTCATGTTGCAAGGTGGCGATTTCACGGCTGGCAACGGTACCGGCGGCAAATCCATTTACGGGGCCAAGTTCGCCGACGAGAACTTCAAGCTTTCCCACGATGCCGGAGGCCTTTTGTCCATGGCCAACGCTGGCCCGAACACCAACGGCTCGCAGTTCTTCATCACCACCGTTAAGACCTCATGGCTCGACGGTAAACACGTCGTCTTCGGCCGGGTAACCGAGGGAATGGACGTGGTGCAAAAGGTCGAGGCACAGGGCTCGCAGAGTGGCAAGCCGAAGAATGCGGTGGTAATCAAAGAGTGCGGGCAGGTTCCATGAATTCCCGCAGGCGCACCTGGCAACATGTGTCACGGCGTCTTTGCAACACGGTCGCATGAGCACATGCCCCGGACTGGAAAGCAAGGCGCTGATGGCTCCAACTAGGAAGAGATGGGTTTGTTCTTCTCATAGTGAGATCTGAAAAGACATGACGTGAAGAAATCGCGAAGGACACCTCAACTAGTGCCAGATTTTGAGGCTAAGCGCTGTCGCAGTGCCCAGGCGTAGGTTTGTGCGATTTCCCTCTTAGCCCGCTTACCGTAATCCACCAAAGTCTCATCAAGAGCCGCATTCGCCGCGGCCGATAGTAGCACCGCATCCCACTTTTGCGGACTCTTGCGGGTGATCCAACCGCTCAGTTTGCTGGGGCTTTACGCCTGATTCATGGCTGAATCGGCGCGCTACTACACGGAGGTTGCCGGCTATGACGAAAAGACCTAGGAGTGTGCTCCTTTCTGCGTCGCTGATCAGCTTTTGCCTCATGGGGCCCGCAGTCGAGACCTCACCCGGGCAGGAGTCACAGAAGCAAGTATCCCCGGCTCCCGCGGGCCAGCCTAGCGTGGCCCACCTGACGCTCGATGAAGTCAAGGCGCGGATCCTTGCGGACAACAAACTGCTTCAACTTGTGGCTCGCAATATCCGCAGCAAAGAGTATGCGACCCGGGCGATGCAGGCCAATTATTTTCCGCAGATCATCGGACAGTCGGTCTACATGCACTTTAACGACGACCTTGGCACGGTCTTGTCGGCTGGGGGACGGACAATAACGGGTCCCCTCGGCAGGCCGTTGATTACGTTCCCTGCCACAGCAGTGAACGTCGCCGTCGTCAACCAAGATTCAGCCGTCAATACGATTGCCGCTGTCCAACCCATCACAGATTTGCTCAAGGTCCGCCAAGGAGTGAAGGTTGCACGGGCCGACGAGCAGATCGCTCAAGCCCAAATGGAAAAAGCGACACGAGAGCTTCTCAGCGGTGTCGAGCAATTGTTCTGGGGCATTTTGGTGGCGCAGAAGATTCAAGCCGGAGCTCAGATTGCAGTCGGCGGAGCCGAAGAACTTGCGAAGACGAAACTTCCCGAGGCGCGCATTGCATTGGTCGAGGCCAAGCAGGGGCTTCAAGAGGTGAGCTCCCAGTTGGCAGGTCTGCAGGTGCAATTGGCGATCCTTCTCGATATGCCCACATGCACTAAATTTGAGCTTGTGGAACCACCGCTGCCACTGGCACCGGTGAAATGCGGAGAAGATGCTGTCGCCATTGCCCTCGCTAACAGCCCGGATATTCGTGAAGCGCAGCAAAATGTATGCAAGGCTCGCGCAGGCGTCGCGGTTGCAAAGGTAGACTATTATCCAAATATCGCCGTAGTGGGTGGCTATACGAATCAGACCTTTGCCGATTACATTCAACCAAACATCGGCTATGTGGGCGCCATTGGTTCCTACACGTTCGTCGATTGGGGTAAGCGGCGAAACAAACTTCGAGAGGCGGAGGAAGTCGTCGGCATGGCAGTCCTCAAGTGTCAGCAGACGCAGGACGACGTTCGCCAGAAAACACTGAAGGCATTCCAGGACTATGAAAGCAGCGCGGAAGCACTCAATCTGGCCGGCGAGATGCTCGCCGCGCGTCAGGAAGCCGCCAAAGCCGCTACAGCGCTAACCGACCGCTTTAAGACCGCGAAAGACCTGGCGACCGCCCAGGTGGACGCCGTGAAAGCGGACCTCAATCACCGGATCGATTACGTGAAGCTGATGAGTTTGATTGGCCAGTAAAGAAATTAGCTTTAGGCAAGTTAAAGCCAGAAAAGCTGTCAGGATTTCTGACGGCTTTTCTGGCTTTCACGCTTGGTACATGGCTCAAACGAGCCCTTGAGCTTGACCTGGCGTTCCGCCTCAGACAGATGTCCCGGCCAGAGCTTGAAGCTCAGCTAAGCGAGCTTGAGCTTAGGCGGAACGGCATCTGGTAGTCCCAAGGTCTCGTCAAAAGCAATGAGGGTGGGACTGCATACGCCCCGCCTAATCCTTTTCAAGCATCTTCTTCTTCAGGGCCTTGATGTCCGCCTCCGACAGCTGCGGCCGATCTACCTTGATCGTCAGCTTGTTCAGCTTGGCGGTCAATTTGAACGGCGGCTTGTAGTCCGCGTCGTTCACGCCGGTTAGGGTATCGGAGCCGATGTCGAAGCTCTCGTCCCATTGCAGGATCATGGGGAGAGTCCGCTCCATCTTCTGCGTGGCGACTTCCTTGCCGTCTACCTTGAGCGTGCCAGTGCCACTGCGCCCGAGACCACTAAAGTTATTAAAGGCGAGTGTGCCCGCACCCAGGCCATCGTATTTGAAGTCGAACTCAACGACGTGCCGACCGGGCGTAAGTGCATCCGGGCCTTCCCACTTCATGCGCTTCAAATCCAGCAGATTCCAGAGAAACACTGGCTTACCTTTGAGCAGGTAGAAGCCGTAGCCGGCAAACCGGCCACCCGAGGTCACGATCATGCCTTCGGCGCCGCCTTCCGGCACGTCGATATCGGCCACGAAGGTGTAGGAGCTGTTGAGGATTACCGGCGAATCACCCTGCGGCAGGCCGGTCATGGGTCGGGTGTAAACGAACTCCGTGCGGCCGGCTGTAATGTTCGGGCGCGGGGCCACGATGCGTGCCGCCACCGAAGCATCGAGCGGGAGCACCTGGTACTTCTTCGCCTCCGTGAGGAACAGTGCCTTCAGTTCCTTTACCTTCTCAGGATGCATAGCTGCGATATCCTCGGCTTGGGAGAAATCCTTGGTCAGGTCATAGAGTTCAAAGGTGACGTTGTTCAGGGGATCCGGGTTGGCCGGGCCGAATGCTTCCCACGGCGGTCGGGTGACCTTGGTGCTAAGCATCCAGCCATCGTGATAAATGGCGTGGTCGCCCATCATTTCGAAGTATTGCGTGTGATGACGTGACGGCACGTCGGCGTTTTCCTTGGGGAAAGTGTAAGCAAAGCTCACGCCTTCAATCGGGCTTTGCTTGATGCCGTCCACATATTCAGGCTGCTGGATGCCGGCTACTTCTAGGATGGTCGGCACCACGTCAATAACGTGCATGAATTGGTTGCGGATGCCGCCGGCGTCTTTGATGTGGCCCGGCCAGGAGACGCACATGCCTTGCCGGATGCCGCCGAGGTGCGAGGCGATCTGCTTGGTCCACGTGAACGGCGTGTCGAAGGCCCACGCCCAATGCGCGGACATGTGGCAATAGGTCTTGTCGGAACCCCAGACGTCGTAGAAGTTCTTCAACTGCACGTCGACGGGCACATTGGCTCCGTTGAAGAACGCCACTTCGTTGGGCGTGCCGAAGAGGCCGCCCTCGGCGCTGGTGCCGTTGTCGCCGTTGATGTAGATGATGAGCGTGTTGTCGAGCTTGCCCATGTCCTCGACGGCCTGGATAACGCGGCCGATCTCATGGTCAGTGTAGGCCACGTAGGCGGCGAAGACTTCGACCTGCCGAATGAACAACTTCTTTTCGTCCGGCGTGCACTGATCCCACTCTTTCAAGAGCTCCTTCGGCCACGGTGTCAGCTTGGCGTCCTGTGGGATCACGCCGAGGCGTTTCTGGTTGGCGAAGATGGTTTCGCGGAGTTTGTTCCAGCCCTCGTCGAACAGATGCATGGCGTGGATCTTATCCACCCATTCCCTCGTCGGATGATGCGGCGCGTGAGTGCCTCCGGGCGTGTAGTGGCAGAAGAACGGCTTGCTCGGATCAATCTGGTTGACCCGACTCAGGTAATCAATGGCGTCGTCGGCCATCGCGGTGGTAAGGTTCCACCCCGGCTTGCCCTCGAACGGGTAGATCTGGGTCGTGTTGCGGAACAGGTTTGGCGCCCATTGGTTCGCGTCGCCGCCGACAAACCCGTAGAAATACTCGAAGCCCATGCCGATCGGCCACTGGTCAAAGGGCCCTACCTGGCTGGCTGCGAAGGCCGGTGTGTTGTGTTCTTTGCCGAACCATGAAGTGGCATAGCCGTGGTCCACGAGGATGCGACCGATGGTGGCCTTGTCCTTGGTGATGATGCTGTTGTAACCCGGGAAGCCCGTGGACTGCTCCGAGACCACGCCGAACCCTGCCGAGTGGTGGTTACGGCCGGTGATGAGCGCAGCGCGCGTCGGCGAGCAAAGCGCGGTGGAACAGATCTGGGTGTAGCGCAGTCCTGTCTTCGCGATGCGATCCATGGCCGGGGTCGGGATCACGCTGCCGAACGTGCTCGGAACGCCGAAGCCGGCATCGTCCGTCATGATGAGCAACACATTGGGCGCGCCCTTCGGAGGCACAATGCGCGGTGCCCACCACGCTTTCGACTGGAGGGCGCCCTCCTTGATGACGCCGCCGAACTTCGGGTCGGGCGGCGGGAGCCGTTTGCCGTCAATGGTTGTTGTGGCGTCGGGTGAGCCCGGCGGGGGCGCCGCGTCCTTGACTGGTGTTTCCGCATCGGCCTTAGCCAGCAAGGTCCCCTTGGCAGCGCCTTCCATGCAGCATGCCGCGATTACCGGGTCGGAGTCGGCCGACCGGCCGCTCTCGGCACCCACAGTTGCCGCATCGGCGCTTCGGCTCAGGCGCAAACTGCCTGAGGCGGCCACGTATCCCAGCAGCGCGCCGGCTGCAAGGACGACGATGGCCTGGATACTTGCATTCTTCATTACACGTTCTCCAGTCTCATGGTGAGAAAAATACACGGCATAAGCCAGGATGCACTGAGTTGTGCGAAACGATTCCTGACATCCCTAGTCAGGGTTTCACTGCGACAGGTTGTTCGAATTCTGGATTGTTATCTGTTTGGAAAGAAGGGCGGCCGACCACCAAGGCGGCCGGCCGCCTGTCCGTTCCCAAGAGGCTACCAGGCGCGCGCATAGCCATAGTGATAGCCGCCCGCGGCCCCGCCATAGCTGCCGTAGTGATAGCCGCCGTAGTGATAGCCGCCGCCACCGGAGCCACCGCCACCGCCGTAGCGATAGCCGCCCCCCCCACCAGAACCGCCGCCGCCGTAGTGGTAGCCGCCCCCGCCGTAGCCGCCGGCATGGTAGCTATAGTGATAGCCGCCGCCGCCGTAGCCGCCGCCGTAGTGATAACTGTAGTGAGCACCGCCCCATCCCAGAGACTCGACCGACAAGCCTAGCGTCGCCACTATTGCGACCAATCCTAGGCAGAGAGTCTTGCGCAACATGGTAGTTCTCCTTTAAATCATCGCACCTAGTTCGTGTCGGAGCTAGTTCTGAAGCTATGCAGCGATTCAATGGACGCGTTTCAATTTGATCTCCTTTGACTCAGGCAGCGGCTTGCCATCCACGCTGCGATCGAGGGATTGGAAAGCGATCGTGTCCGCGTCGGCGGGCGCGAAGGTATAGGTGGCTGTCGCCTTCTTGCCGTCCTGCAGGACGAGAGCCGCCTTTAACGTCCACTTGTCACCCTCATTGGTCCAGGCGCCTTCGCCAAAGGCACCAGAATCGTCGAAAATATAGGACTGCAGCCGCTTGGCCAGGGGATCCCAACGGATCCATTGTTGGGCGCTGCCGATCAGTGCGGTTTTGAAAGACGTCGACGCGTGGCCGACGATGAAGTTGTGATTATCCGACCAGGCAAGCGCGAAGTGCTCGACCTCCCCCTTTTCAGCCTGGCCCGCCCATTCGCCGATGGCCCATTCCAGGCCGCGAAGGTGTTCGTAGTTGCTGGGGGGTGTGAAGGCCGATTCCCGAACACTGCCCAATAGCCACTTGTCGTTCAGCTTGACATGGGTGTTGCTGAAACGCGCCCGGCTCGGCGGTCCGCCGTCAGGACCAAAGATTTCGGTAGTGCCTTCTTCAATGGCAACGTCGGGGCTCACGAAGTGGAGCTTTTGGCTGTCAATTTGGACCTTCATGCCCTTGTTCTGCGCGAAGAATTCCTGGAATAGCTTCTCGATGGCTTCGCGGCCCTTGAAGTTAGTGCCGGCCTGGTCCGTGTATTCGCCATCGGGCGTCCAGAAAGCGGCCAGGGCCTTGGCATCGCCCTTGTGGAACGCCTCCACGAACGCCTCGCCATTCTTCTGAATGGAGGCTTCCGCTTCGGCGTTGCCCTTGCGCGGCTCGTCCAAGGCCTTCATGGCGGTGAGACAAAGCAGCAGGGCGGGAACTGACAGGAACCATAGCAGTCGCGTACGCATTGGACCTTCCTTTCTTGTGACCCCGAGTCTCGTTGGCTAAAGAAATCCCCACGCACGTTATTTCTCGACGCGCAGCGCCGGTGGCTTCCATTCGCCGGCGAGTGCCTCTTTCTTGGGCCAGTACAGCCGCATCACCACGTATACCGGGCCGTCCGCGGCCGGCAGCCAGTTGGACTCCTTGTCCTTGCCCGGCGAGTCCTTTTGAACGTAGATGGTCAGCGAGCCGTCGTCGTTCTTCTTCAAGTCCGGCAGCATGGGCGAGTTAATGAGGTAGCGATCAATCGGATTTTCGATAAGGAGCTGCGTCTTGCCGTCGTACATGGTCACCGACCAAAAGGCGTTGGTCGGCGGCAATTGTCCAGCCGGGAAAGTCAACGAGTAACGGCTCTTGCTGCAATCCGGCTTGTTTCCGTCGCTGTCGGTGGCGAGCATGGGATACAACGCCTCGACGGCGTCGTTGCCGTAGATGCCGGCCATCGCCGCGGCTGCCCGGAGCGTCCAATTGCCCTTGTAGAAAGCCCGGTCGCCGAATGCTGCGCCGATCCGCCAGCCGTTTTCGTCCTTGCCGATCGTTGCAACCTTTTGCTTGATCTTCTCGACGCCGCTTTTGACGCCCATCACCAATTCCGCCTTCTGCTCCGGCGAGAGCTTGTCGAGTGCAAAAGGCTTGCCTGCTTCGATCCCAATCCTGGCAAACTTGGCCCGCAGCGGCTTCTCCACCGCGGCGTCGCCGGCGGGTGGACACAGTTGGAGGAGAAAATTCAGATAAGCGAACGGGTCGGCCTGAGCCATCTTCTTGTCGATCTTCGGCCAACTGAGTTCCGGGATGGCTGGTGGAGCGTCCTTCTTCAGAAACGCTGAGAGTGTCTGTACCTTGTAGCCAGCCTGGATCTTCTTCACGTTGTCGAGATCGCTTGAGCCGAAAAGCTGTGTGCGGAACAGCGCCAAAGAGAACTCCGTTTCGCAACGGAAGACCTTCTTGACGCCCTCCGGCGTTTCGCCCTTCCAGTTGGGTCCGGCAATCATATACGTGCCTGCGCCATTGCCGGTAGCTCGGCTGCCGATGTAGCCGTAGTTGAATGTGTACAGGTCGATCAACTGAACGGAGTAGTACCGCCCCTTTTCGATCTCCGGTACGGACAGCACGACCGGCTCAGCCCGGAGGTCGGCGCAGACGAACGAGTAGGGTGTGTCGCTGTTAGGGGTAACGACCGTCGTGTCCTTTGGCGTGTACACGCGCGCCGTGTTGTAGATCTGATTGAACCCAGTTTTGTACTGGGTGGAGTCTTTGTCGATGAAGTACTCGTAGATCGTCCCGTAGTTCATCACCATCGGGAGGCCGTAGATGAACGCTTCCTCGGCGATCTGCTTGGCGTCGCTCTTATCCCTCTCCCGGGCGACGCACGGGGCGATTACGAGCATCGTGGCGATGCTTACGGCCAGTCCAAAGGTCTTGGTCTTCATCGGTGTCTCCGTATGGTTGATCAAAAGCTTGTTCCGTAATGGGACGAGAATCGCTCGGTTAGCTAAAAGCTGTTCCGCGGATTGGTCATTGCCAAAAATCAAGGACCGGCTTCGCACAACAGGCAACAAGACCGGCTTGCGTGCAGTCCTCCTCTTCATTTGCGGTCATCACATTCTCCACTGGCTCGGTCGTCTTCTCTGGTCCTCTCTTCTCTGGTCTTGAAGAACAAGTCCGTCAGCTTGCCCTCGCCTATGGCGCGTTCCACGGCCCGGAAAGCGAAGAATGGGAGGAAGGCAACAAAAACCACCAGGCTCATGCCTAGCAGATGCGGCCAGCCTTTTTCCAAAATCTCCTCTACCACCTCACCGAACGCTTTCCCATGAATTTTCCCGAGAACCAGGTGCTCGACCACCTCGAAAGCCAATGCAAAAATGCTGAACAGCAATGTGGCGTACAACGTTGGAATGATGAGCGGCCTATCGTGAAACCTCTCGCCCAGGCGAAGGGTTTCTCCCGTGAGGATGATCTTGGCCAGCGCCAACGCCTTTAGAAGCGTGAGCCCGTATGCTACGTAGCTGATCTGGTGCTCGACGAGTACCAAATGGGTGTAGGTTCTGAGTACGATGAAGAAGAAGGCCAGGTAGAGAAAAATCCCCACGAGCTGGCGAAGCTCGTGAAGGATTTTCCCTTTCTTACTGGCCTTTTCCGTATGCCCATTTTTCATCGAACACCACCGTGGCAGTCTCACCGCTCGGGCAGAACCACGCGAATGCACGCGAACAAGAACCAACCGATGGCAAACTCAAGCGCTTTCTCCAAAGACGAAGGATGATGTGGGAACGATGAAGGATGAAAAGGCAACAGAATGCTTTTCTGCACACTTCATCGCTCATCCTTAATCGTTTGCTTCACTAGCGGCGCACGCTGGCGTGAACGCCATATCTTCCCGTGTAAGGGTTGTAGGCTCCTTGAACCTTTGTGGTGTTGCCCGTGTAGGGGTTGCGGTAAGTCTTGGAGTTTACGTTGGTGCCGGCTGCGGTCGTGGCGCTGGTGCCGGAGCGATAGCCACCGGTATAGGGGTTATAAGCTGCCGCGCGGGTCGCCGATGCACCTGTGAGAGGGTTGTAGCCCGTCGCAGCACCAGCGCGGGTTCCTGTGTAAGGGTTGTAGCCCTGGGCGCCGTAAACCTGTGCGTGGAGCGATCCGCTTTGAATAAACCCTGCAAATACGGCGAGGCAGGTAATTCTCTTAAGGCTAAGTATCATCGAAAGTTCCCTTCGAAGAAAAGGCATGGGCGGAGCGCCTGGCATTCACGGCCGCGCAATCCGTCTGCCAAGTGTTACTTGTCGGCCTTCTCCAGATTGTGCGGCGTAATTTGGATTTCGTCCTGGCCCACTTTGGTCAGATCCACGGAGGCGCGCAGCTTCAAGGGCGAGCCGATCGGCTTGTCCTTGTCAGTCGTATAGAAGTAGAGTTTGTTAGTCGCGTTGTCGGTAACGAGCAGGTTGTTCCCCTCCGTCATGACGACCGAGTAGTGCGCCGGGCCGGCCATGCCAGTGGCTCTGACATCTTCCCTGGCCCCACCCAAGGCCGTCTGGCGAGCGATCGAAAACGCCAGCACCATGGCGACCAGGAGCGCCAGCGCAAGAATCGCCCCACGATTCCAAAACTTTCTCATCGTTGTTCTCCCTTCGAAAACGGTCCGTGCGAATCAATGCCCCCACACGGGAGCAAGCTGAACTGTAATATGCGTATTGATTGATCATTCACATCTTATGGCTGCCAGGCCGCGCAGCGAGGCGACACCCGACTCTTCTCGGTGCCGGTCTCCCCCGTTATCTCAACTTCGGCCGAGCAGTTCCCCAGACGGCAATCCCTCCCACAACTAGCAGCCAAAACGGAAGCACGCTCACACCGGGAATCGCTTCCATGACCAGTCCCGGTAGCAGCAGCCAATGCCAGCCCAGCACGATGAAGAGCAGGACCGCAGTCACGAAGTCCACCACCCATACGATCGGCGGCGACAACGCCACGAAAGCGCCAATGACGTCAGAGATGCCCGCGATGGCGATGGCCAGGGCGAGTCGCTTTTTCGAGAATCGGAGAGCAGTGGATGACGGGGTCCCCGCGCTTGCCGGCAACGGGCGATGCGGCCCAGAGACCTCCGCCGGTAGCGCTGGCGGAGGCGAGCGTTGGCCAGGTGTCAGTGGAACCTCGTCAGGCATGGGTCGTCAGGCCTCCAGCGAGTTCAAAATAACCCTTTGCTTGGACGTTCATCGGGGCCATGCCTACTGGCCCAGACGTGTAAGCGCGCTTCGCATCGGCGCGCTGGAGATTTGAATCATCCCACTAAGCGGCCTGTCCAGCTCAAGGACCAGGAAAATCGCGCTGGAAACCGCCAGCGCGCAGATAAGCAGAGTACCAATCACGGTTGGATTGGGGGGCGCATACAGACCAAAACTGGCGAAAATAAGAGTGATCCAGGAGACCATCACCACCAGAAATGGTCCGGGAATTGAACTGTCTTTCTGCGCGAATAGCAACCAGCGCGATTGGGCGATATCGGTGCTGGTCTTGAGGATCTGGGCCTGCAGCGTGCGTTGAGCGTCATTTTTCGGGGAAAGTTCTTGAAATTTATCATAGAAGCCTTCATAAGCGCCTTCGGATCCGCTCCTGGGTCGTGGCGACCCGGAACGCGAAGCTTCTTCGGGCCAGGTCCGCTCGAGCAGGTCGGCAACAGCGGCGCGGAGCATCTCACGCACGTCCTGGGTCTCAGGTCCGTAACGCGCTAGGAGACGGTCGAGGAAGATAGTATTTCCGGCCAACTGAGCCATGCCGTTTCGTTGTGCGTCGAAGGAGCTTTTGGCAGATGCGATGAGCAGGCCCAGCACGAGAGCCGACATGGTCGCGATCAGTCCCATCCCCATTTTCACAAGGTCCTTGGATTCCGAACTTAGATGCCGTTCGGGCAGAATGGCGCGAAGAATCATCCCGAAAAGCGTCCCGGCGCAAACGCACGCGAAGACAATCCAACCGATGGCGAACGAACTCATAAGCCATCTCCGAAGACGAGAGACGAGGGATTAGGACCCAGGGATGAGGGACTTGGGACGAAGGGCGACAGAATCACAGAGAACATCGAGGTTTTCCCAGGAGGGTCCCTGTCAACTCCTTACGCGTGTTATGCACGCGACACCCACGACCAGTCAACGGATGGTCTTCACGCATACTTCGTAAACCTGAGTCAGACAGGAATACGTCGAAATGAGCGAAGCCAAGGGCGTTGACCGACCCGCGGCGAAACAGGTCGGTCAACGCCTCGTGCGGTGCACTAACTGGGCCATTAGCGGACGTACCCGTAATGTGCCTCGCCGCCGGCAGCTGCGCCACCGTAGCTATAGTGGTAACCACCGGCCGCTGCTCCGCCCCCGGATGCGCTTCCGCCGTACGCCGACCCGGTGTGGTAGCTCGCCCCGTACGCTGCTCCGCCCCCGGATGTGCTTCCGCCGTACGCGGACCCACCATGGTAACCCCCGCCGCCACCACCCGCAGCGGTGCCGCCCACGTGATAGGCCCCGTTCGGGCCGACGTGCGTATAGCCGACGTGGGCTGCACCGTAGGCGCCCGCATCCGTGGGCGTGAGCAGGGGCACCAGGGCGGCCATAAACGCTACTAAAAGGATCTTTTTCAGCATCTAAGTCTCCTCATTCAAAAATGGAAGGTTCTTCTGTTAGGGTAAGTTTACTCTAGGCACGCTCCCCTCAACTACTCTCTCAGGAGTAGAAGGGCCAAGGAGGCGGTCAGAACTCCCTGTCACGGGCTGGCCGGCTTGACTCGTTTCATTTTCGAAGGCGGAGGGGCCGGCAGTTCCTTGCCGTCCACCATCAGGTTGCTCATGGTCCACGTCACGTGGTCGGCGTCTGTCTTGGTCAAGGTGTTGGTCGCCGACACCTTCTTGCCGGCTGCCGTCCTGGCTGTCACCTTAGAGACCCAGCTGTCGCCTTCCTTGGTCCAGGTCGCTTCGCCGACGCCGCCCCTGGAATAGAAGGAATAGGACTTGATCTGCTTATCTACCGCGTCCCAGGTGATCCACTGGGTGCCCCCGATAATGGGGACGCCATCAAGGGTGGTGGCAAATGTGCTGACGATGAAGTTGCGGTTATCCTCCCAATGGTACGAGGCCTCCGATGAATTGCCCTTTTCGGACTCGCCCGTCCAATCTCCGAGCAACCATTCAAGGTCCTCAAAGTGCTCGCTGTTCGATGGGGGCTGGACGATCGAATCGTTGACGCTTTGGAAGTACCACTCGCCATCCTTCTTCACCAGCACAGCGGTGAATCGGGCCGCGCTGGGAGGCCCACCCTCGGCCGGCGTGACCTCGGTGATACCCTCTTCAATGCCGACGTCGGGCGTCAGCAGTTTGGCTGAACGAACGTGAATGGCAAGTTTCGCGCCTTTCCGGTCGGCGAACACCTTCTCGTACAGTTTCTCGAGCGCCGGCCGGCCCCGGATCACGTTGCCGACCTCGTCGGTGTACGTCGCGTCCGGGGTCCAGAAGGCAGCCACGGCCTTGGCGTCCCCGCCGTTGAAGGCTGCAATGAATTCCGTGACTCGCTTGCCCTTGTTTGCGGCCTGCAGGAGCTTGTCGTTCTGATCGTCCGCGCGCGCCGGCATTCTACCGATCAGAATGGTCAGGCCGATGGCCAGGGCGCCTAAGCCGCAAGCCATGCCAGATGATCGCCACTGCTTCATGATGTTACCTCCAGTTACGAATGGAAATTGGTGTTGCTCCGCACAATAATAAGGCCATACCTACAGGCCGACCAGATAAATTAAGTACACTGCCGCCATGCCCGCGTCGGCCAGCGCCATGACGAGCACCGTCCGTCGTCGACGGAAGGGCGAGAGAAACATGCCAAGCGCGAATACGGTCTTTTCCACGATGGCGACAATCAGCGTTGGAACGCGGATTTCAGCGTTATAGCTGGCGTAAATGAGTAGAGCGCCTACCAAGCCAACCAGCAGCCCCCAATGGCGCGCAATAAAAAGGCTGAGCGCATCGGAGGGTGACTGCCCGAATAGCATCTTCATCACGGGGACCGGCGCCAGGAGCAATCCCAGAGCACCGGCTGTCGCTACTCCCGTGATCAACAGGATCCATTCGAATTGGGCGCCTAGCATGATCGTCCTCCCTCAACCGTGAACTGCGAACACGCGAGCGCCCCCCGCGGGGCGCTCGCTCGGAACAGTCCGCTACTGGCCGGTACCTTTGCTAGCCGCCTCCGCCTGTTGCATCCTTTTCCCCATCTCCGCTTTGATGGCGTCGAGGTTGAAGCTCGCGCCGCGCTGCATCGGCGGGTAATCGAGGAAGGTCTGAATTGCCTTCCCCATCACCTGCTGGACGAACACGAAGCGCCAGAACTCATACTTGAACCAATCGAAGTATTGTTGCGCCCCCTCTTTCGTCCCATTGTTGGGCCAGCCCATGCGCTCGAACGGATCCAGACGCAAGTTGGTGATGTAAGGCACGTCGGGATGCGTTTTCTCACCCAGCCAGCCGGCGGGCTGGTCGATGAAGCGGAACTTGTAGTCGTCGATGCGCACCGCGCCGACGGTGCTTTCGCCGAGGTAGAAGATTTCGTGACGATTGGACGGGCCTTTGCCAGTAATCAGGTCCATCTGGTTGTAGCCGTCCAAATGGTTCTTGTAAGTTCGGTCGCCCAGCTTCACACCCTTGAGCAACTGGTCGGTGATATTGGGATTGCCAGCTGCGGCAACGAACGTGGGGAACCAGTCCAGGCCGGACATGAGGCCGTTCTGCACTGTGTCCGCCGGGACGTGGCCGGGCCAGCGGGCAATGCACGGCACGCGGAAGCCGCCTTCCATGACCGTGCCTTTGCTCTGAGCGAACGGCGTCGTTCCGCCATCGGGCCAGGTGAAGAGTTCGGTTCCGTTGTCGGTCGTGAACACGACGATCGTGTTGTCGTCCTCGCCCATGTCCTTGAGCTTCTGCAAGACAAGGCCAATGTCGTTATCGAGCTGGGCCATGCCGGCTTCCTGAATCGACCAGCCATTTTCGGAGTTTCGCGTCCCTTGCCATTTGGGAGAGAGATGCGTGACGATGTGCATGCGGGTCGGATTGAGCCAAACGAAGAACGGCTTGCTGTCCGCCTTGGCCTTGTCGATGAATTTCAATGCGAGGTCGCGGATCTCGTCGTCCACGGTCTCCATCCGCTTTGGATAGAGCGTACCGGCATCCTCGATTTTCTGCTTGCCGATCTTGCCCCAGCGTGGCATCTCGGTCGGGTCGTCGACGTCGGTGGCCCAGCAGTGAACCATGTTGCGCGGGCCGACCACGTTCAAGAGATTTTGCGGGTAGTTGGGATGCGCCGGGTCTTCCATTGCATCGAGGTGATAGAGGTAGCCGAAGAATTCATCGAAGCCGTGGACGGTCGGCAGGAATTCATTGCGGTCGCCCAGATGGTTCTTGCCAAACTGACCCGTGGCGTAGCCCAGCGACTTGAGAGCGGTGGCAATCGTGCAGGCTTCCGCCGGTATGCCAATCTTGGCACCCGCCTGGCCGACCGTTGTCATGCCGGTACGGATGGGCAGCTCGCCGGTGATGAAGTTCGCGCGGCCCGCTGTGCAACTGGCTTCCGCGTAGTAGTCAGTGAACAGCATGCCTTCCTTGGCCATCTTGTCGAGGTTCGGCGTTCGCCCAGCCATAATACCGTGGTGGTAGGCACCAATGTTGAACCAGCCGATATCGTCGCCCATGATGAAAACGATGTTGGGCTTCTTACCTTCCGCCTTGGCGCGTGGAGCGGGCGCCTTCGGGTCGAGCATGGCAACCAACTGGCCTTTGCTCGCGCCTTCCGGACAACATGCTGCCGCGGCAGTCTGTACGAGACTGCTTTCTTTCTGCACTAGGGGTTGGGGCGGCGGCTCAGCCTTGGCGCTGCGGAAAACGTCGAGCTTCCCTGACGCGGCCGCGTAGCCGAGAAACCCGCTGATCGCCATCAAGGCAATTACTTGCAATCTCGTGTTCTTGAGCATATGCACTTTCTTCTGATGTAAAGAGTAATAACGGTCGGGCCGGAAACGATCCGGCTCCGCCAAGGAGGTTCACGTCCAGATGCTGCTTGCCTGTACCTAGTCGTGCGCCCTGGCGACCGCATCTTGAACCTTCCTTTGGTCCTCTTTGGTCAACTGCGACGGCCCGAGTTTGAAGGTCAACTTGTCGATCTTGCCGTTGAAGTGGAACGGCACCTGGTAGTCCTTGTCGTTCACCGGCGTGCGGGTGTCGGACCCGATGTCGAAGGTCTCGTCAACCGGCAACAGGAACGGGATGGTGCGCGGAATCTTCTTTGTGGCAACGTCCTGGCCGTCCACCCTCAGCACACCTGAGCCGCCCTTCGCGACGCCTGGGCCGTCATACGTGAAGTCGAACACGATCGTGTGCTTGCCCGCCGCGAGCGGCTGCTCGCCTTCCCAGCGGAACTGCGCGAGCATGAGGCCGTTGTAGTTGAACACCGGCTTGCCCTTGAGCAGGTAAAGCCCATACTCTCCCCAGCGTCCCCCCTGGGTGACGATCATCCCGTCGCCGCCTTCTGGGACCTCGACCTCGGCGGTAATCGTGAACGACTTGTTCAGGATGTGGGGTGCACTACCGTCTGGAATGCCGGCCATAGGACCTGAGTAGGTGAAGACGGTCATTCCCGCAACGGCACTCGGTCGAGGTTCAATTGCCCGCTGGAACTGCGAGTTGTCCAATGGAAGGACCTGGTACTTGGCCGCCTGCTGCATGAACAGGGCCTGCATTTCCTTGAGTTTCTCAGGCATTTTGGCCGCGAGATCGTTGGCCTGCGAGTAATCCTCGTTCAGGTTGTACAGTTCCCACTTGTATTCGTTCACATGGGGCATTTTCGCATTCAGCACCCATGGCGGAACCGGCGGCGTGGTGCAGGCGTACCAGCCGTCGTTATAGATGCCGCGATTGCTGATCATCTCGAAATACTGGGTCTTGCGGGTGGAGGGTGCGTCGGCATTCGCCTTGTCGAAGGTGTACGCCATGCTCACTCCTTCGATCGGCTTTTGCTTGATGCCGTTGACCCACTCCGGCGCTGTGATGCCCGTGGCTTCGAGGATCGTGGGCACGATGTCGATAAAATGGTGGAACTGGTGGCGGATGCCACCGGTGTCCTTGATGCGGGCCGGCCACGAGATCGCCATCCCCTGGCGCGTGCCGCCAAAGTGCGAGGCTACTTGCTTGGTCCACTTGAACGGCGTGTCGAACGCCCATGACCATGCGACCGCCATGTGCGGGTAGGTCGCTGCGGAGCCCCAAGCGTCGTAGAACTTGAGTTGTTCCTTGACCGGGAAATCCAGAACGCCGTTGTAAGCGGTGTATTGGTTTGGCGTGCCCAACAGCGTGCCTTCGGGGCTGGTGCCGTTGTCGCCGTCAATGTAGATGATCAGCGTGTTGTCGAGCTTGCCCATGTCCTCGACGGCCTGGATGACGCGGCCGATCTCATGATCGGTGTAGGCAGTGTAGCCTGCAAACACCTCAGCCTGACGGGCGAAGAGCTTCTTTTCGTCGGCCGACAGTGTTTCCCATTTCGGCAGGTCATCAGGCCAGGCGGTGAGCTGTGTATTGGTGGGAATAACCCCCAGCCGTTTCTGGTTGGCGAAGATCTGCTCGCGCAGTTCGGTCCAGCCCATGTCAAACTTGCCCTTGAACTTGTCGATCCACTCCTTCTTCGGCTGGTGCGGCGAGTGGCTTCCGCCGGGGACGTAATAGACGAAGAACGGTTGCTCGGGCGCCACGGCGTTGAGCCCCATCATGTGCTTGATCGCCTCGTCCGCCATGTCGGTCGTGAGGTTGTAGCCGGGCTTCCCCATCCACGGGAAGATCTGGGTGTGGTCCTGGAACAGATAAGGCTCCCACTGATCGGTCTCGCCGCCCATGAAGCCGTAGAAGTACTGGAAGCCCATCCCCGACGGCCATTGCTCGAAGGGGCCGGACACGCTGTACTGGGCGCCCGGCGTGTTATGATTCTTGCCGAACCACGAGGTGGCATAGCCGTTGTCTTTGAGGATCTTGCCGACGGTGGCGTTCTCCGGACCGATGATAGCGTCATAGCCCGGGTAACCCGTCGATAGCTCGGCGATGACGCCAAAGCCCACCGCGTGGTGGTTGCGGCCGGTGATCAGCGCGGCGCGCGAGGGTGAACACAGTGACGTGGAATGGAACCGCGTATAGCGCAACCCCGTCTTCGCGATCCGGTCCAGCGCGGGCGTGGGGATGACTCCTCCGAACGTGCCGCTGACGCCGTAACCCTGATCGTCGGTCATGATGAGCAGTACATTGGGCGCGCCTTTGGGCGGCACGACCCGCGGCGGCCACCATGGCTTTGAATCCTTGACGCTTTCCTTGATAACGCCGCCGAATTTCGGTGGGGGCGGAGGGAGTTGTTTCCCATTGATGGTAGTGGCGGCGCTGGGCGAACCAGGGACGCCAGCGGTTTGTATTGGGGTTCCGGGCGCACGGCTTGTCTGGTCGTCAGGTGCTTCGCCTGTGTCGATCCGGCCGGCGGGCACTTTGGGGTCGGCCATGGCCAGAAGCTGGGCTTTACGCGTGCCTTGCGGGCAACAAGTGCTCTCCGCAGCCCCGGCCGGATTGCCCACCTTGCTGGCCACAGCTGGTTGCGGCGAATCAGCATTGGCCCTGCGGAACACGTCAAGCTTTCCTGACGCGGCCGCATAGCCAAGGAACCCGCTAATCGCCATCATGACGATCATTTGCAATCTCGTGTTCTTGAGCATGTGCACTTTCTCTTGATGCGTGGACTAAGAATGACTGGGCAGGAAACGCTCCGGCCCTCGCGCCTGTCCGTTCCGCGCTGCTCCGTTGTTCGTGTTTCGCCAGCCGCGTGCTGCTCTTCCCCTTCTTCGGGCGCCAACACTCAGCGAAAACCCATGGGAGACATGCAGGACTAGTGCGTCATCAAGTCTTGATTTTGGGGTAGAGCATGGATTCAAAATTCTTGGAAATGTGTACATCAGTACAGATGACACGAGCCAGGTTGAATTGCCACCGGGCCGAGTTCCCGGCAGCGATGTAATCCTTTGTAGAATAGTCACTTGCAGAATTACGCCTATGTCAGACGAGTTGTCTGCCTACCCCCCGTTTTAGATGACAAAAGATGACATGGTCCGTTTGCGCCCTTTGCTTTGCGTTACTCTCTGGCCTCGTGCTGGGGCCCCAATAATTAGCCTTGAAGATGCACTAGGAGTGCACCCGTGCCCGGCGCTGGGCCGGTCGCGGGTGCACTGATTGTCGTTACAGCAATGGTATTGGGTTTTACTGCGTCGGCGAGCGCCCCACGAGGGGCGCTCGCTCTGCTCAGCAAACTAGTCACCGTGGTGTTGCTTAATCACCTCATCGATCTTCTTCTTGATCGCGTCCAGGTTGAATGAGGCCGGGTCCTGCATCGGCGGGTATTCGACCGCCGTCATCGCGAGTTTCGCCACCTCCTTCTGAACGAAGACGAAGCGCCAGAATTCCCGGGCATAGAAATCGTTCATGTAGCCGCCGCCCATGTTGTTCGTGCCGATGGAGTCTAGGGACGGTGTCCGCTCGAAAGGATCCTGGCGAATATTCACGATCGAGGGCATATCGGTCGTGACCTTGGGACCAGGCCAGCCTTGTGGCTGTTGGTAGAACTGGTACTTGAAATCATCGATGCGAATGGCGCCCAGGTGGGGACCGCCAAAGTAGAACAATTCATGGCGCTTGGACGGCCCCTTGCCCTCGAGCAGCTCCATTTGGTTGTAGCCGTCGAGGTGGTTCTTGTACTCGCGATCGCCGAGCTTCACGCCTTTGAGCAACTCTTCAGTGATTTTCGGATTGCCAGCCGCGGCCGTCAGCGTCGGGAACCAGTCGAGGCCGGAGAAGAGGCCGTTCTCGACCGTGCCCGGCTTGATGTGGCCCGGCCAACGGGCGATGCATGGCACGCGGAAGCCGCCCTCCATGACGGTGCCCTTGGTCGCTTTGAACGGCGTCATGCCGCCGTCCGGCCAGGTGAACACTTCGGCGCCGTTGTCGGTGCTAAAAATGACGATGGTGTTCTCGGCTTCGCCGATGTCATCCAAGTGCTTCATGATGGCGCCGACGGAATCATCGAGCTGCGCCATGCCGGATTCCTCCAGGCCGTAATTGGTCTTGTAGTTCATTTCGGCCTGGTACTTGCCGGACAGGAAGGTGAAAACGTGCATGCGCGTGGTGTTATGCCACAGGAAGAACGGCTTGCCGTCCTTCTTGGCCTGGTCCATGAACTTGCACGAGCTATCGACCAGCACCTCGTCGAAGGTCTCCATGTCGTACTTGGAGTCTGGAGGACCTGCCTGCCAGTGCTGGTGATCGGCCATGTTCTTGAACGGCCGCAAGGGTCCTTCGTCCACGATCTTTTGCTTGCCGATTTTGCCCCAGCGCGGTTGCTCGGTGGGGTCATCTACGTCGGTCGCAAAGCAATGCACGAGAGTGCGCGGCCCATACGTGTTGTAGAAAGCCGGGTCCGACGGGAACGAATACCAGAACGGATCCGACATGGCGTCGAGGTGATACAGATAACCAAAGAATTCGTCGAAGCCGTGCACCGTCGGCAGGTACTTGTTCAGGTCGCCAAGATGGTTCTTGCCAAACTGACCGGTGGTGTACCCTTGCGCCTTGAGGGCAGTGGCGAGTGTGCAAGCCTGCGCCGGCAAGCCGACATCGGCCCCAGCCTGGCCCACAGTCGTCAGGCCCGTGCGGAGGGGAATTTCGCCGGTAATGAAGTTCGCCCGACCCGCCGTGCAGCTTGCCTCGGCGTAATAGTCGGTGAACAGCACGCCCTGCGACGCAAGCTTGTCCAGGTTCGGCGTCTTGCCGGACATGATGCCGCGGTGGTAGGCGCCGATGTTGAACCAGCCGACGTCGTCGCCCATGATGAAGACGATATTGGGCTTCTTGCCATCCGCCTCGGCTTTGGCGAGGGGACCAGCCGCCCTCGGGTCGGCCATGGCAACCAGCTGCCCCTTGGTCAGGCCTTCTGAGCAACAGGCGGCAGCCTTAACGGCACTACTTTCCTTGTCCGCCAGAGATTGTTGCGGCGGCTCAGCCTTGGCGCTATGGAACACGTCAAGCTTGCCTGACGCGGCCACATAGCCAAGCAACCCGCCGACCGCCAGCATGGCGATCATCTGCGCTCTCGAGTTCTTGAGCATTTGCTTCCTCTCTTGCTGCAAAAGCTGAGAATGGCCAGGCTGGAAACGCTCCAGCCCGGGGGCCCCTTCTCTCTTCTGCGTCTCCTGACACCTTTTCGGCTCCCATACGGAACACTACGGAACATATCCATCAGCCGGTAGGCCGTAATAATAAGCCGGCGCGTAGATGTAAGGGGCGGTAGCAGCGGCCGAAACGGCGGCCGCGGTGCCCGCCGCCGCCGCGGCCCCGAGCCCGTAATAGGGCACTCCGTAGCCGCCGCGATAGAGACCGCCCGCGTAGCCATAGCCGCCGCGGTATGCCCCGCCGTAGCCATATCCGCCACGGTATGCTCCGCCGTAGCCGTAGCCGCCGCGGTACGCTCCACCGTAGCCGCCGCGATACGCGGAGCCACCACGGTATGCTCCGCCGTAGCCGCCGCGGTATCCTGTCGCGCCAACGTGATAGGCACCGCCTGCACCCACGTGGGTATAGCCGACATGACCTCCTCGCCAAGCCTGGACGCTGGAGTGCATGACCAGTACCAACAGCGTGGCTGCGCTTGCGGACAGACCGATTCTCTTCATCATGACTGATACCTCAAAATGAAAGCTTGTATGATCTCATGACCATCTGTAATAGCTCTTATCTGAACTGACTCTGTCGTAGTCGTTCTCAGCGCTCGCCGATTCACTTAACCATGATCACGGCGCTGGCTGCTCGTTTTCCTTGACCCGCTTGAGCCTTACGGGTGCGGGGTTTGGCAAGGCTTGATCGTCCACGCTCACCTTGGTCGGCTGCCATATGGCGTGGTCGGCGTCGATTTTTGTCACGATGTTGGCGGCGACTACTTTCTTGCCGGCAGCCGTCGTACCAGTGGTTTGGATAGTCCAGGAATTGCCGTTCTTGGTCCAAGTCCCCTCAGAGAACCCGCCGCCGGAATAGAAGGACCAGGATCGGATTTGCTTGGCTGCTGCGTCCCAGGCGATCCAGCGGGTGCCGCCGGAAACTGGGACGCCGTTCATCGTCGTCGTGAACGAGGAAACGATGAAGTTCCGGTTCTCGGCCCAATCGAATGAGTCGGTGGCCGAAACGCCTTTCTCGTTTTCGCCAACCCAGTCGCCGATCAGCCAATCGAGGTCGGCGAAGCGTTCCGCGTTGGACGGGGGTGCGACGCCCGACTCGCGCAGGCTCTCCAGGTACCAGACGTCGTCTTTCTTGACGAGGACAGCCGAGAAATTGGCAAGCGAGGGAGGGCCGCCGTCAGCGGGCTTGACTTCGCTAAGTCCTTCCTGGATCGTCACCGTAGGCGCCAGCGTTCGGGTGGAAGTGACGGTGATTGCGAGCTTTGCACCCTTCATCTCGGCGCACAGATTTTCATACATTTTCTCGAGAGCGTCCCGTCCCTTGACCTCGACGCCGTCCTGATCGACGTAGGTCCCATCCGGGGCCCAGAATCCAGCCAGCGCCTTGGCGTCGCCCCGGTTGAACGCCGCGACGAACTCCTTGGTCCTATCTCCTTCCTTCGGGGCCTCGCCAGCCTTGGGCTCATCGGGCTGGGCCCGCATCTTGTCGGCCCCGATGATCAAGCCAAATGCCAGGGCAGCCGCCAGGCCACAGGTCAAGGCGAAGAAACTCTGCTTTTTCATTTAGGTCCTCCAGTTTCAAGTAACTCTCTTGCCGCTCGTCGCCGAAAAGGTGTCAGGACCCTTTATCGGCCCGGAGTTGCCAATGAGACCCAGGTGTTTCGACTGGCCGATAAAGGGTCCTGACACCTTTTCGGCTCCTACAGCTTGCTTTTCTTGCCCTTCTCGGGCGTCGACGCGCAACGAAAGCCCATGTGAGACATGCCGGTATCCGGTGTGCACCCATGCCGGGCACTAGGCCGGTAGCGGGTGCAATAATTGTCGTTACATAGAAAGGATCCGCCCTTCTGGGCCCGCAGCGGACTATACGGCTGGCGCGGATCGAAACTTTTCTCCGGTCCGGTGGGATCAACGATCAGCCCTCTACCGGCTCTTTCGCGGTACAAATCGGCCTGGTACCAGTCGCTGCACCATTGCCAAACGTTGCCGGACATGTCGTACAGGCCATAACCGTTGGGCGGAAAGGCTTTGACAGGGGAAGTGCGTTCATAACCATCAAGTGCCGTGTTCTTGTAAGGGAATTCACCCTGCCAAATGTTCGCGTGGATATTGGTATCCGTCGGTTTGTCGTCGCCCCAGACGTAGGGTTTGTTCTCCAGGCCGCCGCGAGCCGCGAATTCCCACTCGGCCTCGGTCGGCAGGCGCTTGCCGGCCCATTTGGCGTAGGCAACCGCATCGAACCAGGAAACCTGAACGACGGGATGATCGTCCCTGCCTTCGATGCTGCTGCCGGGGCCTTCCGGCTGGCGCCAGTTGGCGCCCGGGGTCCACTTCCACCATTGTGAAAAATCGCGCAGTCCCACGGGTCCCTGAGTCGGGGTGAACACCAGCGAGCCGGGAACCAATTTTTCCTTCGGCGGCGGTGGCGTTCCCGGCGCCGACTGGCGCAGGATTTCCTCGACATCGACCGGCTTCTCGGCTGTGGTCACATACCCGGTCGCCTCGACGAACTGGCGGAACTGGGCATTGGTGACGTCGGTTTCGTCGATGAAGAAGCCGGCCACGCGCACGCGGTGGGCTGGCTTCTCATCCGCCCAGCCGAGTTCGGTGTCAGTGCCCATGGTAAATTCGCCGCCCGGAATCCAGCGCATCCCGAGCGGAGCCTGCGGCTGCCATCGCCCGGTGACCGTGGCCAGCGCGTACATAGCACAGAATGCGCTCAAGCCCAGCCCACCGAGGACAAGAAAACGCTTCATGGCGTGCATAACTCCTTGTTGCAGGAAAGGCTGCCCGGCAGCAGGCCGTTTCTACAAAACATTGCTCACGCTCGGCGCGGGTCGCGCTCGGCGCGGGTCTCTGACCCCGCCACTCCCCGTGACGCGCTCGGCGCGGGTCTCTGACCCCGCCGCTCCCGGCTCCCCGCATGTTATCTTCTGGTCATTCCTTGACTGACTTGTGCCCCTGCGGTGCTACGGCTGCCGTAGTCCCCAGGCGGACGGCTTCAAGGTATTCCATTCCCTGGGAGCAGCTAACTTCGTTGTAATGCAACTTTGGCGGCTGAGCGGACGCTTCCATGATCGCCAGCAAGCGCTCATAACGGGCCGAGCGCATGTGGCGTTCGAGATGTTCCTTGGTTTCCCATTCTTCAACATAGAGAAATACGTTCTCGTCGCCGACCTGTTCGTAGAGATTGCACCCTTGACAGCCCGGCTCAGCACCAACTGGCCCCAGGAGCATCCAAAAAATCTTTAGAATCTCTTCACGCCGACCGGGCGCAACGGCAATCGCCACAGTGGTCATGATCACGAGCACACTGCCTCGCCAAGTGGCGCGTTAGACGGGCTCCATCTGCTTTCCAAAGAATCAGAAAGTAATTCAGGGGATAAGACACATTCCGTGCCGAACAGCCGAGGAAAGGGAGTAATGAATGCAAGACGCGAAGGCGCCTTGCTTTAGGTCGGCGCTAACTTGAGGCTGTGTGCCGATTCGCTACACAAGAGCTACGATATTTCGGAGGGGGCACGATATTTTGGAGAAACCTGGTGGCGTCCGATTGGTTTGCTCACAAGGCCGAACCCATTGGCTGGCCTCATCCCCGCCGTCAAGCCGACCTCATCATGGACTGTGACCGGGGGTGGGAACGCAGACCGGAGCCATCTGGGGCGGGCGGCTCGTATCGACCGGGAGGAGCGGACCGGCCGAGACCTTGCTGGCCAGCGCCTCGGCCGGGTAGCCGAGGGCGCGGAACAGCCGGAACTGTGCCCGGTTGTAGTCGTTGGCGCTCACGAAATAGTTGTCGTAGGCCTGAGATAAGGACTTGAGTGCATCGATCACTTCGAACGCCCGGCGAATCTGCACCTGGGCGATGCCGACCTTGTCTATTTTTCCCAGTTGCTCCAGGCTGCCGTCATAGGCCAGCTGGGCCTCCTGGAGACCCCACTCCGCCGTCTCGACACGGACTGTCGCCGATGCAAGCTGGGCATGGGCCCGTGCGATCTCGGCGGCCACCTGGTCCTGGATGCGGAACAACTCGACGAGGAGTTGTTGCTGCTCGGCCCGGCGCTCGCGTACCAGCGCGCGGTTGCCGAAGCCGAGGTTTTGCGCCTGCCAGATCAGCCCGACGCTGACATCTTCGCGGCCCACCCAGGGGTTCCCCGTGCCGTTGGCGCCTGAGCCGAAGATGCCGGCTTCCAGATAGCCTCCCGGCCCGACGGCCCCGGGACTTCCCTCGAGGATCAGGCTTGGGACCAGCGGCCGCATGCGCTCCTGGCGGATTCGGACCAGGGCTGCCTGCACGAGGGCTTGCTGGGAGGCTAATTCGGGCCGGCTGGTCAGGCCGATGGGGATGAGGGCATCCACCGTCTGGTCGGGCGAGATCAACGTCACGCGCAGGTTTGGCGGTTCAATCGGGATGACTGTCGCGCTGGGATCCAGGCGGAGCACCTGGGTCAGGTCGGCGCTGGCCAGCCGCCATTGCTCCCGGGCGGTGGCAATGGCATCGTCAAAATTGGCAAGCTGGGCCCTCGCCCGGTGCAAGTCCGATGCCCTCTCCAGTTGCGAGGGCTCCACAGTGATTGCGTTGCGCAGCAACAGGCCCCTCTCGACCACGTGTTGGGTGGCAGCCAGCCGGCCACGGGCTTGCTGCACATTGAAATAGGCCTCGGCCGTCACCAGCAGAGCATCGTTCCGGGCGGTCTGCACATCGATCTGCCTCGCCCGCAGCACCTGCCGGGCGGCCAGGGGCGCAAACAGGGCGTCAGTCATGGCGAAGCGGGCGGTCACGCCGGCGCCCGCCAAAAACTGGTCCTTGGTGTTGTCGTAGAAGTTCCCGGATTGGCCCTGGGTCGAGCCGTCGTGATGGTAATAGCCCGCCCCGACATTGAGTGAGGGCAACCACTCGACCCGGGCTTTGGCCAGCTGCTGAAACGCCACCTGCACGCTCGCCTGAGCCGCCGCGATGACCACCGGCCGGGCGTCTGCCAAGCGCAGGGCTGTCGCCAGGTTGATCGGTAGCGACTTGTCGCTCGCCTCGGGCTGGGCAGGAGGCAACGGCGGCGCATGCACTTCCAAGAGCACCGGTCCCTGGAGCACGGGACTGCGATCGGAACCGGCAGCGGGCGGTTGCGGCTCCGCCCATGTCCGACCATGCCCCAGCAGCACGCACAATCCGACGGCGGGCAGCACGATACGCACGCTCATCGTCAACCTCCTTGCTGGAGCCCCGCTGCGGCGCGTGACCGCAGATTCTCGACATCCTTGTCTAGATCGACCTGCGTGATTTCGCAGCATTTGCGCGCGCACTGCAATCCATTTTTATGCAATCCTTGCTGCCGAATCACGCACGCTGATTTAGAGATCGGACGGGCAGACGGCGTTGCGTAGACAGATGATTGGGAAAGCCGGGGCTGCACGACTCCACCGGGCGGCATAGGCGGATTTTTCCACAGCGATGCATTTCGTGGCCTGTCCGAACAACGGGGACAGGACCATTGAATTAAAGGTCCTGTCCGTGTTGTTCGGATAGGCTCTGCTGCCACCCCTGTAAAGGTGAGAATATGGGTCCGGGCAAGGGTTTACGGCCACAGCGCCGCTTGCGCACCTGAGCGCGCAGGCGGCGCTAGGGCGGAAACCCTGCGATTTTAGCAGCCAAACCACACCTTTACAGGGGTGGCTCTACTGCGTATTCGGAAGAGCCGAAAAAGTTTGCCCAACCGCAGGTCAACGGCACCATCTCATTACCAGTCCGATCCGAGGACCTGGCCGTCGGCGGGGTTGAGGGCATTGCTCCAGGTGGATTGACTGATGCCAGCGGACACGGTGCGTACGCTCCCGTCCATCAGGGCGATGTTCATCACGCCCGGGTGATAGCTCTGACACAGGTTGGGGTTGGCTTGCAGCGCAGTGACGCCGATTTGCGGCAACGGAAAGCTTCCCGTGTAGTTCGGTTGCCCCGGTAGCTCGTCCGGATTGGGCCAGTAGGACCCGTAGGTATTGAGATAGGCTGGGTAGGGCCATGACATGAAGTTCTCGTTGGTTCCGCTTTGAGGATCCTGAGCGGGATAGCCAGGAAAACAGCCGGAGCACTCGACCAGGCAGATCGTATTGGATGTTCCATCCGGAATCGTGCCGATGCGGAATGGAGAGGGCTGCCCCATGCGATTGAAAGTGCCCCCAGCGCCGAAGAGCACGAGGTTGCAAGCATAATTCGAAGTAGCAGTCTTACCGTCCAGCGTAGCGATCCCGCCATTGGTGGTCGGGTCCGAAGGACACACATGAACCGCCAGCGGGACGTACTGGGCGCCGAGGTAGCCAGCGTCTGGCCTGTCCTGCGTATAGGCGTTCAAGACGTTGTCTTGCTCGTAATAAGGGAGCAGCACGTAGAACATACCGCCCTGGGCCGTGTTGCCGGTCTGCTGGTTCACGACCTGGGAGAAATTGACCGGAGGGAACCGATCGCCGTTACCGCCGGCGTAGTTATGAATGGCCAGCACAAGTTGCTTCATGTTGTTGGCGCACTTGATGCGGCTGGCGGCCTCACGCACTTTTTGCACTGCCGGCAGCAGCAAGCCCACGAGGACGGCGATGATCGCGATAACGACCAGAAGCTCGATGAGAGTGAAGCCCATTCGCTTGTTCATGGCAACAGTCCTTTCAGCCGTGCGCCTCGGCACGAGTCTGGTAGAGGGCGTCTCCGCTAGTATTATGAATATGACAATCGTATTACTGGAACAGTGCTGGTTGGGTTATTCAGTAGTGCGCGGTGGCCTCAGCTCTGCTGCGGATGAGCTGCGGCTTGGTTGACAGAGAAATCATCCGCCCATTACGATACCGTCGCCTCCACATTATTCGTGGTGAGTCCCCGGCTAAGGGCCCAACACTGCCACGAAGTCGTCAATCCGGGAGGGAACGATGAAATCGACAGTTGATGAAATCCGCCAGCGGTTCGACGCCGACGTGGAACGGTTCTCCAACCTCGAAACCGGCCAGTCGGCCACGGTCGATGCGCCGCTAGCGCTGGCGCTGGTTGCCCAGGCTGCAGCGGCGACGACGCCGCACGCTCGCCATGTCCTCGACGTGGGCTGCGGGGCCGGCAACTATACCCTCAAGCTCCTTGAGTTTCTGCCGAACCTCGATGCCACTCTTATCGACCTGAGCCAGCCGATGCTCGACCGCGCCACGGAACGGGTCAGCCGAGCGAGCGCCGGGCGCATCACGACCATCCAAGGCGACATCCGCAAGGTGAAGCTTCGTGACGGGCAGTTCGACATCGTGTTGGCTGCTGCGGTATTGCACCACTTGCGTACGGACCAGGAGTGGTGGGATGTCTTGGCGGCCTTCCACCACGCGCTGCGGCCGGGTGGCTCGATATGGGTCTTCGATCTGGTCGAGAGTTCGATTGCTAGCGTCCAGGAAATCATGCGCCAAAAATACGGCGAATATCTGACCCGACTGAAGGACGAATCCTACCGAGACCATGTGTTCGCCTACGTCGAGAAAGAAGACACTCCACGCCCGCTAATGTTTCAACTAGACCTGCTGCGCCAGGTCGGGTTCTGCCGCGTGGAGGTCCTGCACAAAAACCTCTGCTTTGCGGCTTTTGGCGCAATGAAAGAGTGATGCTGTCCTCGATTTCGCGGAAAGGAAGGAGGTCGGCCGACACGATGGATGACCGGGCCCGACGTGAACGTGGGGAAAGAAGCCGAATAGCCTTACCCACTTGTGTGGAAAGCTGTGTTTTCCCTCGTTCCCCAAGGGCCTGACTTTTGAGAGGTAGTCGATCGTTCAGAAGCCCCGCTGGCTCAGTCGATGCGGCAGCCTGGCGGAATAAGCTCCGGCTTTCAGCGGATGATCCGCAAAGCGGGCTGCGCCCTTTGAAGTTCCTGCACTCCCGCGTTCGTGACGTGAGTGCGTGCAAGTGAGACGTGTTTGAGGCTGCGCATTTCCTTCAAGTACACGATGCACTGGTCTGTAACCTGCGTCTCGCCCAGGGTCAGGTCCTGCAAGGTGTGCAGGCCTTTGAGATGCTGCACTCCAACATCCGAGACGCCCGTGTGAAACAGATTCAGTTCCCGGAGATTTGGTAACTGCTGCAGATTGCGTAAGCCTGCGTCGGTAATCGCGGTGTGACTCAAGTGCAACGTCTGGAGGCCCGTCAAGCCGCTCATCTGGCTCATGCCGGCATCCGTGATCGACGTACCGTACAGGTTCAGCGTGCGCAGAGTCGTCAGCCCCTGGAGAATCGCCAGGTCGCTGTCCGTGACACGTGTTTTGTTCAGGTCGATGCCGATAAGCGGTTTCTCCGGACGGCTCTGGTCGAAGGTGACGCGGCCCTTCAGGTCCTCGACAATGGCCACCGCTCGCTCCTGTGGCGTCTTGGCCGCCGCCAGCTTGCTGCCTTTTGCTCCTTCCGCGCGCCATTCGAGGACGGCCCAGGAGCCCCCACCGGGCTCGCTATGCCTGTTTTCGATCTTGAAGTAACCCGCTTCCTGTTCCACGATCTCAAAATCGTTCAGGCTGTAAGGCTTCTTCTTGAACCAGGACTGGTTGAAGCCCGTGATCACCAAGCGCGGCGGGGATTGGAAAGGCACCTTGTAGGAGACTTTGACCTGTTCGCCGTCGCGCAGAGCGACGGTACCCTTTTGGACGAAAGCCCCCGGCCAGGCGGTTGGGAGCGTGCTGGGCGTCATGGTCGGCAGATGGGGATCGAAGCAAGAGGCGACGGTCAGCAGGAAAAGAAGGCTTAGGGCCAACGCGGCACTCCTCTTTATGAAACGCTGGTTTTTTCTTCCGGACATGGCGATCCAGCAATCCATGCAAGATAGGGTTGCGACGACCAAGACAGGCAAACGGGCAATCTTCTATCACACGCGCAAGGCGGGGACAAGACGGCTTCGACTGCGCGCCAGACTTCACGTGCCTGAAACGGCTTGCAGCGTGGCCAGCTATCCCATGCACCCGCTCTTACCGCCTTGACACCACTTGGTCCCTTCACTTCCGCACCGGAAACTGCTGCCCTCAACCATTGCCCCCATTGTGAAGGCACGTGTGCCTGCCAAGTTCACGAACGAGGTCTCGGACAGGGACGCGCCGTGGCGTGCTCTCCCGACCACGTCACCGGCTACAACCGAGAGTCTCTCTCCGCCAAGGGCCCCCTATTAACTCTCCCCGCCGGGCCGTCTCCATAAGAGAAGCCGGCTCGAGCGCGCATCCAGAGTCCATGGTTCGCTTGGGCAGGGCTCGGCAGAGGTCATGGGCCAACCGGAAAAGCTTGGGTTGAATAAGGCCTCTCATTAAGACGTCAAGTAAATCGGAAGGGCCTACTATGGTACACTATCTCCTTGCAGTCATCTTCGGGTTCCTGGGTTCCGTGCTACTCTTCCCTGTCTGGGCTGATGAGGACCCTCCTGCCGCTGGACCAACAACACAGGCGCGGCAGAACCAATCACGGTTCACGCCACCTCCCGGTGAAGAAACGGAGCCGATCAAGAAATTGATCGCAAGAGCCGAGGGCGCCCTAAGCAACGGGAAGACAGGGACCGAAATCCTCTCCGACACCGATTACCTGCCGGCTCATGAATGGCCGCGCTTTCGCAAAATCATGCGTCAGGCGGGTAAGTCCTCGCGCGCAACCATCGTGACCCCTCAGGAGCCTGGGGAACCGTTGGTTGTCGCTGCCCAAGTCGTGAACGGCCAAGGCCGGCCGGTAACCGATGCGACCGTCTACGTTTATCACACAAGTGCCAAGGGATGGTATTCCGATCGGGCGGCGCACATCGCCGCTCACGAGGGCGACCGGAGGCACGCCCGGCTATTCGGATATCTAACGACAAACAAAGATGGTCGTTTCGAACTGCGGACCATCCGGCCCGGCGGTTACCCCAACGCTGAGTTGCCAGCACACATCCATGTTGAGATCGAATCAGGCAAGGACAACCCAACTCCATTAGCCACGGAAATTCAATTCGACGACGATCCGCGCCTTACGCCTGAGATGAGGCGGCGCTCGCGCCAGGAAGGGTTCGTGATTGGCAAGATCCACAAGAGTCTCGACGGCGTGCAGCGCATGCAGGTCGAAATCAAGATTCGATAGCCTCACAACTCCCCGTTTCCACACTCTTGCGCCGGGTGCCCTGCCCACGCCTCGGCCTGCGGATGCGCGCGATAGCCAACATCCTCATCGGAAACATCCCCCTTGTAGCAGTGACGACCGTCCGTCAACTGATGCTCCGCGCTGTGAAGGACACCTTTCCCATTCGCACGCTCGACGGCGGTGGCTCGATTCTTTCGTGGGACACGGCAGGCAGCTTCTTCTCGCTCGCCCGCGCTGCCGATAAACTGTCAGTGGTCTGTCGCCAGAATGCCAGGCCGGTGGGCACCGCCTGCGCACCGGCCCCGCGCTGGCTGGGAACCGCCGGGACCATTTCCGTCCACGGTCTTTGGCGTCCTCGCCATGGCGACGGGTTTACTTAGCGCATTCTCAACAATTCACCGGCTTCCCGATGGAAGTCGCCAAATGTGGCTGCGGCCGGATCCAGCACCGCTTTACGTCAAGCGTTAAAGCTACATTCAGGATTAACCGGAGTCAATTAGTGGCATAGGAATGATCGCGGCGTGAATCGGAACGAGGTTTGCATGCCGTAGCTAAAACTCGACTTTGCAGGTTTTGGCTCGTCGACGATGACGAAGGGATTGATGCCTGAACGATACTAATACACATCCCGTCAACTTTGTTGGAAGAGAGAGCGAACTGTAGCTCATCAGCTCATCCGCCTACCGGATGCGCTTGCGATAAGGATTATGCGTGCGCTCCGAAAGGGATTCGTCACTTGCCACAGATTGCTTGCGCTTCAGCCTTGGAGGCGTGAGCCAAGATTGAGAAATCCGTGACAATGTCGCCACATGCCAATAATGGAAGCCATTCAGCGATTGGCCGAGGACACCGCTCACGACAGCAATGACCAGTGCAGGGCCATCTGCGGCTCCAGCACAGTCCTCATGGCGACGCGCTGCACCATGCAAGAACATGGGCAGTTGGACCGCTGCTCGGCATGGCCACCCGCTCCAGCGCATGAGCAGCGGGTACGCCACACCATGACGAAGGTATCGCAACAGATTGGTTCCCAATCTTTTTTACAGGATCAGCACCATGTTATCCCGCATGCGTTGGTTCCGCCGCTCCGCCCAGTTGCCGAAAGCGAACCGCCTCACTTGGCTCTCAGGTTGCCGCTACCGGCCGACCTTCGAGCAGCTCGAAGACCGCTGTGTGCCCTCGACCACCTACGTGGTCACCAACCTACTGGACACCAACACCCCGGGAACCCTACGCTCTGAACTCAGTCTGGCAAACGCCAGCCATACAGGGACGGCGGCCTCTCCGGACCTGATCCAATTCACTACCGGGGCTGGGACGATCAGCGTCAACTCCATCAACGGCGGCCCCCTTGCTCTCGCGAGCAACGAAGTCGCCGTGATCGTCGGCACCACCGCAACCGGCTACAACGGAACTCCCCTCATCGCGCTGGACGGGACGCTCGCGGGTGTGGGCGTCGATGGCTTGACAATCAGTGGCGGATCGAGCACGGTCAAGGGCCTCGCCGTCATAAACTTCTCGGGTAACGGTATCCGGCTGGACACCAACGGGGGCAACACCATCCTGTCCAGCTACGTGGGCATTACCACGGCTGGTGCAGCCGCTGGCAATGGCGGCTACGGGATCACCATCGTCGGCTCGGCTGGCAACACCATCGGCTCGACGACGGCGATCGGCTCCCCGAACGGCCAGGGCGCTAACGTCATCTCGGGGAACGGGAAAGACGGCGTCGAGATCTTCGGGTCTGGGTCTACGGGCAACATGGTGCTTGGCAATCGCATCGGCACCAACGTGACAGGCACTGCCGGCATTGGCAATGCCGCCAACGGCATCCAGATTACCAACGGCGCGCAGCAAAATACCATCAGCGGCGACGTCATCTCGGGCAACGGCGCGAATGG
>DATGZX010000321.1:0-75485 GCA_035296965.1 Gemmataceae bacterium
TCAATCGCTTCACCCTGTCGCTATTGAAGCAACATGCGGGCAAGGACAGCATTGCAATGAGACGCCGCGCCTGCGGTTGGAGCGACGAGTTTCTGATGGAAGTCCTTACGGGAATAACGCGTTAGTGGCAGCTGGCCCTGGGGCCGGACGCCGTAAGGAGTTAGGACGGAAAGCAGGCAGCGGTCTTCCAAAGGTTCAAGAACTAGCCGAACGCTCCTTTGTGACGGGTGCGCGCGGCTCTTTTGTAGGGTGCGATGTGTACGCCCATGAAAAAGGCTGCGAAACGAAAATAGTTTGACCATTTTCTTAGAAGTTCTGCAAACTGGAACGGAGGGGTGCTGCAGGGCGTTCCGTGATTCTGGATGTCAGGTAGGAAAGCCAGTTTACCCGGCCCTTGGGGGAATGCTTCTCACTCAACAATAGCTCGGGAATTGCAGGCGTGCAAGGCAGGGACCGGGCATAAATGCCGGCCGCGACCCATTTCGACCTTGGACGGCTGTTAGCCGACCCAGTAGCATACGCCGAGGTAGCCAATGAGTCCGATACTGAAGATCGTCACCATGAGTCCAATCAGGGCGAAAGCTGCGCTACGATCGTCCGCATGAAATGTCTCGACTTCAGACGTGGAAAAGATTGTCTGGCTGCCAGCAGCCGTCGAAACGTGCGAACCAGGATTATCTTGCGACATGGACTGATTTCCTCTTTTTCGTTGCCGGAGCATTTGGGCGTGGGCCATCCGAGCGATGTGATAGATATACAAGAACCCAAGCCAGGTAGGCAACTATAAATTCGCATCGTATGGGTTCCCGCGAGTCGCTCGGTGTCGGCTGCTTCGTGCCTCATCAGAAGTCGGTGCTCTGAATCACCTCTCCTCCCGCGTAGGTCGAAAGGGCCCGGTAGACAGCCGGCTCAATCGTTTGCGAGACGAAACGTGTGCTGCCGTCGCAGAACGCGAAATTGCACCCGCCTGGATGCATGCTGCGAAACCCACTGATGAGATCCTTTCCCGTGCGGTTGTCGCCAAAGGGATCGCCGCCATAAACGGTTGGCGATGCCGGCCGGCGGTTCATCGGTTCATCCTGCGGATCGGGTGCGAGCCCGTACTGGGCCGTGACGGCAAAGACCGAGCCATACCAAGGGTGGCTCGGGTCACCTACTCCGGCCGCGCTCCAGGATTGCTCGATCGTCACCGGTTGGCCGGTCAGCACGTTGATGACGGGCTGCGTTGGATTGCTCAAGCCGCGGACGAGGTAGGCCCCGTTCCCTCCTGCCGCATCTCCCATGGCAAACGTCATGCTCGTGCCGTCCGTGATATCAGTCAGGCGTACACCTGATTGAGAACTGTCCGGTTGCCGAATGTTGAACACACCGCGCACACTTGGCGGGATTCGCGACCAGTCTTGATTGAGCGAACCATTGGCACCGCGGCAAAATGCGTAGTCGCAGGCCGCGGCTTGCGGCGGGAGCGCTGTCTGCCACTGCGCCGCGATGGGTGCCAAATCGATGAACCCCTGGTAGCGGTTGCTGGGGCAAAAGAACACCTTCACATTGATGCCGACCGCCGCATAGTTATCTGCTTGATACCAAGGCTCATCGAAATGATAGAGCCGCTGCACGTTGTCCTGTTCGAGATAAGGAAGGAGATAGGTGAAGCCTGTCGCCTCGGCATCGCTGGTGTTTGTGCCGCCCGAAACCATGCCGGGCGGGAAACACGCCGCATTCAAATGGTAGTGGTGCAGGGCCAGGCCAAGTTGTTTGAGGTTGTTCGCACAGCTGAGCCGGCTGGCGGCTTCGCGCACTTTCTGCACGGCCGGCAACAGCAAGCCCAACAACAAGGCCACAATGGCGATAACCACGAGTAGCTCAACGAGGGTGAAGCCGGGCCGCCTCATGGTGATTGTTCCTAGGAGATGGGCTCGGCGTTCGCTGCCCACATAGGTCCTATGGGACCCATAGGACCTATGTGCGTAGCGAGCGCCCTGTGAAGCAAGGCCTCACGCCAGGATTTCTTGAATCGGCTTTGCCGACTTATCAACGATGCGGATGGGCCGTCCCACATTCGACACGTTCATCTTCATCGTGTCGATGCCGAGCGATTGGCAGATCGTGGCCAGGAAGTCGGGTACCGGAACGGGTCGATCAGCCACGCTCATGCCGTCGGGGCTGGTACGGCCAACGACACGGCCGCCCTGGATGCTGCCGCCGGCAAGAACCGTGCTCCAGGCATTGGGGAAATGGTCGCGGCCACGCTGCGGGTTGATCTTCGGAGTTCTGCCAAATTCGCCCATCCACACGATGAGCGTGGAGCTGAGAAGTCCTCGCACTTTCAGGTCTTCCATCAATGTGCTCCAGGCAGGATCGAGTACCTGGCTCAAATCCTTGACGGCATTGAAGTTCTCCTGATGTGTATCCCAGCCGAAGACTTGGCCATTGAGGCCACCCAGCGTAACCTCGACGAACGGGACGCCCAACTCGACCAGCCGGCGTGCGAGGAGACAGCCTTGTCCGAACTGGTTACGGCCATAAGCATCGCGCAAGGCGGCAGGCTCTTCCTCTAAATTGAATGCCCTGGAGGCTGCGGAGCGCATCAGCCGAACCGCCCGATTGTAGGCGGTCTGATGGCTGAGGGGCGCCACGCCTGGGTGCTGCATGACGAACCGCTCTTCCAATCCCTGCAGCAATTGCACGCGCGCCTCCGCCTGTCGCGGACTTACGTCCCTGGGAAGGTCCAGGTCCTGCACCTTGAGCGCTTGTTCGTAGTTGTTATCCCCTTGCTGACCCGGAGTAGGGACTCCATTCTCACCCACGATGAGAGGAGCGCAGGTCGGTCCCAAGAAGCCCGCGCCGTATGCGGCCGGGTTGAAGAACCGGTAAGGACCAATGCTGACGAAGCTCGGCAACTCGGAGCGGTCGCTCCCTAATTCCTTAGCTACGAGGGCACCCAGCGATGGATACTCGATCGGCCCTTGCGGCAAGT
This sequence comes from Gemmataceae bacterium, assembly GCA_035296965.1. GTDB lineage: Bacteria > Planctomycetota > Planctomycetia > Gemmatales > Gemmataceae > DATGZX01. The sequence goes on from DATGZX010000321.1 coordinate 2,978, forward strand.
ACCCGGTGCGCATCAGGAACGATGCGCGGCCGTGATCGCCTTCCTTGGTGCTCATGGAGCGTACGAGCACCATCTTGTCCATGTGCTTGGCAAGCCTGGGGAGGTGCTCACTGATGCGAATACCGGGAACAGCGGTGGCGATTTCCTTGTAAGGCCCGCCGTTCGCGTGGCCAGGCTTCAAATCGAATGTGTCGTTTTGGCTGGGGCCTCCGTTCATCCAGAGCAGGATGCACGAGTGGCGCCGTTGCGGATGGTTGGCGGTATCGGCCGCCAATGTTTCCAGCCAGCCGGATGCCGAGAAACCGGCAACACCCGCCGCCGACAGCCGTAACCAATCGCGACGAGAAAGCTGCGAGCCATTGTTCGATTGAAAGCGCGCCATACTCTGGCTCCTCTCGATGACGCTGAGGGTAAGACCACCCATTAATGGTTCAACATGAATTCGGCGCTGTTGAGCAATACCCAAAAGACATCTGCCAGCGCCGCTTTCTGATCGTTCTTGCTACCGCCCTCGCTCACGTACTTGACAAGCGGGGCCAGTTCTTCCGCGCTTGGTTTCCGGCTCAAGGTAGCGAGGAAGAGCGCCTCGATTCGTCCGGGCGTCTCGAAGAATGGTGAGTCGGCAACTGCGGCAAGAGTCCTGCTGCGCTCCAGGCTGGTGGCATCTCCTACAAATTGACCATTCATGAGCGCGAGTGCCTGGAGAATCGATGTTTGGACTTCGGTGCGCTTTTCCTGGCTCGAAAACTTGGCGAGGAACGCGGCGCGCGGTGAGTTCAAACCCAGCGTGTCAACGCGGGGGTTGGGCACGCCTTCTTCCCCATATCCGGTTGCCAGTGCGAGACTATCGAAAAGCTGCTCGGGCGTCAGGCCCTTGACAGCCATCCGGCTGAAGAGGCGCGGCTCATTTTGACTGGGATCCGTGACCGTGCTGCTCCTCTGGTACGTCTGGCTGCTTGTGATCGCACGGATCAGGTACTTCAGATCGAATTCGTGCGCGATCAATTGCCGAGCCAGCTCGTTCAATAGCTCCGGATGGCTGGGTGGGTTCTCCTCGCTCTCCTCATCGACCGGCTCGATCAAGCCGACCCCGAAGAAATGGGCCCACAACCGATTGGCGGCCGACCGCGAAAAGAAGGGATTGTCCACAGCAGTTACCCACGATGCCAGAGCCGCTCGCGTGCGCGTGCCGGATTCCCAATTGGGTTCGGATCCATCCAGGAATCGAGCCTGCACCTCGGTTTCCGTTCCGGGGATCTTTAAGGCTCTGCGCTCCGACATCTCGGGCGCCGCCATCATGTTGCCCTGACCTTGCGGTTGTATACCGGAGAAGAAAGCCGCATATTCCCAGAATTGCTTGCGCGTCCAGTTCGCTCGGGGATGATTATGACATTGAGCGCATTCCAGCTTGACCCCCAGGAAAAGGCGTGAAGTGCTGGCTGCCAGGTTTTCGGGTTTCAGCTCGTTGGCCTGGTAGAAGGCGGTTGGGGTCGGATCGGGACGTTTGTTGGATGAGCGGCGTCGCATTTGCTGCGCGTTCGCGCTGACCGGCGCCGTAAGTATCTCGCGCACCATTTTGTCGTAGGATACGTTTTCCTTGATGCGCGGATGCAGCCACGCTTCCAGGCTGGGAATAAGAAACTGGACCTGCTGGTTATTCACCTGGGGAAGGAGCAGAGCGCGCCAGACATTGGTAAAATTATTGACGTAGTTCGGACTTTCGAGCAGGCGTTCGACCAACTCCTGGCGTTTACTTGGATTGGGATCTTCCAGAAAATCGCGAACATCCATGGCCCGTGGGATCCGGCCTGCCAGATCGAGATAGACGCGGCGCAAGTATTCGGCATCGTCGGCAAGCGGAGCCGGCTTCACGCCCTTGGAACCCCAGGCGGCAGCTATGTAGAAATCGATCTGCGAAGCTAGCTGTTGGGCATCCAGCTTTGCGGCGCCAGCCTGCGCCTTGGGAGGGCCCGCTGGCTTTGGTGGAGCATCGGCTCGCAGAGGAATGGCGATCAGACCCACGCTGAGGATTCCGCACAGCGATAAACCTCGCCAAAGAAACCTCATGGCCGAACCTCCCTACGACGGTCGAAGCACCATGAATTCATTGAAACGCGTTCAGGAAAGGAAATTTAGGCGATCTCTGCATAATTACTGCACGCGACAGGCAAACGGATACAACTTTTTTGCCCCTGCCGGGAAGAACTCCGTATCCAAGCGGCCCAAAGACGGTTGGGAGCGGCAGCAGTGACCGATCATGGGTCCGGTGCTCTGTCAATCAAGACGTAACAGAGGGCCATGCGCATAATAAGCTATTGCGGGCGCAAAATCTAACCTATTCCGACAAAATCGGCTATGCGTGACAGCCTAAGTTCGGCGTTCTTGTTGCTGGCGCTCTTGTCCACCGGAGGGTGTGGCAGCAAAGCGCCTTACGAGGGCAAAAGCGCCGCCCAGCTAGAGCGCATGCTGCATGACGCGTCCGCGGCCGTGCAAGCCCAGGGAGCCTATGGACTAAGTCTCTTGGGCCCCGATGCCAGGAGTGCAGTTCCCACCTTGATTGAGGCTTCGACTACAAAGGATACAATCGTTCGGCAGAACTCGGTTCTGGCCCTTGGCTCGATTGGGCCGGATGCCCGTGATGCGGTGCCGGTGCTGATCCAGTTGCTGCACGACCCGGAGTGGACCGTCCGGCGTCAGGCCGCTCTTGCCCTGGGGCAGATTGGCCCAGACGCCCAGGCCGCTGTTGCGGAGCTTGAGAAGCTGAGTCGGGACCGCGATCGATTGGTGCGCAGTGCCGCGACCCAGGCGATTCCCCTGATCGATCCCAAGCGTGCGCACAGGTGATCTTGGTAGGCGGTGGCATTCCTCGAGGCTTGCGTAGAATACCGGTTAGATAAGGGAGATCTAAGAAATGCCGACATATTACGATCGGGAGCCCGCGCCGAGTCCGATGGCTTCCTGCCTGACGCCTTTCCTACTTCTGTTGGTGTTGGCATGCGGGCTCGTTTGGTGGTTTTGGCCGGCCCGAGCGGGTTCGGGCTTAGACCCGAATGCGCAGCCGCGCCCGGTCACTGCCCGCGGAACTCTGTCGGAGGCAGAACAGCAGAACATCGACGTTTACGAAAGGGTGTCGCCTTCCGTCGTGCACGTCATCAACCTATCGGACAACGGCGGCGCGTTGAGCCTCAATGCCCAGGAGATCCCGCAGGGGGCGGGCACCGGATTCGTGTGGGACGACGAGGGACACATTGTCACCAACTACCATGTCGTAAAGGGTGCCACTGGCATTCAAGTAACTCTCTCGGACCAATCCAGTTATCCGGCGAAACAAGTTTGGGTTCATCCCGACATGGACATGGCGGTCATCTGGATCGATGCTCCCAAGAAGAATCTTCACCCCGTCATCGTTGGCAGTTCGCATGATCTGAAAGTTGGTCAGATCACCTATGCGATTGGAGACCCGTTCGGCCTCGACCAAACGATGACGATGGGAATCGTCAGTGCCCTGGGCCGGGAGATCAGGTCGGCAACCGGCCTGCCCATCCAGGGAGTCATTCAAACGAGTGCAGCCATTAACCCGGGCAACTCCGGCGGGCCTCTCCTCGACAGCAGCGGCCGACTCGTCGGCATGACCACGGCCATTCTCAGTCCTTCCGGCGCGTTTGCGGGAATCGGCTTCGCGATCCCCGTGGACGAGATCAACCGCATCGTGCCGGAATTGATTAGCCACGGAAAAATCGTTCGTCCCCGGTTGGGAGTGCAGTTGGCCGAAGATCAACAAGCCCGGAGGCTCGGAGTCGATGAGGGCGCTCTCATCATCAAAGTGGTTCCCAATACTCCGGCCGCCCAAGCCAATCTGCGCGGTACGTACGTGGATCGTTCAGGCCGACTTCATCTCGGCGATGTGATCGTGGCCATCGATGGTAAGCCGGTCTCCAGACAAACGGACCTGTACACCATCCTCGAGAAACACAAGGCCGGCGACTCCATCAAGGTAACGGTCTTCCGAAACGGGCAACGCGTGGACGTGCCGGTAACGCTCGAGGTAGTGGAATAAAGAGTGCTAGCATCGGTTGCTTGACAAAACCGCCACTCTCGTTTGGGCTAATCTCCCAGCGCTTTCAGCATGACATCTGCCACGAAGCGGTTTCCCGCGTGATTCAAATGCACTCGGTCGCTCGTCAAAATGCCTCGCTCCTTGTCCTCGGAATTGTGTTCTTTCAGGTAATCCTGAAAGGCTTTCCGCAGGTCCAGGAGCTGTACCTTAGATTTGCTGGCGACTTTGCGGCTAATCTCCGAGTATTCATCCAACCGCGAGTCTAGCTTGTTCTCGCCGTTATGTTTCTCGCCAATCACGCTCGGCGTGCAGAGGATGACGCGGGCGCCGGCACCCTGGATCCGCCCGATAACGTCCTTCAAGCCGGCCTCATAGCGGTCCGGCAAAGTGCCCTTGGCGGGGTCCTTTTCGCCGTGCCAAACGTCATTAATCCCGATGTAGACGACGACTAGAGTCGGCTTCTGGGAAAGCACGTCCTTCCCCAAGCGCCGCTGAAGGTCTGAAACCTTGTTGCCGCTAATGCCTGCACCGATCACCTTGATGCCCAGGTCCTTGTGCTTCTCATCCAGGGCTTTCCTGATGAGGGTGACGTAACCGTTAGGGCCGGCACCCGCCTGAGTAATAGAGTCACCCAGGAAAACGATCCGTTCTCCCTTCATTAAGGGCACAGGGGAATCTGCCGAATCTGCCTCTGCCAGGGGCACAGCTGCCAGGAAGGCGAGAGTTGTGAAGACGAATCCAACAGAATAGCGATCGCGAGCCACGGCTGATCCCTCCTGAGTCTGTGCGGATGCCGATGGCTAACTTATTAGACGGGGCACGAAGGGCCATAGTCGAAAGGCGAATGGGAATCGCGAGGAGGGAAGCAGAGAGAGAAAAGAACAGGCGAGGTCGCCAGCGGAGCGGACGACCTCGCCAATAGTGATTGTGCGGCTAGAAACTAACCCGATTTAGCGACCGCTAAATCAATTTGCCTACCTTCAGGTCCGACAATAACCGGCGGTATAGGCAGGAGCCGGCGAGTAGGCTGGGCCATAATAGCTAACCCGCTCGTTTCCAGGATTAGACTCTGTGGTCCGAACCACCCAGTTCGGATCAGAATAGCGCTGCAGGTAACGCACGAGGTCGGCATTGGCTAGGCTGCCCTCGTGGCGGAATGCCTGAACTTCACCCGTGCGGTCGCTGATGACCACCCCCACACCTTCCGAGACCTCGAATAGTTCAGCTAGCCGCTTACCATGCTCGGTCGACGTGTCGATGTGCAGGCAGACATATTTGGACTCCAGAATTGCCGCCGCAGCGATTGGCAGCTTGCCCTCACTGCTCAGCTTGTCATACCCTGCCTTGCCCGAGCCGAAAAACACGACCAGCGGCTTCTTCTCACTGGCGCTCTGCTTGCCGGCGGCGGAGTAGTCCGTCAGCCAAGAAGGCGAGCCTCCTGCGTCCGCCGACGGGGCGAGTCCGGATAGGGCGAACACGAGAATTGAGGTGTACATGCGTCGTTCTCCTTATGTGTGGTGAGACACCTCTGAACAAAAACCCATCCTCTTCCTTTGGGTTCCTTCGGAAAGGAAAGTTGTACAAGACTGGAGTTCGGCAGGCAAGTTAAATCTTTACTAATCGATATAGTTTACCCAATCCCTAAAGTCCTTCATGCGCTAACTCCCTCCCCCCATCTCGGCTTGATTCTTTGGCTCGAATCCGGCAAAACGAGTCGCCAGCGTAAGGCGTCTCCAAGACACTTGCGGTCCCCAGACTGGCCCGAGCAAGTGCCCCACACCTGGGTAGATATGACGTTGACGGAAGTATCCGGACTCAGCTCCGATCTACCTTTTCGAGTCAAGGTTCCAGTTCTTTCCGTACGGGTCATCTCCGATCCGGGATTCACCTGAGTAGCGGTTACCTTTTGACGGCGTGCCCGTTCTCTATCGAACAGTGCCCATCTGATTACGGGATGCTCCTATGTGAACTCCCGTTCATGTAAGCAGGCATTACTAGACGACCCCCCTCCTGCCTCACCGCGGCCTGGCCCCAGAGGGCTGACCAACTTCGCCGCGTCAGGCAAGAAACACACCGTCACTCCAGGATGGAGTGCACAGGAGAAATGCCATGAAGGCTATCCTCAGCGGTCTCGCGACGGCCACGATTCTCTGCGCATGCGTCGCATCCCTTTTCCCGCAGCCCGCCTCCGGGCAGGAACCCCACTGGTGCTCCGACTACAATGCCGCCCGGAAGGAGGCCAGCGTAACCAATCGCCCGATCATCATGGACTTTGGCACTGAACATTGCTTCTGGTGCAAGAAACTCGATGCCTCCACGTTCCGGGATCCAACAGTCCTCAAAATCATGTCCGACCGGTTCGTGGCGATTAAGATCGATGCTGAAAAGCATGCGCCGCTTGCGCAGGCGCTGGGCATCCAAAGCTACCCAACGCTTGTGTTTGCCGCACCGGACGGCAAGATCCTCGGCTCCCAGGAAGGCTTCGTGGACGCCGGCCGGCTCACCCAGAAGTTGCAGCAAGCGCTCTCTAGCGTTCGAACTCATCTGCAGTCCCAACCTTCAGCTGGCGATCCGGAAGTGGATGCCTCGGCAAGGAGCATTGCTGGCCAAAGTCAATCGACTGGAAGTCTGACCACGCCAACGGGCCCTGCAGCCACTTCGTCAGCGGAGAGGAGTCACCGGGCGCGCGCTCTGCTGGAGCAGGCGACGGAAGACTATCGTGGCCAACAATATGCGTGCTCCCTGGTACGCTGCCAGGCGATCGCCAGCGGCTATGCTGACCTGCCCGAGGCAGCGGAAGCCCGGCAGCTTGCAGACAGGATCAAGAACGATCCCGAACAGAAACGCCAGGCCTATAGCAACCTCCTCGAGTCCGTCGGGGAGATGTATTGGGAGCAGGCCGAGAAATGGATCCAGGAAGGCAAACCGCAACAGGCGATCCCCTACCTGGAATCTGTGCTCAAGGTTTGTTCCGGAACGCGACTTTCCCAAAACGCTCAGGATCATCTGACCCAAATCAGCAATCAAATAGCGCGTGACCCAAATCTCTTGAAGCCGATCTTTCGCGGCCAGTCACACTGAAGCGTGATGCAGGCCGGCGGCAATCGACGTGGCTGAACTTGTTGATCTGGAAGTAGGTGAACAGCGCCTTTACTCTCAATGGGCAGGAACGCGAGCGCTGGCGGCGACTTGCGGGGTTGAAGTGCTTGCATCACTCGATGGGAAAGTCCTCGGGGAACACCAATGAGCCAGGGGCTGAAGCACGATGACCCAGCAAGCCCTGCTATCGGGCTGCCCGACCGGCGCTGGATCGATTTGACGCGCTCGTGGGCAGTTTTCCGCTGGCTGGTGGTCATTGCCACCACCTGGTTCTTGCTTAAGGAGCTGGCGCCACTTCTGCGTCCGCTGCTCATGGGCATTTTCCTGGCCTACATCGTCCTTCCAGTCCGCCTTTACGTCAAGGGTCAAGTACGGGGCGGGGCAGGGCACCTGGCCCTTCTCATTGGATTGGGCATCGTCGTCGCCGCCCTTGGCGTGAAAGCCTATGGCGACATAGTCGATCTGAGCCGCGAAGTGCCCCACTTACAGGAACGCGCGAGGGAATTTGCTGCCCAGGTCAGCCGTCACGCAGGCGAGCAGGCTCCCCGATGGTTGGGCACCATGTTCGGGACATCGGCAGCCGGGGAGCTGAGCACCGATCGGCTCCAGGAGGCATTGCGAAGCCTGGCCAACGTCACGGCCGGCGTTCTGGTCGAGGCCCTGGAAGTCATCTTCTTCTTGACGTTGATACTTTTCGAAGCCCGCCGTTTTCCGCAACGGATGCGAAATGCTTTTCCAGACGAACAAGCCGAGCAAATCCTCAGCACGATCGCAAGCATTAACGAAGCAATTGCCAGCTATCTGAAAGTGAAGGTGAAGGCCAGCCTGGTCCTGGCCATCCCTGCGATGATTGTTTTGTGGGCATTCGGCATCAAATTCGTGGTCTTGTGGGGAGCCCTGACTTTTCTTGCCAACTTTGTTCCTTACCTGGGAAGCATTGTGGCTTGCTCGCTTCCCATCCTGTTCGGGTTCCTGGATCTGGATTTCGGCTGGCAGCCGCTCGCGGCTGCGGTGCTCCTGGTCTCCGTGCACACGCTGTCGGCTTACCTGATCGAGCCGGCCATGACCGGCAAGGCTGTCAACCTCAGCCCTTTGGTCGTCCTCATCGCCCTCTCTTTTTGGGGCCTTTGCTGGGGACTCATAGGCATGGTCCTCGCCGTGCCGTTGACAGCGATGCTCAAGATCATCCTGGAGAGTTGGCCGAGTACTCGACCTATCGCCCGGCTCATGGGAGAGGATTGAACCTTTGGGTCGTTGAAATAGAACCTGACTCAGGAGGCTGCGTACAGGATGGCCGCGAGTCTGGCTCGCCTGGAAAAAGACAGCACATTCAACCAAGCGAGCTGCCATACTTCACGGCAGCGCCGCGACCGGCCGACCGTCAACCTTCCCCACCCAAGTCGATCCAGGCGGTCTCCCAGTTGGGCGCGGCACCTTCTGCGACATCGCCCACCAAGTGCTCTGCCGGCCGGGAATCGGTTTCCTGCGCATGGCCGGCCAGGTGTGACGAGCCAAGGAACCGAGCTGAAGAGGCATCGAATGGGCGTTTCTGTCCATCTTTGCGTGGCATGGATTCATCTCCTTTTGGAATGGAACAAAGCACAGGTGGAGCCGGTAGGGCGCGCGGGAACTCCGGGGATGCATGGATGGTCTCTGGCGGTTGTATCAAGACATAACCGCTCGCAGATAGCTCTAGTGTGGCGGTAGAGGCTGTGTGACCCCGGCCAGTTGCTGGCTGCGTCGGGGCAGCAGAGCGATCGGGCGGAAGGGGCGTGGACGAATCACGGGCGCGCTGCGAAAAGCAAGCCGGCGTTTGGGCTGGTAGCACGGAGGGATGGACTGGCAGTGTTTCATGCAGGACCTCACAAGAACAGGATTGCCGTCGCGGGACGGCTGACTTGCCAGGGAAAGAAATCGGCAAATTGCCATGCGGTTTCGCAAATGATCTCGGAGAAACGGTCGCAGAAGAGACAAATGCGGAACGGTCAGCCCAATTTCGTAGGGGTTGCCGCTTGGCAGACCTGGGGAAACGATCACCGGACTGCAAAGGGACGAAGGCTTTGTTGGTGCCGCGGAAGAAAGGGGCGTTACAAGGCGCGCTCTCGGCGCATCTTCGCCCCGCAGGACTGCTGCATCGGGCAGTCTCCACACGCGTGGGAAAAGCCGGCGCGCCAGGCAGAATCTCGTTGCACAGAGCAGTTATTCCAAAGCCCCGGGCACCCAGCAGGCATGGTCGGCGTGGTTCATGAAGGGGAGCTGGTCAAGAGGGGTTTTCAGAATGCTTCGAATCGCCATGAAGTCAAACGAGGCGGGACTGCTCACAAGCCGTCATGGCTAGGTGGTTGGCGAGCGAGGCGTACACTAACAAATTGGAGTCGATCGCTTTCACGCAAACTCCTACCAACCAAGTGCGTCCATGTCGATGTCGGCCAGGTCGACGTGGGTCGGACGGTTCATTGGCAGCTTTCGCTCAAGAGCGGATTGCATGGGTGTCTTAGGCAAAGGCTTTACCAAAATGCCTTCTTCGCAACGAATCAGTTCGACTTCGTGTTCCGGCCCGAACTCCTCGCCCCATTCCGCGGGGATGCGCAATCGCCGGCCAGACTCTATTCGCGTCACTACGCTCGACATCAGTGGTCCCTCCCTCGGGTTCCTCGCCATTGAAGCCATTGTAACCGACAAGCATCGGGCTGCCATGCCCCAACGGGCGGGCGCCTAAGAGCACCATAAACGCGGGTCACGCAGAGGGTAGGGTGTGGGTCGTTCTTTCGCGCGCCTATTCGACCTCCGAGACGCAAATACGCCCGATTCTGCGAGCCCCTAGAGCCATCCGCAACGATGACGACGCCTAGGCTTCCTCTCTGCCTGATTTTGCTTGCGTTCTGTTTTCGGCCGGATACTATTGCAGGCGTTCCGCTCGGTTGTCACCTTATTGGGCCAAGTGTGGCAGTTGGGCGGAACTTTTTTTGCGTTGTACTCGGCTTTCGGTCGAGTAGTATTGCAGCCGTCCCCCTTGTGGCGAAGTGGGGGACAAACTTTCCGGCGGGGACCATCTGCGCTTTGGTTGCCGGCCGGTTTTCTTTTTGCACGTCCGCTAAAATAAAAACCGTGTAACAAACGATTGCGACGCAAAGGAGCGCCCCAAATGGCCACCCTGAATGACCACGGTAATATCATCGCCAACTGTCCCGGATGCGAGGGAGCAAAGAGTACGTTCGAGTATCGTCGCGATGCCGAGCAAGTCTGGGGCGTTGTTACTGTCACGATGATTGAACCTCTGTGGTTTCTCCAGACGCAATATCGTCTGTTTAGGTGCGCCGGATGCGGTAGAGGCGCGCTAGCGACCATTGCAATGCAGCCGTTCAATCCCGCCTCTGGTGGCGGCGGGCAGCTAATTTATCCCAGCCATATTGAGCAGCTTATATCTTTCTTTCCAGAGTCGATACAGCCGTTGAATCTGCCGGACGATGTTCCGGACGGCATCCGAGCTGAATTCAGAGAAGCTGAAAAGTGTCTGGGTAATCAATGCTTCCGCGCGGCAACTGCACTCTTCAGGTCGGTGCTAGATAAAACGATGCGAGCGAACGGTTACAAGACGTACAAAATCGACTTGTATAAGCAAATCGAGGCCGCGGCTGACGACGGGGTTCTTACTCAAGCCAGAAAGCTCCGCGCCCATGAGGATATCCGCGTGCTCGGTAACGACGTTCTCCACGACGAATGGCGTGAAATCAGCGAGGAAGACGTTGAACCAGCCCACCATTACGCGCAGCGCATCCTGGAAGACTTCTACGACGACCGACCCACCGTGCTCGCACAGTTGAGAAAAGCAGGTCGAATTCCTGACGAGGACAAGCCGAAGGCGCCTTGACGGCTTTTTTGAATCGCGGCGCCGATGAGTCCCAATGTGAACAAGCCAATAGCCAGCAGCCCCAGCTGTTCAATCGGGTCGAACACGAACATCGGTCTTCAAAGATGTTTTGCGTCGTAAGTCTTTTAGATTTGGCTACTTGATTTGAAGCTACCCGGCCAGGATTCGAACCTGGACAAAGAGAGCCAAAATCTCTTGTGCTACCGTTACACTACCGGGTAAGTGGGTCGAGCTTATCGATCGCTTCCGCCCAGTGATTCCAGCATGGCAAGGCCTCCCGGAAGACACCAAACATAATGCTCGGTTGCCCCTGGTTCTTCAAGGGCAAAGCAGCGCCGGTGAGCTTGCGGCGCAAGGTCCTGAAGGTTCGGGCTGACTCATGCGATCCGGTTCATTAGGCGAAGGGGCAGGTCATTATCTCCCCTCACCCCCGACCCCTCTCCCCGGAGTACCGGGGCGAGGGGAGATCACTTGCTGCCGCCCATCTTTTAGTACCGGGGCGAGGGGAGATCAATTGCAGCCGCCGGTCTTTGCGAAACCGGCATCTTCCGCATATTCTCACAGGCTCGCGGAGGGTATGACTTCCTTGCGGACATTTCCAGGCATCGACTCTCATCATTGTGCGGCCGCGCCACATCGAGAAATACTCTTGTTTGCCAATGCCGATAAAGGTAATGGCGGGAGCCTGGCTGCGCCGCAGACACCCCGCATAGTCGCCCAAGGAGGCTACCATGCTTCGCAAACTACTTCTGGCCGCGATGATGATGTTGTTGCTGCCGTTGGCTTCGGCCCAAGCGGGCGTCCGTTTCGGGATCGGGATTGGCATCCCCATCGGCGGAGGGTGGTACGGTCCCGGCTACGGGCCGTATTATGGACCCTACTATCCACCGTACCCGTATTACGGATACTACCCACCGTACTACCCGCCTTATCGCGTAGTTTACGCGGCGCCGCCGGCTTACCCGCCGCCGCCTTATCCGGCTCAAGCGAATGGACAACCCGCTCCGACCGCCCCTCCTGGTTACGCGCCCCAGGGCTACGCACCTCCGGGCTACGCGCCTCAAGGCTACGCACCTCAGGGCTACGCACCTCAGGGCTATGCCCCTGCCTCGGCGGGATATTCGGCACCTGCACAGACGAATCTGCCGTCTGCTCCCACGCCGGTGTATTATGGACAGCCCGTTTCGTTACAGCAGCCGCCTCCTCCACCTGTAGTCAATACGGTGCCGCGGAACTGATTTCCTCCAATCTTCGGCCGACGGAACAAACTTTGAAGGGAGAGTAAGATTTAGGAGGAAGATTACGAGTACGAAGAGGATGAAGAGCACGATCTAGATAAAGAGTAGGATGTCATGCCTGCCGCCTCCTGAGTCCTGCTCTTTCTCGTACTCTTGCTCTTAATCTTCTTCCAAATCTTACTCATCATCTTAAATCTTCCTCTCATGCCTGGGTCGACGGTCAAGCCGTCGGTCGAGAATTGACAGAGCACCGGTTTCCATTTCCGAAGCTACGGGACGCCTCTCCGTCAAGGGGTCGAGTGGACCCCTCGGGGCGGCGTCCCTAAGGGAATGCAGGACGAGGCGCATCAATCCCCGCCGCCCAATTGCACCAGAAAGGCAAGCTGCTCGAGTTGGACGGTCAGGTCCACCGAAACCAGGCTGACGCCTGCGGGCAAGCGGAGGATCACCGGTGCGAAGTTCAACACACCACGCACGCCCGCTGCAACCAGGGAATCAGCCACGGCCTGGGCTGCCTCCGCAGGCACCGCGAGCACACCCAGCTCGGCCCTGGTGGCTGCGATCACTGCCTGCATTTCTTCGAGGGAATGAATGGTGAGCCCGTCCACGCGCTGGCCGACTTTGCCGGGGTCGGTGTCGAAGAGAGCGACAATTCGAAATCCCCGCTGGGTGAAGCCGCGATAGCGGAGCAGGGCACGAGCCAGATTCCCAACACCCACCAGCGCCACGGACCATTCGCGATCGATCCCAAGCGCCCGGCGAATGGCTGCGATCAGTTCCTGCGTGGGGTAGCCGATGCCGGGTTGCCCCAGGCTACCAAGGGCGGCAAGATCCTTGCGCACCTGCGCGTCGGTCACGCCTAATGCGCTGCCCATGTGGCCGCTTGAAACAGTTTGTGCCCCCTCGCGAAGAAGCGCCTCCAGGCGCCTTAGATACAGGCTCAGCCTGCCGACGCTGGCCCGAGAAAGACGCAGCTCGTTGCCATTGGGATCGCCGGACGAGTCGCCTTTGATCATGCTCCTGCGCGATCGCTCTCCGCTTGTTCCAGACGGCATCAACCTGTTGGCCTGCTCCTTTTTGGTTCTGTACATAGGAGCCATAGGTCTCATGAGACATATATACTGAGCGCGGTCAAGAATGAGACATCGCCCCGTAGCCGCATTCGCCAGAATGCGGGCTATCTCACGCAGTTTCCCCCGCATTCTGGCGAATGCGGCTACGGCCTATTGGGATCATTCTTGACCGCGCGCCGTATAGCTCCCATGAAGGCCTTCCTCCTTCTGTACATGGGGAGAGCGAAGAGGTCAAGTTCGGGGGCGAAACGCGCTGTCCTTTCGCGCAGCTGACTGTCACGGGCCGCCATGCTTGGTGGCGTCCAGTGCCGTGCGAAAGCCGTTCCACGGCTCCCGAGTTTCCGGCGGCCCGTGCACCTTGCGCGTGCACCCGAGTACTTCCTGATGCTCCCGGTCGGTCGCGAAACCGCCGCCGCGATCCACCTTTTCGCGCATGTTTGCCGAGTGGTACCCTGCACGGAAGGCATCATTCAAGTGCGGGTCGCGCAGCGCGTGGGACGCCACGCAAAGGGCGCCAAAGGGAGGCCAATACCAGTCGCTCGTCCAGTTATTGACGTTTCCCGCCATGTCAAAACAGCCATAGGGGCTGATTCCGTCCACATACAATCCCACCGGCGTGGTCCTGCCAATCAGGTGATTGAAGTTCGCCAGCGCCGCGGTCGGCCATTCATCTCCCCAGGGATAGTGCCGGCCATCGACGCCGCGGGCGGCTTTTTCCCACTCCGCATCGGTCGGCAGCCGGCGGCCTGACCAGCGCGCATAGGCATCGGCCTCGTACCAACTGACTCCGGCGACCGGTTGATCTGGCCCGTCCCATCCAGCCTGCCCCCACATTGCGGGTTGCTGGATATGTTGCCGACACTTCCACTCCCAGCCCTCCGGAGTCCACCAGTTTGCATCCTCGTAGCCGTCGGCCGCCATGAACAGACTGAACCGCGCATTCGTGACCGGATAAACGTCGATCCAGTAAGCGGAAAGAGTCACCTCCCGAAGTGGCCTTTCGTGGAGCTCGGCCAGCAGCTCCTTCTGGGGCAGCCCCATCAAGAAGGGCCCCTCGGGCACCAGGACCATGAGCGAGCCATCGCGCGGATGTTCGAACGTTTCACCACGCATCACGGAAGTTCAAAGAGTCGGGTAAATAATGCCGGGATGGCCGCACATGCGGCTCCCCGGATAGTTCACGAATAGGTCATGAGCCAGGAAAAGGCAACAGCTGGCACGGCTCGATTGCAGGTTTCTGTGCAGCAACACCCTGGGGGAACTGGAGACCTGCCTTGTCCAGGGCGGGCGGAATTGCAAGAATAAACCGTGATCTGCTTGTGAAGTTGCGCTCATTGCGCCGGCATGCCTGCAGGCCCATGGGCCGACATTGGCCCCCTCACTCCGGCACGGTTGGCAAGGGTCCTCCCAGCACCCTGGCCGCCCATCCAAACAAGCTCGCCGACAGTAAAGTCCGCGGCCGCGGTGGAAGGAGCCGCTTGCATGCTCAATCTATTCGAATCTGTGCGGGGCCAGTGTGCCGACCTCGATCCGGCCGTGGTCGAGATGCACTTTCGCCGGCTGCCGCCTTCGTATTTTGAGCGACACGCGCCCACAGAAGTGGCTCGGCACATCCGCCTGATTGCCAGCCTGGCTGGAGTTCGATCGGTCGACGTGGATGTTCGCCCGCTCGCTGCGCGAGCGTTCGAAGTTGTGGTTGTGGGCCAGGACCATCCCGGAACGGTGGCGTGCATCACGGGCGCGCTCGCGGCCTATGGCTTTGACCTCGAGGATGTGCAGGTCTCTACCTACCTCGAGGCGGGGAACGCATCGACAAGCACTCCTGAGCCGATGTACTTTGTGATCGTGCTGCGCATTAGCGGGAACATGCCCGGTCGATCCCTCGCAAATTTTATTGGACAATTCCGCGACCGGCTCCAGGCGGCCTTCGGGCATCTAGCGCAGGGGAATCTTCGGGAAGCCCAAACGGTTGCTGCCGACTACCGGGGAACACCCAGCGATACGCGTACTCCCGACGAGGAGCGCACTGGCCCGAATGCACCCGGTCGTGCGGTCGAGTACGAAGGCCTGGTCCTGGGAGGCGATTTCCGGCTCGAGCGCAAGTTGGCCACCGGCGGCATGAGCGAAGTATTCCTCGCCACACAGGTCAGTTTGAGCCGGACCGTGGCGGTCAAGATCTTTCGCCATGAGGGCCAGGCCGGCGACGAGTTCCTCGCGCGGATCAATCATGAAGCACTGGTCCTCGCCCAGTTCAGCTGTGCCTACATCGTCCAGATCCTTGCGGCAGGCACCGCAAGCGATCAGGGCGGCGGCCTGCTCGGCTGGATGGCGATGGAATACATGGCCGGCGGCGACCTGGGCCGCTGGTTGCAACAGCAAGGGCCTGCGCCAGCCGAGCTCGGTCTGCGCTGGTTTCGGCAGGCGCTCGAAGGCTTGTACTACGCTCACCGCCATTCCATCTTGCACCGTGATCTCAAGCCACACAACCTGTTGTTGACAGCCGAGGGAAATCTGAAAGTCAGCGACTTCGGTCTGCTCAAACAAGCCCAGCAGCTCGGCGACACAGCGCCGCCGCGCTCGGGCATCGTCGGCACGCCACACTACATGTCTCCCGAGCAGACGCTGGGCGAGGCCCTTGACGAGCGCTCCGACATCTTCTCCTTGGGAACAACCTTCTTTTACATCCTGAGCGGCCAATTGCCGTTTCGAAAGAACACGGCCGCCGCAGTCCTGGTTCAAATTGCCCAGGAGGATGCCCCGCTCCTGACGGAAATGGCACCCAACCTGCCGGTACCGCTGGCGGTGATCATCCGGCGGATGATGGCCCGACAGCGCGAATGGCGTTACCAGGATGTCAGCGTGATACTGGAAGATTTGGCCAGCTACGAGCGGCGCGGTCTGCTGACCCCTTCCCAGAGCGGCACGTTTATTTCGGTCACCGCTTCAGCCCAGGTAGACAATCGGGATGTGGAAACCAGAGCCTATCAGCCGCCGGTACGCCACGACGGGCCGGCCACGTAGAGATCCTTTCAAAGTGCTTGTCTTGGCTTGAAGATTCTCTGCGACATGAACGTCAGTACACATGACATATTTCAGGTGGACCTGCCGTTCCTCCAAAGGCCCGAGTCGAGACGTAACCAATTGCAGAATAATGACTTGAATATCTCTCTTGCTTGTCAGACACGTTGTCTGCCTACCCCCCCTTTTACATGACATAACATGACATTGTCGATTTCGCCATTTGCCTCGCGTGTCTCTCTGGCCACGTGCTCGGGCCCCAAGCGGGAAAGATCTTGACCTCGTTGAGGGACATCGCTAGAGTCCGCCAGCTTTTCAGGGAGCAGTTCCGTCGTGTGTCCCAAGCCGCAGCGGCCCAAGCACATGGATCGTGCCGGCCGCCGGTAGTGCACTATCCTCATCCGCGGGAAAAAGGAAAATCCTATGGGCAAGATGCCGGGGATTGCCTTGGCCGGGTTCGTTCTGGTCGGTGGAGCGTTGTCCGGATGTGAATCATGTTCTGCCTGCCATAGCAATCAGACGCAAGCGCAGGCCAGAATACCTGCTACCCAGACGTCGGTGACGATGTCGAACCAGTCGACTCCTGCTTCGCAATGGGCTAACCAGACGCAGTCCGCCAATGCTGCTGGTGGAACAGCCCAAGTTGCAGCACCAACCGGACAGGCAACGAGCATGATGGAAACGGCTTCCGGCGCGAGACCGATGGGGACTTCCCCGACGTATTCGATGCCAGGGAGCGGAGCGAGCTCCACCAGTATGCCCAACAGCTTCTCCCCATCCTACGGCACGACATCCGGCAGCGCGACTAATACCAACACTTTGCCGAACACCATGTCACCGCTGTCACCGGCTGGCTACAACCCGAATCAAGGGTCTTTTGGAAATTCACGGCTCTCCGACGTTTCGCAGCCACCATCGACCGGGACCATTGCGCCGCGGACGACTTTCCAGAATGCGACCGGTTCACAAGTGCCTCCCCCGGCTTTTCCATCGACTTCGCCGGCTTTCCCGAGTGCAACCGGTTCTCAAGCGCCTGCGCCGGCATTCCCATCGACTTCGCCGCAAGGCGCTCCTTCGTTCAACTCGACGAACGGGATCCAGGCTCCAGGCCTGCCGCAATCGAGGCAGTCAAGCTATCAGACCATTTATCCCTCGATACCGCCTGCGCCACCCGTGCCGACGATGCCCTCTCCTGGCCGCGGCGGGGACGAATAATTACCCGATGTCTTGCACCAACGGGCGTGTGGCAATCTGATCGGATTGCCACACGCCCCTTGCTCAATTCTCGACTACGGGTTTTTTCAGTGCTCGATGAAATTGGACAAGGCACAACTCAAGGCACAACTGCTGTACCAGTCCTCTCGACATCGCCAAGGTGTGCCCATCAACTGCTCTGCGCCGCTTTCGCAGGGTCGATGGCTATTGCCGGCGCCTGGCCGAAAGAAGGGCGTTCCGCGCTGTAGGCATCGACAAAGCCTTGCGAGACGCCCGTGAAGCGAATCATCTCATCTGTCAGCTCAAGAGGCCGTACCATTTTCGTGCGTACCAAGAGGACTACCAAGAGCGAGAGTGGCCCCACCAGCCAGAGAAGGATGCGCACGAGCCTGAGTGCACCTCCGGCGTTGCCCGCGGCAAGCGTGAACATGCCGACGGAAACCAAGAGCAGCAGTAAAACCAGGCAAAGAATGAATAAGACTCGGCGTCGAAACCAGTAATTACCATGTGCCTCGCAGATGGGGAGGAGGGCGCGCATCCGCTTGCGAAAGCATAGGGCTGCAAGAGCGAACGGCCATACAGCGATCAGCAAAAGGAAGAAAGTCCAATCCGGCTGATGCGAAAAGTTCACCGCCTTGAACGCTGTCGCCGGTGCGCCGCAACAAATGCATACAGGAGGCAGCATACCTTCTTCAGCTTCGTAGCGACCTAGCGTTACATCGGGCATTATTAATCTCGGGTAGCGGGATAACGCTGTCCTAAAAACCCGCGCGTATCACGGATTGCGAGTCGACTGCTCGCGCTGACAGGGTAGCTGACTCAAGCTCTCACAACCCGGGGGTAATTCAGCCTCTTCAACGACAAGGACAGGGAAGCCATCCTTGATCTTGAACTGGAGCCGGCAGCGCTCGCAGATCAGCCGGTCACCCTCGAGCAATAGCCGAGTCCGGCTGGGATCCATCGGGCAGCGCAGGATTTCGAGCAGTTCGGGACTTATCATTTCTTCAGGGCTCCAAGGTATCGCTTTCCCTACGATTTTCCGGTTCCGTAGATTGTACCGCAATCTCATTCTGCAGACGGGCTTGCCTTGTGTTGTAGTTATTGTGCTTGGTGAGGACGAGGTTGTCATCTGCGCCTGAAACATCTTCCAGCCACAGGAGTCGCCATTTCCCAGGTCGCCAATCTGCTTCAACAAGGTTGGCGAGATCGTACAATAACGGCATGGATCGTCTCAACAAGTATCTCGCACACGCAGGTATTGGTTCGCGGCGCAAATGCGAAGCGCTGATCAACGCCGGCCGCGTGACGGTGGATGGCGCCACCGTCCGTGAACTCGGTACGAAAGTGGACCCCGGCAAACAGCGCGTCGCCGTCGACGGCCAACCCGTGCGCGTGGAAGGACCCGCCTATTGGCTGCTCAATAAGCCACGTGGCTATCTTTGCACGACTTATGACCCGGCCCACCGGCCTTTGGCCCTCGATCTGGTGCCGCAAATAAACCAACGTGTCTACACCGTGGGCCGTCTCGACGAGGCCAGCGAAGGCCTTCTCCTGCTCACCAACGACGGCGAGCTGGCCAATCGTCTGATGCACCCGCGCTTCGGTGTCGAGAAAACCTACCTGGCT
Organism: Gemmataceae bacterium; assembly: GCA_035296965.1. Classification (GTDB taxonomy): domain Bacteria; phylum Planctomycetota; class Planctomycetia; order Gemmatales; family Gemmataceae; genus DATGZX01. The sequence goes on from DATGZX010000321.1 coordinate 22,175, forward strand.
CAAGTTGTGGGCAGCCCCACGGCTGATGATGTCCGGCAGCTCCTCAAGGGAGTATGGCTTAGCGACGGGCATGTCCGTGTCAGAAACATCAAGCGCGAGAGGAAGAGCGGCGACAGTACCTGGATGAGGATCATTCTCAATGAAGGCAAGAACCGCGAGATTCGGCGGATGCTTGCCCGCCTCGGCCACAAGGTTTTGCGGCTGCGCCGCATCGCCATCGGCCCCATCAACCTTGGAGCGCTGCCTCTGGGCAAAGCACGCCGCTTGAAAGGACCCGAAGTGGCCGCGCTTCAGCAAGTGGCGGAACGTGCCCGCGGCAAAGAGCCGGAGCGCGCATGAGCGGGCTTGTCCATCAGACCAATTCCGTTGCCGCGAACGTGTCCATGGCCCAGGACACGTTCCGCATTCGCTTGCAGAGCCCAGACCTGGCCTCCTGCATCCGTCCGGGACAGTTTGTCATGCTGCGCTTGCCGGGGGCAACAGATCCGCTGCTGGGCAGGCCCTTCGCCCTGTACGACACGGCGCTGGACGCACAGGGCCAGGCCGTGGCCATTGACATCGTTTACCTCGTCGTCGGCAAGCTCACGAGCCGGCTGGCAAAGCTGCGCCCCGGCGATGCGGTTGAGGTTTGGGGACCGCTAGGGAATGGCTTTCCCGAGTTGACCGGCATCGAGCACGTTGCGCTAGTCGCCGGCGGTATTGGTCAAACTCCGTTCCTGGCTTATGTCCGAGAGTTGCTCGGCGAGCGTGGTTATGGAGGCAAGCCGGCCCGGCGTGCCGTGCAACGAGCGTCGCTCTTCTACGGCATGCGCACAGCAGCATTTGCTGCCGGCGTTGAAGAATTCCGTGCAGCGGGCGCCGAGGTCCATCTGGCGACCGACGACGGCAGTCTTGGGTTTCACGGCTTTGTAACACAACTAGTGGAGACGCAGCAAAAGCCACAGCACCTCATAGGCTGCGGACCGGAACCCATGATGAAAGCCCTCGCGCGCCTGGCAGAGCGCTGGGGCATCCCATGTCATCTCTCGCTGGAAACACCCATGGCCTGTGGCGTCGGCATCTGTTTCAGCTGCGTGACGAAGGTACGGACGGCGGATGGTTGGGACTACCGGCGGGTATGCGTGGAAGGCCCCATCTTCGATGCCGCCACCCTTGCCTGGGATGAGGGCGCGCCTCCGTCCCCGGCCGCACTTCACGGGAATCAATAATTCTCATTCACAAATAACTTGTCCTTGGCCAATTCGAGCCTTACAATCGCCCCACTGGATAGATCGAGGCAAGGAAGGGGATCCGGCACCTCGTCATCTCACTCACAAGGGAGGGTCATGAAGCAATGAAAGACCCACATCGGCCTAACAAGAACGGCTCGGGGTTATCCCGGCGTGATTTTCTCAAGGGCTCGGGCGCTGCCGCCGCGGCCACCGCCCTGGCAACCGCACCGCTTCCGGCCCTAGCCGCGCTCGAAGCTGCGGATGACGCCAAGGTCGCGGGCATGGGACCGGCTCCGGTCAAGATCCAGCTCACCGTGAACGGCAAAAAGATGACCCAGGCGGTGGAGCCGCGCGTGACGCTCTTGGACACGCTGCGCAACCATCTCGACGTGACCGGTTGCAAGCGCGTTTGCGACCGCGGCACGTGTGGGGCCTGCACGGTGCTGCTCGACGGCAAGCCGATTTACTCGTGCACAATGTTAGCTGTCGAAGCCAATGGCCACGACATCAAGACTGCTGAAGCCCTGGTGGTCGACGACAAGCTCGACGAGGTTCCCGCGGCGTTTGTGCGATTCGACGCGCAGCAATGCGGTTTCTGCACGCCTGGATTCGTCGTGGCGATGCGGGCCGCGTTCGACAAGAACCCCAAGGCAACTCCCGCGGAAATCGAGGAAGCCTTGGGCGGCAATATTTGCCGCTGCGGTACTTACCAGCAGATGCGCGACGCCATTGCTTCGTTGTGCAAGAGCGAAGGGAAGTGAGGCTAACCATGGCAAATACCTGGCCTAGCGAGCGGCGCCTGATCGGCACCAAGATCCAACGCCTGGACGGCCCCGAGAAAGCAACCGGGCGAGCGAAGTATAGCTTCGATATCAATCGTCCGGGAATGCTGCATGCGATCATCGTCCGCTGCCCATATGCTCACGCGAAGCTCAAAAGCCTGGACACTTCCGCAGCGGAAAAGTTGCCTGGCGTCAAGGCGTTTCACCAGATTGCCAAGAACGGCACAGAGCTGTTCTACGCGGGCGAAGAAGTCATCGGCGTAGCGGCCGACACGGAAGAGCATGCCATGGACGCTGCGCGAGCGATTAAAATCGACTACGAGATTCTCGAACATCTGGTAATGGAAGAGGATGGCCTGGCGTCAAAAGGGAAAAACACGGTTGGCGGTCGCGGCAACTTGATTCCGGGCGAGGAGGATACAAAAGGCAACCTGGACGAAGCGATCAAGCATGCTGAGGCGGTCGTAGAAGGGTCCTACGGGGTGCCGGTGATTTCTCATCAATGCTTGGAGTCACACGGCCTTGTCGCCGAGTGGGACCCTGACGGCAATCTAACGGTGTGGTGCTCGACGCAAGCCACCTACTACACCGCCCAAGGCTTGGCGCAGTATTTCAAGATCCCGGTAACGCGCGTGAAATGCATCACGCACTACATGGGCGGGGGCTTCGGCAGCAAATTTGGACCCGACGTGCAGGGGATCGTGGGGGCAGAACTGGCCAAGAAGGCCAAGGCGCCCGTCAAATTGATGCTCGACCGCGCATCCGAGATAGCCGCTGCGGGCAATCGTCCGTCCGCCTATGGCACCGTGAAGATCGCTGGAGCTAACGATGGTAAAATCATCGCCTACCAGGTTGACAGTTACGGTACACCCGGGGCCGGGACTTCCAGAACGGTAGGCCCACTGCCATATATTTACGAACCAGAGCACACGAAAGTGAAGCATACCGTCGTGCGGCTCAACCGGGGAAACCAGCGGGCCATGCGGGCGCCCGGCCACCCGCAAAGCAGCGTCCTCACAGACTGTGCCGTCGACGATTTGGCCGCCAAGCTCGGCTTGGATCCGTTGCAGGTACGCTTAAGGAACCTGCCGCCGAACGATCCCGAAGCAGTGAAGCAAGCGCCGACCTCCATTCGGGCACTCCGGCACACCATCTATACCAAGGAAATCGACATCGCCACCAAACTCGCCAACTGGCAAAAGGTCTGGCATCCTCCAGGGAAAGGCCCGGGCGCGGGACCGGTCAAGCACGGCATCGGCATGGCCATTCACACGTGGGGCGGCGCCGGTCAAGGCCCGAACGATACCACGACGACCATCAGCAGCGATGGTTCGGTGTTGCTGCAATGTTCCACTCAGGATCTCGGGACAGGCGAGCGCACGGTCATGGCCATTGTGACCGCGGAAGTACTCGGCCTGGAACCCAAGGACATCACGGTGCGAATTGGCGAGAGCCAATTCGGCCGCTCGGGCGGATCTGGTGGAAGCACCACCTGTCCCGGAACAGCGCCCGCGGCGCTGAATGCCGGGGTAGCGGCCCGCGATGCGCTGTTGGCAAAGATCGCCGACCGGCTGGACGCAAAAGCCAGTGACTTGACCATCGAGCCTGGTCAAATCGTGGACAAGACAAACAATAAAAAATGGCCCTGGAAGCAGGCTTGCGCCAAATTGGGCATGGACTCCGTGAAAGGCGTCGGCAATTGGACGCCCGGCCTTTCCAACAACGGCGTCGGCGGTGTCCAGATCGCCGAAGTTATGGTCGATACGGAGACCGGCGTCGTCCGCTGCACGAAGGTCGTGGCCGTGCAGGATTGCGGCATGATCATCAACAAACTGACCTGCGAATCGCAGGTGGCCGGCGGCGTCATCATGGGCGTGAACTATGCCCTCTTCGAAGAGAACATCTTCGACCGGCATACCGGCAGGCAGGTTAACCCCGACATGGAGTTTTACAAACTCGGCGGCATCGTCGACATGCCCAAGATCATCGTCCACATGCATGACATGCCCGAGCGCGGCGTGATCGGCATTGGGGAACCGCCGACGATTTCGACTTGTGCAGCGATCAGCAATGCGGTTCACAACGCGATTGGGGTACGCGTTCCTTTTGCACCTTTCACCCCGCAAAACGTGCTGGCTGCCCTCGCCAAGAAAGGGAATGCTTGACCATGAAAAACTTCACTTATTACCGGCCGACACGGGCCGAGGACGCGGTCGGCTTGCTAGACGCCAAGTGGGGAACGGCCGAGTTGCTTGCGGGCGGGACCGACTTGCTCGACCTGCAAAAGGAGTACATTGCCCAGCCGGACAAGGTCGTCAGCGTCGGCGCTCTTGAAAGCGGGGAGTTCTCGGCGATCCAGGCCGACCGCAACGGGCAGCAGATCAAGATCGGTGCCGGCGTCAAACTGGCCGCCATCGCGGAGCACCCGGTCCTCCGGGAGCTATTCCCCGCGTTGACAACCGCTGCCGGCGCCATCGGCGGACCGCAAATTCGCAACATGGGCACGCTTGGCGGCAACCTATGCCAGCGCAACCGCTGCTGGTATTTCCGCGACGAGCATGTCAATTGCCTTCTCAAAGGAGGCGAGAAGTGTTTCGCGCTGGACGGGGATAACCGCTATCACGCGATATTCACGAAGGGACACCAATGCGTGATTGTTAGTCCCTCGACCCTGGCCCCGGTCCTGATCGCCCTGGGGGCGACCGCCGAGATAATCGGAGCGCAGGGCCGGCGCATTGTCGAGCTCGACAGGTTCTTCCATGCGCCCTCCACCGCGGTCGAGCGCGAGCATAAGCTGTCACCCAATGAACTGGTATTGTCTGTCCAGTTCTCCTTGCCTCAGAAGAAGGACGACGGCCAGGCGTTGGCGCCGAAAAATGCCAGCTACGAGGTCCGCCATAAACAAGCGTACGATTGGCCCCTCGTTCAAGCTGCCGTAGCCTTCTACCTGGAAGGCGGCCGAGCGTCCAAGGCGAAGGTTGTACTAGGCCACGTAGCGCCGATGCCGCGCATTTCTGAGGCGGCAGCCGGTGCCCTGGAAGGAAAAGAAGTGAACGAGGAGTCGGCCGCAGCCGCTGGTGCGGCAGCCACTGCAGGTGCCAACCCGCTTGCTCAGAACGGCTACAAAGTCAAGCTCATCGAGGTGGCGGTGAAACGGGCCATTCTGACTGCTGCCGGTCAGAAAAAGTACTGGGAAGTCTAGGCTCCGTACCCTGGGAGCCTGCTGAAAAAGGGGTCTGACCCCTTCCACGAATGGCGACAGATCCCCAAGAAAGCAGGAAATCAGTGAAGCTTCGTAGGGGGTCAGACCCCTTTTTCAGCAGGCTCCCAGGACGAAGGGCCCAAGCATTGAGGCAAGGAACTCCGCCCGCGAGGGGAGGAATCAGCATGGCTGATACAGCGCCGACCAATCGTACCCGCTGCATATATCTTTGCTGCAAATCCATGGTCGTGTACGGCGAAGGTTTCGAGAACGACCCCGATTACCAATCCGGCCAAGTTGATTTTTGGTGCGTGCAAACCTCCAAGGGACTGGGACCGGATGGCGCGGAAGCATCGATGGCCACGTGCTGCAATGCCGAGCGAAGCTGCTTTCAGGAATACTAAACGCTCGCTCGAGGAGCGTCGTGCACATTGATCGTGCGGCCAGCTTGCCTGCGCCGTGGACCGGTCGGAAGCGCTGCGGCTGGCATTTGCTGAATTGCCCTTGTCCGAACGGCCCCTGGCAGTCGATAATCCAGGTCATGGAAAATGGAAGTTTCGTACTCTGGAACATGGAGGTTCCCCTCATCATGCTTCAAGCAACCCAACAAAAACGTCTATTGGATTCGCAGCAGGCAAAGTATGTGCAGGGCGTCCTCGGCATGCTGATCGCCGTGGTCGGTAGTCGTTCCTGCCTGGGGATCATTTTGCAGCAGGCACGCAGCGAGGTCATGAGCTTGCTACGCAGCGATGAACTGCTCGAAAGTGATGACGCAGTCGCCGCTTAGGCGAGCGGGGGCGAGGGGAGATTATTACCTGCCGCTCGCCTTGGAGTTGGCCCTACAGTCGGATTACCTTGAGCCTGCGGGTAATCTCTTCCGCAGGAATCAGTTCTCCTTGACCAGAACCTGGGCACACAGCGCGCGTCGCTTCCCAGGCTTCTGGGGCATGGACATTGCTTTCCCAGAACGGCCAGGTGCGGCACTGTCTGGGCCGAACGGGATAGATCGTGCAACCAGCCTGCCGGTCATAAAATACGCAATCTCCGTTAATCATTTCGCGGAGACTACGCCCGCGAGGCGCGGCTCGAGTGTAGAGAGCCGTTACCTCGTGGAGGGTTTCACCGCGATATTCTGCGATGGCTGCAATTTCCTCTTCGTCGACCCAAACGTAGCCCGGCGCTCCCGTGCAGCAATTACCGCAACGCGTGCAGCGAAAACGAAGGCCATTCTGGTACCAAGGCTCGGTCATGGCGCTATGATATAAACGAATGGCGCACTTGCCTTGAATCTTTCAATCAGCATACTCATACATTGTCCAGCGGCGCAAAGGGGAGCCTTCCATGACACGTCTCGACCTGGCCGTCAGTCAGCTTTCCCGCGCACGCAAGTACACGTTTCGCTTGCTTGAGAACATCGACCCGGCACTCTGGTTTCAGCAGCCCGCAGGAGGCGTTACGCACATCGCATGGCAGGTCGGGCACCTGGCCAATGCAGAATACCGGCTCTGCCTCGAGCGAATTCGTGGCCGTCGGCCTGAGGACGAGCTACTCATCCCCGTCACCTTCACAAGCCGGTTCGCCAGGGAATCGGTTCCGGATCCTGATTCGGCTGCTAATCCAAGCCCCGAGGAGATTCGTGCCACGCTCGAGCGCGTGCACAAGCAGGTTTTTCAAGAATTGAGAAGCCTGTCCGACGAGGAACTCGATTCAGAACCCCTGCCGCCGCGCCATCCGCTCTTCGATACCAAGCTCGGCGCCATTCTGTGGTGCGCGCAGCATGAAATGCTCCACGCCGGACAGATCGGGCTGCTCAGGCGTCTCTGCGGGTTGGCGCCGCTTTGGTAATTCTCCACTCTGGAGATGTTGAGCATTTCGATAGGACATATAGGACCTATAAGACAGATTGCGCCCCCTCCTAGCGCCGGCGATCCTTGGCAAGCGCTAACTCATTTCTTTGATTTGCTCTCCATTTCGCTCACTAGTTTCTTGAAATCGTCGCGGTTGCGGACGGAGTCGAAATCCGTGTTTCGCTTCAACGAATCAGCATCCTGGTAACCGTGCGCCACGGCTCGCGCCAGGAGTTCCAGCGCCAGGTTCCCGTAGACTTGTTTCAGTTCGCTTCGTTTCGGATCAGCTAGCTTTTTATCTTTATCTGCCAATTGCACGCTGTGCGCCAATGCACCGGCAACCCGCGGATAATCCGGCCAACCTTCCCCTGCGACTGTTGCAAGCTCCCGTGCGGCGCCGGCGATCCCCGCGTGGTCGTCGAGTTGCAGAAGGACATCGAGCAAACTCACGTACTGCGCGCAGAGCAGCTGGCGAAAAGAAGTCTGTTTTGGAGATAACTTGCAAGCGGTCTGCAAACGACGGATGGCTTCACGTAGCTGGTCGCGCGCCATGACCGGCTCGTTACGTTTCAGCGCAAGATCGGCAGCGTCGTGCAGCGTCTGCGCCAGGTTGACCTGAAATTCCGGCATCTTGGGGAAAGCACTCGCCAGCTTTTCCTCTTCCACGAGCAGTTGGCGCTGGATCTGGGCAACCTCTGCGTTCCGGGCCCCGACGGTCGCAAGCAGATTGACCAGGTTTGAATACTGAACGAACAAATCTTGCCAGTATTGCGGGACAGAGGGAGCTTCTTTTTCAAGCGTTTCCAGGAGTGCGACAGCCCGGCGGAAGCTTTGCTCGGCGGCATCCAGCTTGTTTGATCTGGCCTGCGCGGAACCCAGGTCGCCCGAGACGGCCGCCAGCATGTGCCGATAATCAGCCACCGCGGGAAGTTCTTCGGCGAGTTTGGACAGGATTTGCGCAGCCTGGCCCCAGGCCTGCTCTTCGTCGGCCAAGCGCTTGGCATCTCGAAAAAGTATACCCTGGTTTCTGTAGACCAGCGCCTGGGTGTGTCGATAGTCGGGAGCCGTGGGAAACTGTGCGGTCAGCGGCGTCAGGATGCCGCTGGCCTTGTTGTATGCCTTCTCCGCCTCCGAGAATTTGCCATCGGCCTGCAGCAAGGTCCCCAAACTGAAGTAGGCGTGGCCAAGCTCAAATTCGTAATCAGGAATGTCCTGGAACTTGGCCGCCAGTTCTGCCCGGCGTTCGAGCGCCAGACGGTAAAGCTTCTCGGCATCGCCTGGGTGGCCCGTCGACTGGAGCAGCGTTCCCAGGTTGAGATAAGTTCTGGCCAGCTCCTGCGGGTACTCTGGCTTTTCCGGGTAATCCGCTATCAATTTCAGGAAAAGATCGATGGCGTCGCGGTACATTTTCTCCGCGGGGCGCGCCTGGTTGTGGGTTTGGAGCTGGATGGCCCGGTCGTTGTAACTCTTCGCCAGATCACGCCGATAGTCAGGCACGCCAGGAAGGTCCGCGGCCAGTTTTTCCTTCATGGCCATTGCTTGGGCGAAATTCTTCTCTGCCTCCGCATCCCGGCCGGCGGCCTGATACAGGATCCCAAACTGGTTCAGAACCGCTGCCAATTCCTGGCGATAGATCGGCACACCGGGAAAGTCGTTGGTCAGCTGCTGCCGGAGCGTCTGAGCCCGCTGGTACGCCTTTCCTGCCTCATCAGGATTCGAGTCCTTGAGCAGGTTTCCAATGAGATAGTAGCAGGCTGCCAGCTCTTGGCGGTAATCCGGCTTGTCGGGCCTTTCCTTGACGATCGAGTTCAAATGATCCAGCGACAGGTGAAATGTCGTGTCTGCATCCTTGAGTCGCCCCTTGGCCTGCAGCAAGGTCGCCAGATCCTTTTCCACGCGCGCGAGTTCGAATCGTTCGACGGTGGCCGTCGGGTGCACCTTGACCAGGTGCTCCAATGTCGACACGGCCTGGCGGAGGATCGCCTCCGCTTCGGGCGATTGGCCGAGAGTACGCAGTGCGACGCCCAAGTTATGCGTGCTGACTCCAAGGCCTTGCAGGTAGGCGGTTGCATCCGGGTCGCCCTGGACCAGTTTCTGCCAAAGTTCAACTGCGTCGCGGTAAATCTGAACTGCCTTGACGGTTTGGCCTTCCTCGGTCAGAAGGTTGCCCAGGTTGTTGTAGGTGTCGGCCAAGCCTTGCTGATACTGGAGATTGTCAGAGGATTCCGACAAAAGCTCCTTGAAGGCCACGATTGCCCGATCGTAAGCCTTGCCGGCCGGGTCGAGCTGACCGAGCATTTCCTGAATCACGGCCGCACGAGATTGTGCGCGGGCGATCTCCCAGCGCATCCCGGTTGACTCGCTGTTTTTCTCGGCAAGTCTGTTGTAGAAAGCCAGCGTCTGCTGCAACAGGTCGCGACGTAGTCGCTCCATGCGTGGCTCCCGCGATAGCTGCTCAAAGCCAACTCGGTTGAGCATCACCTCGACGGCCTCGCGGGCACTGCCGAAATTGTCCTCGGCGCGATCCCGTTCGAGATTTGCGCGCTCGGTCTCCGCTTCCGCGAATTTGCGTAACTGGGCCTCCTCGTCTGCTCTGTGCCGTTCATGGATTCCGAAGGCGAAGCCACCGACGATCATGCCGGCAATCATCACAAAGCAAACAACCACAAGGGCTGCCGCTGCTGGCCTGCGCTGTGCCCATTTCCAGGCGCGTTCCCAGGGGGCAGCAGGCCTTGCCAGGATCGGGCGTCGATCCAGAAAGCGCTCCAAGTCGTCGGCAAGCGCCCCGGCGCTGGGGTAGCGCTTGGTCGCGTCTTTTTCCAAACACTTCAGACAGATGGTCTCAAGGTCGCGCGGTACATTGGGCTGAAGACGGGAAGGAGACACGGGCTCCACCGTCTTGACTTGCATGAGCGTATCGAGCACGGTTTGGCCGCGGAAAGGTGGTCGGCCGGTGAGCAAGTCGTAAAGAATGGCGCCCAGCGAATAGATGTCTGCCGGCGGACCAATCTCCTTTCGGCCTTGCGCCTGTTCGGGGGACATGTAACTAGGCGTCCCCATGACGGCGCCGGTGCGTGTCTGGCCCTTGTCCTCCGCAAAGTGCTTGGCCAGTCCAAAGTCGGTGATCTTGGGCGCGCCCTCGGTGGTCAACAGCACATTGGCAGGCTTGAGGTCGCGGTGAATGATGCCATGTTGATGGGCGCACTCCATGGCCTTGGCCATGTCCAGCAGCAACCGAGCCGCATCGTCCGCCTTCAGGGGCGACTCCGCGACCTTTTGGGCAAGACTGCCGCCCCCCACGTATTCCAGGGAAAAATAGGGATGGCCGTCGCGCTCACCAACCTCGTGGATCTGCACGATGTTCGGATGCTGGAGTTGCGCGACCGCTTCCGCCTCGGTCCGGAAGCGCTGGATGTCGGATTTGCTGGCATGTTCACCGCCGGCCAGGATCATCTTCAGGGCGACGATGCGGTTGAGCTGTGCCTGCCGAGCCTTGTAGACCACGCCCATACCGCCACGTCCCAGCTCACCGAGGATTTCATAGGCAAAGCCGGGCGGCGGGCCGGACGGCCGTTTTTTAACGGTATCTTCCGAATAATCCATTGTCGCCGAGGAAGGCTCGGCAGGGTTTCCGAGGTCGAGCGCTGAGTCGAGCAAGAATTCTGTTCCCGACCCCGAAGCTGAGCCAGGCGGCCGATTCGAATTCTTTTTATGTGCTGGCAGGAGTTCAGTTCCACCCTGGCTAGAGTCGCTGAATGATAGCGTTTGCTCCAGTTTCTCCGCCGAGCGATTTTGTTCGATCTCCGCGAGCGAAAGGGTGAGCGAATTCGGTGGCCCGGCTGTTGCTTCCGGATCCTCTGGCTTCAAATCCAGGGTGCGATCAAGCGCGGTCGCCGAGGCCTCCTCGGATCGACGAGGGGAATCTGCGAAATCCAACATTTCCGTCTGCTCAGGACGCGGCGGCACAGCCTCCCATTGCTCCGTTTTGTCGAGGGCGAGCGGAGCTTTCTGCGACTGGGCCGGGATCTCTGCATTTTCGTTGGCTCCGCAGACCGGGCAGACCGTTGGATCGTCCTTGCCGGCAAGCGTTGCCTGGTCGGCAGTTGTCCATTGATGTCCCTTCGGACAACGCAGCTGATGGGGCATCGGGAAGGGTCCTCCGGTCGAAACGAAGGGGGTTGTTTGATTATCCTCCCCCGGAGCAAAAACACAAGGGGCGGAAACACCGTCAGCGAATGTTGAGGGTCTTACGCGCATGAAGAGGGCCGCCCTGAAGAGGCGGCCCTGAAGCTCAATAGCGGGAGAGCTGCTATAGCACCGTGCTCGGTTCGGCAGCGGCGTAGGACAGATTTCCCAATCTGTCCGGTCAGGTTGGAAACCTGACCTACTGCCGAATCCCGCACGGTCATTTACCGAGACAGTGAGCGCGTCTTCCGCCGATATAGAAAGAACCCCGAAGCACCAATACTCAGCAGGACCCATGTCGCAGGTTCCGGAACGAACGTTGCCTGCGAAACACCAAAGTCGACGGAGCCGGGGGGCTGATCGCTGGTCAGCGTCACTTCACTGATGCCAGGGGCACTGATAGAGACCGAACCCAGTTCGCCGGCGCCTGAGAAGAACGGGTCAAGCGGGACGGTGCCCGTCGCAAGGAGTTGGCCGCTGGCACTAAAACCGCTTAGCGTAAGAATGGAAGGTTGCGGATAACCGTTGAGAACGTCGAAGGAGACATAACTGACGGGGTTGGTCAGCGTCGCGGTAATAACACCGGGGAGATGGGAACCATCTGCCAGCGTCGCACTATCGCTTGTGCTGTAGTAGTTCGGACTCTGGCCCGGAATCGAAGGTGAGATGGTCGAGGAATTGAGGACGACGCCGCCAGTGAACGTGACTCCAGAAAAAACCAGAACGGGGCCCTGTGCGCCCCCCGGAGTAACCTGGTTGTAGAAGGTGGGTCCGTTGATGGTGCCGAAGTCAATGATCTCGGCAGCGGCCGGTGCGGAGCTTAGCAAGACGCCCAGGAATACCCCAGACAAGGTGAACGTCGCCTTGAGTTTGGACAGCATTGTCGATTCCCCTCTTTTTCCGAAACAACATTCTCGCGGTCCCGATTGCAGCCTCTCGTGGGCATTCAACCTGGATCGTTCGGACCTTGAAAGCGCTCTCATCCAGATGCGGAAAATCCAGTAAGCACTTGCCTTCGAGAGCCAGTTGGTATCCAATCCAGTCTATCAGTGTGAGTGCGGAATCGGTGAAAGTCAAATATTAAATTGCTGCTGAAGAAATTCGTTCAGATTGCGCGAGTTGTGCAGCCACGGTCATCTCGGCATCGTTATCTATTTGGCCAAAGCTGCCGAACTTCGCACGCGCTAAGAAATGTTTACGATGCCTGACAAAGTGTTAATTCGCGTTAACGAGATTTGGGCCGCCGGCACGATAATCGGATTGGAGATGGCGAAAGGAGATGTTCGGTTGTGCCCCAACCGAATGTCTCAAAATCACATTGCACCGACCCCAAGTCTCTTTTTTGCACCGGGTTGCGAGATCTTACTGTGCGACTGGAGAAGTCGGAAGATCAAGGCCTCCTTTAGTTTGCACTCTGGCTGGTTTTCATCGGACCATAGTTCTTAACTGTTGGCCCGAAAAGTGCTCTCTCCACATGTACGAACTTCGGAGTGAATCATCGAGAGCTTCCAGAGAGCCAGTGTCGGGTGAAGGCACTGAGCCGAATTCGTGGTGGCCTGTAGTGTTCGGGACGCACGCCCTGGCAGAGTCGTTCCGGTTGACGCCCGCAGGGACGATCCGCTTCCTAGGATAGCCCGTCGCCGCTCAGAGAGATCTCCCCGGATGTTTATACCGTCTTGATTCGACGCGGGATCGAGAGTCAATTGCGTTCTGAGACCGTCGCTTTGCAGAGCAGCCGTCGGAGGAACGCGTGCGGCTGGCGTCCCGGAGTGCCGTCGGAAACAAGCCGGCGCTCACGTGGAATGGTTCAAGGCTTGTCCAACGGAAAAGAATACTCCCCATTGGAACAAACACCATGTTCCTCCCAGCGTTGCGTGGTTTGACAATACAGATCCCGCCCTGGATGCGACGGCAGGTTGTCTTCGCTCCGAAAGCAAGATACCTGCCTCACATCGAGGTCTTGGAAGACAGGACATTGTTATCCGTTTTCCTGCCGGGCACAGACCTCCTGCATGCACCTGGCTCGAATCTTCTCGGCGCTGCCGCGCTGCAGGGGTCGTTCGTTCAGACGTCGAGCGTCCTTGATAGTGTCACGACCGCTCCACATTTGCTCCTGGAGATTGCCGGCAGCACAGTCGCCGGGACGCCGCTGGACGTTACCGTTGCCGCGGTGGCAGCGTTTGGAGAGCTGGACTCGGGATATCGCGGGACCATCCACTTTACGAGCACAGATGGCCAGGCTGCGCTCCCCGCGGACTACACGTTCACGGCCAGCGACGGCGGCATTCACACGTTCGCTCCAGGTGTAACGCTCAAGACCGCCGGCAGCCAAGCCGTGACCGTGGGCGACACCGTGGGCGGCGCAGTCGCGGCGACCGCGAACGTGCAGGTTAGCCATGCCAATCTGGACCATCTGAGCTTGAACGCACAGGGCGCCAGCGTCGCCGGGACGGCGTTCGGAATCACAGTGAGCGCGCGCGATGCCTACGGCAATTTGGTGCCCGGCTACTCGGGGACCATTCATTTCGCCAGCAGCGACGACCAGGCTTTGCTGCCCGGAAACTACACTTTTACGAGCGGCGATCAGGGGGCTCACACGTTCGCGCAAGGTCTGACGTTGAAAACCGCTGGCGACGAGACCATTACCGCGACGGATGCCAAGGGCATCACGGGAACCACCGACGTGGAAGTCAGTGCGGCGGCTGCCGTTCGGTTGCTGGTCATGCCGGTGAGCGATGCTGGCACCGTGGGAGTGCCGCTCAATGTCACGGTCACGGCCCAGGACAACTTTGGCAATGTCGCCACAGGCTACACAGGCACGGTAACTTTCGGCAGCAGCGATCCCGCGGCTGGACTTCCGGGCAACTACACCTTCTCTGCAAACAATGCCGGCATCCATACGTTTACCGTGACTTTCAACACTGCGGGACTGCAGACCTTTACCGTGAATGATCCCGTCAATCTGATTTCCGGCTCAACACACGTCAGCGTGGCCCAGGCCAGCACGGCAGTAGAGTTGACCTCCTCGCTGCAGTCTTCTGTCTACGGCCAATCGGTTACCTTCACGGCAACTGTAGAGGCATCCGGTGCGATCACACCTACAGGTTCCGTGGAGTTCGTCGATGAAACGATCGGAACCGATTTAGGGACGTTCGGGCTAACTGCGGGGAGCGCCACTTTGTCGATCGCGGGCCTTGGCGCAGGCGGCCACACGATCGAGGCAGTTTACAGCGGAGACAGCAACTACGTTGGTTCCACACGCAGCACGGGCTTCGGGGTGGCCCCGGCAGCGCTGACCGTCACCGTAAATAACTCGACGAAACGCTATGGCGACCCGCTACCAGATTTTACCGTCAACTATAGCGGTTTTGTGCTGGGGCAGGGCCCGAACGATCTCAACGGGACATTGAGCTTTAATACGCCGGCAACCGGCAGCAGTCATGTGGGAAACTACCTGGTAAGCGCCGGCGGGGTCAGCGACCCGAACTATGTGATCAGCTTCGTGAACGGAGCGCTCTTCGTCACGCCGGTAGCATTGACCGTTACGGCGAACAATCAGACCAAGCTGTACGGCGCCCCCTTGCCAGGCTTGACCGCAAGTTTTGCCGGCTTCGTCAACGGCGATACCGCTGCCAGCCTATCTACGCCGCCAACTCTGACCACCGATGCCACGGCCGCCAGCCATGTCGCCGGCAATCCTTACGCGATTTCTGCCAGTGGCGCCGTGGATGCCGATTACACCATCGCCTATGTGCCCGGCACACTGGACGTCACGCCAGCAGCCTTGAAGATCACGGCCGACAATCAGACAAAGCAGTACGGTTCGCCCTTGCCCCTTCTTACGGCAGGCTACGACGGCTTCGTCAATGGCGACCTGCCAGCAAGTCTGACCACGCCTGTGACCCTGGAAACCGTGGCCGGTATCGGCAGCCATGTTGGTAACTACGACATCGCGGCGAGCGGAGCCGTTGACGCCGACTACGCCATTACGTTCGTCGACGGAACGCTGCAAGTGACGCCGGCCCCACTGACCATTACAGCGAACGATCAATCGAGAGTTTTTGGCGCTGCCGACCCGACTTTCACGGTCGCCTATTCGGGCTTCGTGCTCGGTCAGGACCCTGGCGTGCTGGCGGGATCGCTCAGTGTCACTACTCCGGCCACGACGTCGAGCGTCGTGGGCGACTACGCAATCACGCCAGCCGGCCTGAGTTCGACGGATTACGCGATCGAGTACGTCGATGGCAACTTGACAGTCCTTCAAGATGGCACTTCCATGCAGGTTCTCTCGGCAGCCAATCCGGCTGTCGTCGGCCACGGCGTAGCGGTGACTGCCATCGTCAGCCCCGATCCGCCCGGGTCGGGTACTCCCACGGGAACAATCACATTCCTGGATGGCCCAACGGTTCTCGGGACGGCGCCTCTGATTGGTGGGACGGCCAGCCTCACCCTGACGGGCCTGACCGTAGGTCTTCATAACATCAGTGCGAGTTATGCAGGAGATACCGACTTCACCGGCAACCTGGGAATTGGCCTGAAGCTGACTATCGCCGACGCCCCTCTTACTGAAACCAATCATGCTTTTGTCGCAGGAAGTGGCATGGCTTTCACAGGCACAGTAGCCTCTTTTACGGATGCGAATCCTTTTGCCCAACCAGGCGACTTCACGGCATCTATCGACTGGGGCGACGGCGTAGTCTCGGCCGGCACGGTTGAGGCAAATGCCAGCGGCGGCTTCAACGTTGTCGGTACGCATACTTATGCATCCGAAGATACCTTCCCCGTTACCGTGAATATCCTCGACAAAGGCGGCAGCACGACTACCGCCAATTCCATGGCCCTGGTCTTGAGTGCGTTCGAGCTCAGCTTGCTGGTGGAATGGGACTTCGAGCAAGCGATCCCGGGACAATCCACGTTGACAGCCCACGTTACAGGTCTGGACGCTACACTTACGCGCGATTCAGGTACGCTGCTCCACGAATACCTTTTCGTGGGAATTTACCGCGACAATCCAACGACCGTGCCCACGAACGGCACAATTTACTACGAGACGCGAACAGGCGATCTACAGGACGGCGATATGCTTACGGACACGCTCGCTTATCCGTCCAATGACAACGGCACGCCGACGCTCGAGTATTTCAAGTTGCAGTCGCAAGCGTATCTCGATTATCAGCAAGGTACCCAGCCCTCCAACAAAGAGATAGTGAATACGCAGCAACATGACATCACGGTCGTGTTTGACGCGTCGTCCACGCCGCCCATCTTCAACCTGCACGGGACCGTGTTTACGATCGCCGTATCCAATTCCGGAGGCGAGGGCAACGGCGGCTCGGGCAATGGTCCCGGCACGCAGCAGACGCCTGCCACGATCACTCCCGCCCTCGCTCTCGCCGGAGCCAATGCAGCAGGAACCAATGATTTCAGCAGGCAAACCACGTTTTTGACCAGCAATCAGCTTTCCCTGGCGCTGACCCCATCCTCGGACTCTCAGTTAACCGTGAGCCGTACGAGTGCCAGCTCCGGCGTCACCACCGGCGGCGGAGACGAGGAAGACCTGGAAGATTATTTCTCCTTCTTAATGCGTGTGCTTGGCAAGGACCTGTTCTGGGAAGTGCTCAAAACCGCCCAGGTGCCGACGGTTTCCGACGCGTTTGTCGCTGAGCGAGCAGCCGTTCCGGATACTGCCGCGCCGCAGAGTGCCGTACTGCTGCCGATGGACGGCGCGCCTATCGACGATTACCGAATCGCTCCCCAGGAAGATTTCACTCAGCCTGGACAGCCCGAGATGGAGCACCCTCCGATGAAGGAGGGCGAAGACTTGGATACCATAGAAGTCTTGTCGGTGGCGCTTGCTGGCTGGACCATGTGGAAGCGTCCCGAAGGTGAACGGGACGAGTTTTCGAGGAGACGTCGCGTGCATAACCGGCGAGAACGACAGTAGCCTGCCAAGCCGAAAAGTCTCGTGGCGCAGTGCGAAATGCGGAAGGACGAAACGTTGTTGGCTCTTGAACGGCCAGCCCCAGCCGCCCTAGAATACTTGTGACCTCCGAGGGGACGCTCATTTTTGGGTTGAGATATGCACCAGGATATTGATGTCGCTTTGCGTGGCTGGGAATTCAAGCCTGGGGTGGTCCAGGCCCGCCTCGTCCAAGCCAAGGATGGCCGACAGGTCGTCCAGATGCGGGTGGACTTGGGAATCCTGCAAATCGAGACCGCCGGCCGGCCGGACGGCCTGAGGCCCCACGGCTATGCCACTTACTTTGACTACATGAAGCAGCAAGCCCGTGTTGCCGACCGCGCCCACCAGAGCCTGGTCTTGAGCGAAGAGCAGTGCGAGGAAGCTGACCGCGAGTTCCTCCAATTCTACCACCGCAGGATTTGCTGGCTGGCGTTGCGCAACTACGTACGGGCGATCGAGGATGCCGACCATACGCTAGCTTTCATGGATTTCGTCCGCGATCACTCCCCCAGCGATGAGTATACTCAAGCCCATGAGCAATACCGGGGATTTGTCATCTTTCATCGCACGCAGGCCGCCGCGGCGTTCTCCGTCGAACGCGATGACCCCGAGACGGCCCTCGATGCCATCCACGACGGATTGGACAAGCTGCGAGCCTTGTTCGCCAGCTACGATGCCGAAGAGCAGATGGAAGAAGACGGCATGGTGCAGCAGCTGCGAAAAATGGATCGTTCTTTGCGGAAACTTCACAAGATCGAATCGACTCTGCAAGAGCAATTGGAAGAAGCTGTTGCCAAGGAAGACTATGAAATAGCCGCTGAGCTGCGCGATAAGCTACGCCGTCGACAGCAGTAGTTGCTCCCCCCCAAAGCTTCGAGTCCACTCTAGTTCCGCCTCTCCCCATTGTCTCGCATAATCAGCGTTTGCGGCGCGACCTTGACCGCTTCCGCCATCGTATTAAAATGGGAATCCGATGCAGCTTAACTGACCGCACTTGCTTTGTGGGTCCGGCGCATCGATCTTGCACCTTCGTTCCACTCTCATGCCAAGGCGGCTGCTATGAAGTTTCTCAGTCAGATTGTGCTTGCGATTGTGGCGGTTGTTGTGCTGGTAGCTGGGGTTACGTACCTGTCTCAATTCAACACCACGGGCGGAGGACCCGCCGACACGCCCAATAGCGCTCGCCCTCCTGCGGCGGAGGTCACGGAACTCGATATTCCCATGAAGATTTTCCAGTGGGTACCGGATTTTGCCGGCCAGTTCGAAGTCGAAACCTCCGGCCACTGCGACTTTTGGTTCGAGAATAAAAAGAGCGAGCCGATCATCTTGGGCTTGAGTTCGAAGAGCTGCAAGTGTTCCGACATTTCGGTTTGCGTGCTCAAGCCGGAGGAAACGGAACCCATGCGCCGTCTTGCTGGCGCTACCGCCGCCGCCGAAATCGCCTCTGCGTGCCAGGGTGTGCCCGGCTTTGCGGCGATGTACAAGGACACGGACAAAATCACCGGCTGGCTTGGTGCCCATCTCGACTGGCAGCCGCTGAGCGTGAGCGAGAGCCAGGGTGTGAGGGTTGAGCCCCAGTCGGGCGGCTGGATTCGCGTCGCATTCAAGGGAGAAAAAAGCAATAACGGCCGATTGGCGATTGGCATCTGGACATTGGCCGATTCATCTGTCCCGAGCCCGAGATTATCAACCCGGCTGGAAGTGCCCATTGCATACATGCCGGTGCTGCGGACTACCGATGCTCTCAACACGCAGGTCGCATCGGTCAGCGTTGGAGATCTTAATTACGGCGAAGAAGGGACTGTCGAGTTTCAGTGCTGGTCCTCCAGCCGTGCCAGCTTCTCGCTTAAAGCAAGCGAATCGAGAAATGATCCTTGCTTTGAATGCACGTGCACTCCGATGACATATGACGAGTGTTTGAAGCTTTCGGAAAAGGTCAAGGCGCGAGTCTTGTCGGGATATAACGTAAAGGTGACCGTGCACGAGCATGTGGCCAGCGGATCGCAGCTGGACCTCGGTATTTTTTCACGCGGAGTGACGCTCACAAGCGATGCTGATATCGAAGCGGTCAGCATGAATGTGCGCGGCAGCGTGGCAGGCGACATTATTGTGGGCGCGGATGAAGACAAAGGTCGAGTCGTGCTGGGAAGCTTCTCGGCCAAGCAGGGCCAGGTAACAACGATCCGCCTGACAGGGTTGAGACCCGGCTTGGAACTGCAAATCGACCGGATCGAGCCAGCCACCCTGGATTATGTCAAAGTAAAATCCCTGACGAAGGTGCGGACCGCTTCCACTGGGACCTCGGACTGGAACCTTTGCGTGGAAGCCGTGCCGGGATGTCCGACGGGCAAGCTACCCACACACAGCGCCATCATGTTGAAGATGCTCGGGCCCAACCCGAGGAATATCCGCATCCCGTTGGTTGGTCTGGCGTACCAACAATAAGGTCGCTGTGCGGAAGATGACATGCACTGCGACGCCTCCTCCTTTTCGCTTCTGTTTCAATCGAAGGGACCCTGGATATGGTAAAGGATGACCAAAAAAGTGCAGGGCTGACTGCTCAGCGCGCTCCGGCTGTAGCGTCCCGCAGTTCCTCGTTCAGACTGACGGCCCTGGTCTTGACAGTCGTCAGCCTTGCCACTGCCACAGGTTTCTGGGCCGCTTCTTGGCGGCACAAGCCCGATCCGGTTCCGCAAGGCAGGACGGTGCGCGGCTACCGTGACTGGCCCAAACCCGACGTCGCCATCGTACTTTCCGGCGAACTGCATGGCTATTTGCAACCGTGCGGCTGCTCAGAGCCGCAAAAGGGCGGCCTGGCGCGACGCTACAACCTTATCCAGTCCCTGATCAAGGACCGTGGCTGGCCGGTTGTCGCAGCCGATCTGGGAGATTTAGCTCAGGCCAACGGGCCTCAGGCTTTGCTCAAGTACCGCTACGCAATGGAAGGCTTGCAGAAGCTGCGTTACACCGCTATCGGGGTCGGCACGAATGAGACCACCTTGCCTCTCCTTAGCGCATTAGGCGAATTCGCCCTGAACAATCCAACACCACGCGTGCTCGCCGCCAATCTCCACAACATGGAGAAGGACTATCCCGGTATGGTGAAGTCCATCGAGACTTCGGCAGGCGAGAATGGCGTCCCTAGAGTCACCTTTGTCAGCGTGATCGGCCCCAGCGTAGCCAAGCAGATGCAAGAAAACGATCACAGCCTTCAGTTTGATCCAGTGGAAAAAACTCTTGAGGCACTCCTTCCGGAGATCCAGAAAACGAAAGCCGAAGTGCGCGTGCTGCTTTACGAGGGCTCTGAGGAGGAGGCCAAAGCTTACGTCGTGGCGGCGCAAAACAGTCCGCAAAAACTACCAGAATTTCAGATTGTTGTTTGGCTAAGCGGCGACCAAGAACCGTCGATGAAGCCGGAGCAAATCGGAGATTCACTCCTACTCAGCGTCGGCCACAAAGGGCAGTATGTCGGCATCGTCGGTTACTACGGGCAAGGCTCTCCCTTTCGATACGACCTCGTCGCTCTCAATCCGGAGTTCGAGACACCCGAGGGTCACGATCAGGATAACCCACTTCATGCGCTCATGCAGAAGTACGCGCAAGAGGTGCGCGACGAGAACTACTTGGCAAAATACCCTCATAACGCCAAGCACCCCGTGCAGATCGCCTTTCCAGCGTCCACCTACGTAGGATCGGAGAAATGCAAGAAGTGCCATGACTTCGCTTACGACGTTTGGAAGAACTCCGCGCATTTCCACGCCTTCGAAGCGCTGACCGTGAAGGCGAAACGGCCGACGCTTCGACAGTTCGACGGCGAATGTGTGCGTTGCCACGTGACCGGCTTCGGCCTGGAAGGTGGCTTTGTGAGCGAAGAGAAAACACCTTTGCTGAAAAACGTGGGCTGCGAGAGCTGCCATGGGCCGGCCAGCTTACACGTCAAGAATCCCAACGACGAGAAGATCCGCGCCGCTATCAATCCTCTCAAAGCCAAGAAAGGCGAAGATCCCATAAGGGTGGCAAATCGCATCGATTACGCATGTCAAACTTGCCATGACCTTGACAATAGCGTCCATTTCAAATTTGAAGAGTACTGGGAAAAGAAGAACATTGTCCACAACACGCCAAAAGAATAGGATCTTCGAGGCCTGGGAGCCGGGCGCTCGCGCCCGTCAGGCCGGCCCGTGACCGTAAATGTGCTGAATAGGCGTCTTGTGGCCCCAGGAGATCTGATCCCGGCTCAAACCGAAGACGCCGGCCACCTGATCGCGCTCCGCAGGGCTTGGCGTCCATCTGCCCAATACGATCGCTAAAACTCGCTGCTCATCCAGCCCTGCCTTCTCCGCAAGCTGTCGATAATCGATCTGGCTCTGAGCGCACAAATCATCAACGGATCGGAGCGTTTCCATCGCCGCTTCTCCCTAGGGGTTTGGCCAAAAGAACATAGCTGATTTTAGCTCGTCCGCGTGTCAATCGGCCAGCCAAGAAAAAGAAACAGCCTCGCGCTTCGATGCAATTCTGTTCGCTGAAGTGATGCGATCGCAAATGTCCGAGGGGGGAGCGATAGAAAGGGCAGCGTCCATGCACTGGGTGTAAAAAGGAACAGCCCGGCGACCGTCGCCGGGCGTTCCTCTATTGGGGAAGAGTTGGTGCCTGTGTAAATGCCGCCGGACTCGGATCTGGCGATCCCACCATTCCGTCGGCGAGCTGACTCCGAGGCAGGGACTGTACCGCGACACGTGCAGTATCGCTCACCCATACGGCCGAGCCCCGCAGCTTTGATTGTTGTCCGCTGCACTCCGCTCTATTCAACAATCTGAACGCGGGAGCCGAAGCAGCTTGCGCACTCTTTTAAAATAAAATTTCTGGCCCAGATGGGGCCTGGGCGGCAGCATGGTTCTGCCGCTCAGACCCGGCCATAAAGGTACTCATGCAGGAGGTGGATAGTCTGCTCCTGGCTGGAGGCCTGGAAAGCATTCAAATCGCCGATCGAAACAAGTCCCAGGAGGCCGCCTGTTTCGTCCACTACCGGTAAATGGCGAATACGCCGGTCTTTCATGGCCACACGGGCCTCCTCGACAGTGGTGTCGGGCCGGCAGCAGGCCACTTCCTCACTCATCACGGCCGAGACCGGCGTAGTGGCCGGATCACGTCGCTCGCCAACGACGCGACGCAACACATCACGCTCACTAAACATGCCGGCAATCTGACCGCCTTCCAGAACGACGAGCGCGCCGACCCGGCCTTCGTTCATGATGAGGGCCGCCTCCAGAACCGTCGCGTCCTTACTGACTGTGAGCACCTGAGATCCCTTCTTCGCCAAGATTTCTTGCACGGCGGCCATTGGGGGTCGCTCCTTTTCGCAATCAGGATGTGAGAGAGCAACGCGCCGACTGTACTCAGTCTATCGCCTGCTTGCTCCAGGCAGCAATGGTTTCCCGGGCAAGCTTTTGTTTCCCTTCCTCTACAATTCACTCCGTCAACCCTTCAAAATCTGCGAAACTCGAACTTAGCCTTGTTGAATGTAGGCGTCGAACACCTGGCGTGCGCGCGCTACATCCGTGCGTAGCTGCTCCACAAGCTGGTCCACGCCTGCAAAGGGCCGGGTGCCACGAAGGCGTTCCAGGAAATCCACCTCCAAGATTTGGCCGGCTAGCTCGCCTTCGAAGTCGAGGATATGGACCTCCAGCTTGCGCGACTTTTCGCCAAATGTCGGGTTTGCACCAATGTTCGCAGCGCCCGGCCGGAAAACCCCGCCGTGACGAACGCGCACGGCATAGACCCCGTCTCCGGGGACCAGCGTCTCCAGGGCTTCCATGTTGGCCGTCGGGAAGCCGATGGTCCGACCACGGCGTTGTCCCGTGCCAACCGTGCCGCGCAGTCGATAGGGCCTATCGAGCAACTCCAGAGCCTCCTGCACGGCTCCGCGCAGCAAGGCATCGCGCACCCGGCTACTGGAAATAGGCTTGTTGTCGATCAGGACCGGGGGAACGATGACAAGGCCTAATCCGGCCTCCCGGCATAGAGGACGCAATGTTTCGACACTGCCCTCGCGGTTTCGGCCGAAGCCGAAATTGGGCCCTTCGACCAGCGCGCGTGCCGCCAGGCGGTCGCGGATCACTTGGTGAAAAAACTCTTGGGCGCTCAAATGGAGGAGGGCAGACGTCGTGTGCAACAGGAGTACATGCTCGGCACCCGCCGACTGCATCAGCTCGGCCCGGTCTCGAACTGTCGTCAGCATTGGTTGGAACTGCTGCGGACGCAGGATTTGGAGTGGATGTGGGTCGAAGGTCAGCGCAATCGCGGGACCATCAAGAGCATGAGCCTGCCTGCGCGCCTCCTTTAAGAGTGCCGCATGGCCGCGGTGCACGCCGTCGAAATTCCCGATGGTCAACGCCCCTTTGAGGCACTCCTTGGGCGGTGCTTGGTTCCATTCGAGAGTGGTAATTGACATCGCCGCCAGATTGCCTCCGCTGTCCTTTCAAGCCGGGCTAGATAAGAAATCACTCTCTTGAACAGGAGGAAACAGAGGAAACCGAGAACCACCCCTCTGTTACCGCCGTTTCCTCCTGTTCAGCTCTTCGGCAGCCCGCGAGGAGCCTCTCGGCCTCGGTAATCGACGGAAAGCCGGGTGTGCTCAGAGATCACGGACGATAGTCTCGCTGTGCGTGACAAGTGCGTCGCCTTCGATATAGATCGCACTCGTTGACGTGCGGAAAACCTTCAGTACTTCGAGCGCGGTCGGGATTTGATCGAGCATCCCAAGCCAGGGAGGTTTCGCTCCCTGTTCGTCGCCTTCCCCGCCGGCCTGCTTCTGCACCGGCGTAAGTCTAATCCCGAATTGCACCCAGGAAACCAGCACGTCGATAATCCCCTCGCAACGAATGTAAGCAGCGCCAACTAAAGCCCTATTTGGATCCGCCAGTGGGCCCCCATCGATCTTAAGCGGATTTTTCTCCAGTAGGCGCTCGGTGTGCTCTCGGGAGATGCTGAGCGCCGCAATCCGCTCGGAAAGCCCGGCGTTGGGAAGAATCTGTTTGTCCAGTCCGAGGTGCTCCGGAATGGGGTAGGAATACAGGGTCCCGGATTTCAGCTCGCTCGTCTTGGGCGGAGGGATTTCAGCTTCCGGGAACTCCGGATTCAGCTCGCGGATCTTGACCAGCAGCTCATTGAGGATCGACCTGTATTCAGTAGATGCCCGGCGCAGAAGGGCTGCGTCGCTCACACCGAATACAAGCGCCGGCTCCAGCATGGGGAGCGGCTTTTCCGCAGCCGGCATCGCCGCGAACCACTGTTTGCTCTTGAGCCGCCCGTCGAGCACAAAGGCACATTGGCCGTCAGCCAAAGCAGGCAACAACAGGGTGCGCGTAACCTTATCCAATCGTTCACATATTGGATGAACGACTTTAATTATCTGCTCGTACTTGTCTTTCTGGTCCCCGTCGAGCCTCGGCACGAGGATTTCATCCACATGATGGTCGGCGATTTTGACCCACTTGGCGACCATTTGATATTTTTCAAGCAGGCCCACGGCCCTGCCAACTATCGCTACAAGCGGTGAGCCGCCCAGGTGATTCATGAGCGTAAGGGGCTTTGAGCCGACATCCTTGGCTTGTTTCGTAAAGTCGTAAGCGAAGCCTTCCATCCCGCGGCCGTTTAGAAATGAAAAGGCCACGAGTGCGCCGGGCACTGGAAGCAGGCTCTTAATGTCCTTGGCAAGGTTGGACATGTCTTTGCCCAGAGCATCTTTCTCCTCAGCAGTCAGATCGGACTCTTTCAGAAATTCCTTGGCGAGTTCGACCAGCCCGTCGATGTCCTTCGGCGATGTGCCAAATTTGGTACGCAGTCCTTTGCTGACGTAGCTGATCCCCGTCAGGCGTTTGTCGGCATGTGCGGCAAGCGGCTTCAATTCCGGACGATCGACCAATCGTTGGCTGGGCGCATTTGCGGGCAGTACGTCGCCGGTCTCTCCCACGGTAAACAGCAGATAGTCGCCACGTATGGCAAGACCGATGGTGACCTTAAGCTTCTTGAGTTTTTTCTGCAGATTGTCGAACTGGCCTCCTTTTTCTTCATAATCTTTGAACGGAATCCGGTCCCAAGGCACCATCGAGCCATCCAGGGCAAGCGTTAGCTGATCCCCGCCTGCGGATTTCTGCCGCTTGACGCGCCCCTTCAAAAGAGGGATTTGCTCTGCCACTCCATTCAGCAGGTCCTCGAGGCGCTTGAGCTGCACTTCCGCGGCTGCTTTATTGCTAAGCTTGAATCCAATCAGGAAATCCGGAGCCTTGATGGAATCCGTGTGTTCGGACAAGACTTGAAGAATGATCGCGACTCGCAAGTGTTCAGGGTCCATCCCGTGCTGCTGCCCGCTCAACAGGGCGAAGGCAGGGCCAGGGCCATAGCGGACGGCGCCTGAAACTTGCCCGAGCAGCTCGGCAAAATTGTCGCAACTCGCTCCGCCGTAGAAGAAGACTTCCTCGGAAACCATGTCCCCTAGCAGCTTGATCAACTGCTGGTTTTCCGGCTGCTGCAAGAGTTGCAGAGCAACTGCCGCCTGCGGTGGAAGTTGATTGAGTTGTGCGCGTGCCATCTGCCAGGCTGGCAGCGAAGTGAGCTTGGCCCACGCCCGGCTACGAGAGACGGCCTCGATCTGCTCCCGGTTGCGGAGCATCGAGGAATAGAAGGCGGCATCCGCAGGGATTTGCTTCAATGAGCCGTTTACCTGCTCGAGATCCGCAGCCTGGGCTGGCGCTCCGAGCAAAAACGCCGCCGCGCAGCAGACCACCAGAGCCGTCTGCGAAACCCGGAGCCGAATCGACCGAGAACTTATCGTGAACATCGTTGTGTCTCCCCGCTACGAGATATGTCGCCCGCTGGCCGCACAAATCACTCGTCGCACTATTCTACATGCAATAATTCCCGAAACAATTGTTAATCAGCTGGACAGGATGGGTTGCCAAGGGAGCCGCAAAGGATTAAAGTGAGCGTCGCTTTTGGCCCATACCGCAGGGCGTTGGGCACGCGCTGCACTCCGGGCTGCCGCCGGGCCAGGGTGTAGGTGCCTGATTCATCGATGGCCAATTCCGCTGGGCAAAAAGTGTTGTTGGCCTCCTCCGAGGTGGTCGGCTTTGCAAAGACAGGCGGCCTGGCCGATGTAGCCGGCTCCCTTCCCAGGGCCCTTTCCCAGCGCGGCCTTGAGACTGCCATCATCCTCCCGCTTTATAGCTGCACGCGCAAGGGTAAGATTCCGCTCGCATCCACGGGCCGTACTTTCTCCGTACCGATTGGTAACCGCACGGTGGCCGGGTCGCTCTGGCAAGCGACCTTGCCTGGTTCCACGGTGCCCGTCTACCTCGTGGAACAGCCGGACTATTTCGAACGCGACGATCCTGCCAAGGGCAGTGGCCTGTACCAGTTCACCTTGCCGGGCGGTCATAAGCGCGATTATCCGGATAACTGCGAACGCTTCATCTTCTTTTGCCGATCGGTTCTGGAGGCAATGCGGCTCCTGGATTATTGGCCAGATGTGCTCCACCTTAACGATTGGCAGACAGGGCTGGTCCCGGTGTATCTCAGGGAGATTTATCGACACGAGGCCAACTACGACCGTATGCGGACGCTCTTCAGCATCCACAATATCGCCTACCAGGGGCAATTCTGGCACTGGGACATGCTTTTGACAGGGCTCGACTGGCGGTTGTTCAATTATCAGCAATTAGAATTCTACGGGCAGCTCAATTTCCTCAAGGCTGGGATCGTCTTTGCGGACCTTATTGGCACAGTAAGCCCCACATACGCCCGCGAGATCCAAACGCCGTACTACGGCCATGGTTTGGAAGGAGTGCTCGCCGAGCGCCGGGAGCGGCTTTTTGGCATCGTCAATGGCGTCGATTATTCTGTCTGGAACCCGGCGACCGATCCGCATTTGCCAGCCACCTACGACGTCGATTCTGTCGCTCAGCGCAAGCCTCCTTGCAAGGCCAGCCTGCAACGTCGCTTTGGTTTGCCGGAAGAGCCTGCGACGCCCCTTCTGGGCATGGTTGCTCGTCTGGTGGAGCAGAAGGGGCTGGAATTGATAGGCAAGTCTGCAGAGGCACTCCTGCAAGCCGGGCAGCTCGTCGTTCTAGGCGAAGGCGACGCGACCTATCACCGGATGCTGCAAGACTTGCGAAACCGATTCCCCAATCGCTTTGGCGTGGTCTTTGGATTCGATGAAACGCTAGCCCACCAGATCGAAGGCGGGGCCGACATCTATCTCATGCCCAGCCAGTATGAGCCCGCCGGCCTGAACCAACTCTACAGCTTGAAATATGGAACAGTCCCTGTCGTCCGGGCCACCGGCGGTTTGGCCGACACGATCACGGACTGCACGCCCGCTACCCTGGCCTCGGGCACGGCCACCGGATTTTCCTTCCAAGCGTATACCCCGTCCGCCCTGCTGCAGACCGTGCAGCGGGCCGTGGAGATGTATCGCAACGCTCCCGATCAATGGCTGTCGCTGGTGCGCACGGGGATGCGGCAGGACTGGTCTTGGGACCGTGTTGCTGCGGCTTATGAACAGCTATACTCAAAGATGACGTAACTCTCGTCGTATTCAAGAATGACTGTATGTCCGAAGTCGCGCTCGCTTTCCTCTGGCACCAGCACCAACCTTACTACCCGGACGATGTGGCCGGTGAGAATCCGATGCCCTGGGTTCGCCTGCACGGCGTCAAGGACTACTACGGCATGGCCTTGCATCTGCTGGAGTTCCCGGAGATGCGTTGCACGATCAACCTCGTGCCCAGTCTCGTGACGCAGTTGCAAGCGTACACCGAACATGGCGCCACGGATCAATGCTTGATCGTCTCTCGCAAGCCGGCTGGAAGCCTATCCGAACAGGACAGCCTGTTCCTTCTCGATCATTTCTTCATGGCCAATCCCGAGCATATGATCCTGCCGCACCCGCGCTATGGCGAGCTTTATGGGCGGCGCGGGCTTGGCCGCAATACGGCTCAGGAGGCGCTGCGTCGATTTCAGCAGCGCGACCTGCGCGACCTCCAGGTCTGGTTCAACCTCGCCTGGATACACCCCTTGGTGTTCGAGCGCGACGCGGAACTGGAAGAACTGCGCCGCAAAGGGCGCTTCTTCACCGAGGAGGAGAAGAATCGGCTCCTGGACAAGCACCTGGAATTGCTCCGCGCCATTATCCCTCTTCACCGTCAACTGGCCGACCGAGGACAGGTGGAACTCTCCACGACGCCGTTTTTCCATCCGATTTTGCCGTTGCTCCTAGACAAAAAACTTGCCCGGGAGGCGATGCCGGACGTCAAGCTGCCGCGCTACACAGGCGGCTATCCTGAAGACGCAGCCGTGCAACTGCGCCGGGCCATCGAGCACCACGCGACCACCTTCGGCGCGCCGCCGCGCGGCATGTGGCCGGCGGAGGGCTCCGTCTGCCAGGCAATGATCCCCATGGTGGCGGAGCATGGCATCCGCTGGATCGCCACAGACGAAGAGATCCTCAGCGCTTCCACCCACGGGTTCGTAAGCCGAGACGAACGCGGGCACGTGCGCAACCCGGACCAGATGTACCGACCCTACAAATGTGTCGAGGCCGGAGCAGAACTGTGTATCGTGTTTCGCGACCACGGCCTCAGCGACAGGATCGGCTTCCACTATCAACGCACCGACCCTGCCGCCGCTGCTGAGGATTTCGTCCACCATTTACAAGAGATCGGCAAGGCTGTGACCGGCCCCCAGCCAGCCCTGGTCAACGTTATCCTCGACGGCGAAAACTGCTGGGAGCACTATCCGGGAGGCGGTGTCGCCTTCTTGCGCTCCCTGTACAAGAACTGTGTAAGCGGCCGTGCGATCCGTCCTGTCAAGATTGGAGATTTCTTGCAGGAGCATCCTCCACGCGAAAGCTTGCCGCGGCTCTTTGCCGGCAGTTGGATCAACCACGACTTTGCCATCTGGATCGGCCATTCGGAAGACAACACGGCCTGGGATCTTTTGCATCAAGCCCGCGAGCACCTGCGCGGCCGCTCCCAGCAAGAACACATTCCGCCCGAACGCCTCCGGCGGGCGTGGGACGAGCTGTATATTGCCGAGGGAAGCGATTGGTTCTGGTGGTTCGGCGACGATCACTCGTGCGCGCAGGACGCGCTCTTCGACTATCTGTTTCGCAAGCACTTGCAGAATATCTACGTGCTCCTTGGCGACACGCCACCCGCCGAACTCGGCCGGCCGGTCAGCCGGCGCGGCCAACGAGCGGTTCATTCGCTGCCGCGGGCCTTTCTCGACGTGAAGATCGATGGCCGTCGAACTTTCTTCGAATGGCTCGCCGCGGGCCGCTACACCTGCCAGCAAGAACGCGGTACCATGGCGATGGGATCGCGCAACCCGATCAAGGAAGTCTACTTCGGCTTCAGTCCCCAGGCGTTGCTGATTCGCGTCGACTTCGAGCGCCCCGCGCGGTTGACCCTCGCTGACTTTGACATCCTGCGCATCGGTTTTGCAGAACCGGCCGGTTGCGAAATCCTGGTAGACAAACCCGCGGATCTCAAGGCGACTGCCCGATTGCTCAAGCCACCCAAAAGCACAGACGGTCCCCCTTCGGAAACCGCCACGTGCTTGCAGCTTGGCATCGACCAGATTATGGAACTGGCAGTCCCCTTCGAGCAGCTGGGCGTGCCGGTCGATGGACCGATCCAGTTCTTTGTGGAGCTGCTGCAAGGCCGGCAGAGTCGCGACCGGGCGCCGCGTGAGGGAACGATCAATTTGACATGCCCGTCGCCAGATTTCGAGCAGATCATGTGGGACGTTTGAGTGGCCGTGCGTAATTTTGCAGCAAACTTGCGTTGGAGTGTTCCGCATTTTCCCCTCTCCCCCGTACTCGGGGGAGAGGGGCAGGGGTGAGGGGGAGGCGACATGGTGCCCAGCGGCTGCGCGTCATCCTTATGGGATTGGGCCATTCTCGGGTTCGCCCCCTCACCCCCGACCCCTCTCCCCCGAGTACGGGGGAGAGGGGAGATTACTACTAGCCCCTCCCCGAGTATTGGGGCACGACATGCTTTCGCTGCTGCCGGCTTTGCTTTCCCAGGATTGTTCCCTGGCAGCGAAAGCATGGCACCCAAGCTCGATTCCCTGCTGCAGAGTCACGCGCGCTCGCATAGATAGGCAGAAGGAAGCGCCATGACGGATGCACCTACGCCTTTGTCCCCGTTTCCTTTTCCCTTTGCCGTGGGAGCACTGCCAATGCCGGAGTTGCGTAAGGATCCGATCGTCGGCCGCTGGGTCATCATCGCCACGGATCGTGCCAAGCGTCCCATCAGCCCAAAGGTCGAGCCGCTCTCTCCCGGCACTGGCTATTGCCCCTTCTGCGAAGGCCATGAGGAAAAAACGCCGGGTGAGATACTGGCCTATCGCGACCGCAACACGCGGCCAAACGAGCGCGGCTGGCGCGTCCGAGTCGTGCCCAACAAATTCCCCGCGCTGCAAGTGGAAGGCGACCTCAACAAACGCGGCGAAGGCATCTACGACAAGATGAACGGCGTCGGGGCGCACGAGGTCATCATCGAATGTCCATTTCACGAACTAACGCTAGCCAATCTTTCGGAAGAGAACATCCGCGAGGTTCTCTGGGTCTATCGTGACCGGCTCGTCGATCTGAAAAAGGACCCGCGCCTGGTCTACGGAATGCTGTTCAAGAACGCGGGCGCCGCCGCCGGGGCAACCCTGGAGCACACCCATTCGCAGCTCATCGTGACGCCGATCGTGCCTATTTCAGTTTTGGAAGAAATGAACGGCTCGCTGGAGTTTTTCACCTACCGCGGCCGCTGCATCTATTGCGACATGATTCACCAAGAACTTGGTGCCGAGAAGCGCATCGTTCTGGATACGCCCAATTTCGTCAGCCTGGCTCCTTTCGCGAGCCGCTTTCCGTTCGAAACGTGGATCCTGCCCAAGAACCACAACAGTCATTTCGAGAACATCCAGAAGACCGAAGTGGACGAACTCGGCACCGTCCTCAAAACGATCCTGTTAAAACTGGAAACCGCCCTGGACAAGCCGGCCTACAACTACATCATCCACACGTCGCCTTTCGACTCGCAGTCGCTGCCCCACTATCACTGGCACATCGAGGTGATCCCCCGCTTGACGCGCGTAGCCGGCTTCGAGTGGGGAACCGGTTTTTACATCAATCCCGTACCGCCGGAGCAAGCGGCCGCCTTTCTGCAAGAGACGGAAGTCGATCTCGCGGCTCGGCCCCAGCGCTAGGACGCAAAAAGGTGTCAGGACCCATTTCAGATCCAAGCTCCCGCTCACTTCAATCCTTCCGGCGCCAGGATCTGAAATGGGTCCTGACACCTTTTTGCGTTCATCCCGTTACGAGTTGGCTTCTCGGGACGCAGTCCAGTAAAGTAATCTTGCCCTGATTCAGGTCGGCGACGGCCGCATTCTCGATCTACGCGCTCCGAAGGGATTCAGTCGTGGCTTTGCGCTTCGTCTTCGCGCTGCATAATCATCAGCCAGTCGGTAATTTCGACAGCGTCTTCGAGCGTGCCTATTGCGATGGTTACCGTCCTTTCCTCGACCTCTTCGAGCAGTATCCCGAAATTCCCTTCTCCCTGCACACCAGCGGCTGCCTGATGGAATGGCTGGTGGAGCGGAAGCCCGAATACGTCGAACGACTGCGCGGGCTGGTGGCGCGCGGCCAAGTCGAAATCATGGGCGGAGGTTTTTATGAACCGATTCTGCCCATGATTCCCGCACACGACCGCGTGGGCCAGATCCGCACTTACCGCGACTACCTGGAGAATCTCTTCGCGACGAAGGTCCGCGGCATGTGGGTGCCGGAGCGCGTCTGGGAGCAGAACCTGGTGGCCGACATCGCGGCCGCGGGCATGGAGTACACCGTTCTCGACGACTTTCATTTCAAACAGGCCGGTTTGGAAGAACGTCAACTGTTTGGCTACTACGTAACCGAGGACGAAGGCCGGCTGCTGCGCATATTTCCCGGCAGCGAGAGGATGCGCTACCTCGTGCCATTCCGCAACCCCGAAGAGACGATAGCCTACTTTGGCGAAGTCGCATCCCAGAATCCCGATGCCATCATTGTCTTCGCGGACGACGGAGAAAAATTCGGCTCATGGCCCGAGACGCATCGACACTGTTACCAGGACGGCTGGCTGCGCCGCTTTCTCGACGCGCTCCGCTATGCCGGTGGCTGGGTGCGGTTTTGCACCTTTGCTCAAGCGCTCGATCAGACCCGGCCGGCCGGCAAGGTTTATCTGCCCGATTGCAGCTACCGGGAGATGACGGAATGGGCGCTGCCGGTGGAGAAGCTCATCACCTATCGCCGGCTACTTCGCGACCTGGAGCATGATCCGCGTAAGCAAGAGATCCAGCGCTTCCTGCGCGGCGGCTACTGGCGCAACTTCAAGGTGAAGTATCCGGAGACGCAAGAGATGTATGGCCGCATGCTCGAAGTTAGCCAACGCCTGCAGGAACCAAACGAAATGCCGGAGAAATCCCTGTCCCGGGCCCGGCAAGAGTTGTACCGCGCCCAGTGCAATTGCGCATGGTGGCATGGAGCCTTCGGCGGTCTCTATCTCCCGCACTTGCGCAATGCTGTCTACCAGCATCTCATCGCCGCGGAAAACATGTTTTTGGAGCACACGCGACAAGACGAATGCTGGGTCGAGCTCGATCGCACTGATTTGAACCTGGACGGCGCACCGGAAGTTTGTCTGCGGAATAGCAAGATGGCTGCGTATCTGAATCCGCAGTCCGGCGGCAGCCTTTACGAACTCGATGTCCGCGGCGTCCGGCATAATCTGCTGGCCACGCTCGCGCGCCGGCCTGAGGTGTATCATGAAGCGATTCGCCAGCAGACTCAGATCGGTGGGAGCCAGGGCTCCCAGGAACGCGTCGTCTTCAAACAGGCCGGGCTCGATCGCCTCCTGCAATACGACGCCTACTTGCGCAAGAGCCTGATCGATCATTTCTATGAGGCGCAAGTCACCCTCGAACAGCTCGCCGGCTGTCAGGAGATCGAACTCGGTGACTTCGTGACCGGAGAATACGAGCAGCGTGTCGAAAAAAATGGAAACGAAGTGCGAGTCACGCAGCAACGCTCCGGGCAGGCGGCCGGTTGTTCGGTTCGGGTTAGCAAGGAGATTTGTCTTCGCGCGACTGCCGACGTAGTCGAGATCGCCTATCGCCTGGAGAATTTGCCGCGCTCGCGTGGACCGCAGGGCCTTCTCCATTTTGCGATCGAATTCAATTTTGCGGGCATGGCGGCGGGCGCCGACGATCGCTACTTCTATTATGATGGGCAACAACGTGCGGGGCAGCTCCAGACGCAGCAGAGTCTAGCGAATATCAGCCTGATTGGGCTTGTGGACGAATGGCTCGGGCTCGACGTGTCGCTGACGCTTTCCCGGCCCGGCGGCATCTGGACATTTCCGGTGCAGACGGTCAGCCAATCCGAGGGCGGCTGTGAGCTGGTCCATCAAAGCTCTGCCGTCATACCTCACTGGTTGATCGAGCCGGACGGCACCGGCCGCTGGGAAGTTCATTTGTCATTGCGGCTGGATATTTCGCGAGCGGAGAAACAAGCGAAAACTTCCGCCAATATGTAGGAGTCACGACAGAGTTCGATGACCCTCGGCGGAGGAGTGATGGATGCGCATTGGCGTTTTTGGAGGAACCTTTGATCCGGTCCACTTGGGGCATCTGATCCTTGCGGATCAGTGCCGGGAGCAAGCGCGGCTGGACCAGGTGTTGTTCATTCCCGCCGCCCGGCCGCCGCATAAGCTCGAGCAGCCCTTGACTCCGTTTGCCCAGCGCGTGGAGATGCTCCAGCTAGCTTTGGCCGGACAGCCTGCTTTTCGCGTGGATGAGCTGGAGAAGGATAGGCCGGGCCCGAGCTACACCGTGGATACTCTGGAAGAGCTGCAGCACCGAGTTGCCCGCGCCGAGTTGTTCCTGATCATTGGTTCGGATTGCTTGCCCGATCTGGCGTCGTGGCAATCGCCGGGCCGGATAGCGGAACTGGCTACCTTGCTGGTCGCGCCGCGATCGGGCTCGAATTCTTCGGCTCCGGAGCAGTTGCGTGCCGGACTGCAACTGCCGTCCGCAGTGAAATTGCGCCACCAGGCAATCGGGATGCCCCTGATCGGGATTTCGAGTCGGGAATTGCGTCAGAAAGTGGCGAGCGGCGGCAGTATTCGTTATCTCGTGCCCCGCGCCGTCGAGTGCTACATCGAGGCTCAGCGCCTGTACGTTGGCAATCCGTAGCCGGCTGGCCGACCGTCTAACCAAACTGCAGCAGCGTGCTCCACGACGGGTTGCGGACAAACTCACAGCCAAGCTCCCAGCGATTGTCCCCACCCGGCCAACAGCGTTTCACCTGGACCTGCACCCAGGGACTATCGACGGGCACATCGGCAGCGCGCACGGTCAAAAGGGCGCATTCCTTCACTTCGCGATCGAACAAAAGGCAGAGCCCACCCAGGGAACGGTCCACGATCCAGCCTTCTTCAGGAGGCGATTCCGCATTCTCATTGGAGATGTAAACTCTGATCTGCTTGCCCGGCCGCCGAGCCGAATAGCGGCGTTCCGAGGGGCTGCCTTCGAGGAATGGGTCTTGAGGCGTAAGGTTCTTGGGCGGCGCAGCTGAGTGACGCCTCCGCAGGAAGAATAGACCCACTAGCGCCGTCAGCGACGTGAAGGCCACTCCGACCAATAAGGCAATCCAAGATTGCCATTGAATGTGAGTAAATTCCGAAAACACTGCCGGTAGCCCCTCTGATCACGTATGAAAGAGGGCTCGTTGTCGATTGAACTCGGGCGGATCGGCACGCGAGCTATTTGAACCTACGTCCCAAACCTAGCACGCCAATTAGGAGCGGGCAAATCAGCCGTTCTTGTGCCGCAAGAATCAAATCCAGAGTTTCACGCGTTCCAATAATTTGGCAGGAAGTTTGCTCTCAATGAAACGCCTGATCTCCTGGGGATGGTAGCGCGTGCTGAAGTGCGAAAAGATGATTAGTTCGTTATGGAAACGATCTACCCGTTCCAGCACATCGTCCAGGTGCATGTGGCCGAACTTATGGATCTTCTCCCGGCGATGACCTGGCCGAATGAAGCTTACCTCAGTGATGAGGATTTTGGCTTCGAAAACGGGTGGATAGCCGTCCAGGCCGGCAGGGCTCGTATCACCCGTGTAAGCGAGCAGTGGCATGCGCACTTCGCGCGTGACCTGGGTACCGCTGAGCCGCAAATCGCGGATGCGGTCGCCCGGCAAACCTTGGTACTCTTCCTTCAACTTGAGGCGCCGATCCCAGACCACGTATCCGAGCGACGGGATCGTGTGCGTCGTCGGGAAAGTCGTGATCACCAGTTCGCGCGATAGCTCTATTTCGTCACCCGCTTTGAGGCCATTGAGCTGGCAGAGCATCCGGCCCCTGTCGAGCCGCTGCATGATGAGGAGCAGTCTGCGCACGTCTTCCACGGCCTCGATAGGCACGTACACGGTCGGCGGCTCCATGCGCATCATGCGCCGCCGCGCCACGTACACCGGCAGAGCGGCCACATGGTCCAGGTGGGTGTGGGTCATGAACCACGTAGGCGTGCCCATGAAGTCCCAAGGCTGCGCACCAAGGTCGAAGCCAATCTTCAGCTCGGGAATGCGCCAGTAGGTCTGCACTGCAGCGCGCGAGTACCCTTCAATGGTCAATCCTGCATGCTGATGGGAAAGGAACGGAGCATTATCCACGGTCATCGGGCCCTCGACAGGGGTGCGCATCATAAAGGCACAAAGGACACCAAAGCCACACCCAATAGACAGACAAGAGAGAACCCCGAAGAGTTCTCTTTTGCCCTGAGGCGTCTTCTTCGTGTCCTATGTGCCTGAGGGGGCCTCGCGACGCCCCATGCCGTTTTTTCTATGGAAAATGGCCGAACGGACGATGAGTGACCGCGACGCCACGGCGGCGGCCAGCCAAGGAACTCGACATGCCACGAATGGAAAAGCCGGTCGGCCCAGTGTGCCTGCCGACCTTGAGGAGAATGCAGAAGATAGAAGCGGCGCGGAGGACGGCCTCGGCCTCGGAAGCTGCGCGAAGGTCGGACCCCTGGCGTTTCTGTGATAGTTTCGATCAGTGAAAGCTTTTGGCAGGTTTCCGTATTCTCGGCCCGATAGAGAAACCCCGGCTGGGCGGTTCCGATTACATAAGGCATGCGGAACGCGCGCAATTTAAGGAATATGCCGCTGCTAGCCGATACTAGCTTATGGTTTCCCGACGGTCGCTTTGCCGTTAGCGGCGAAGGGCCCGCCGGCGCGCGACAACGTCCGGGGTGATCTTGACCGAGAAGCATAGAAACCTCATAGTTCGCGGCCTGGCAGGTTCTTATTCGACGCGCAGCCGTTCCACAGGAACTGCGGCCGCCGAACGATCACCTCTGAAATGCAGAGAACCGCGATTCCCAGGCCAACAGGAGCCACTCTGATGAACCGGATACGCTTCTTCGCTGCCGCACTGATCCCTGTCCTAGCCGTGTGCGGCTGCAGTTCGATGAACAACACCGAGGCAGGCGCCGGGGCAGGCGGACTCATCGGCGCCGGCACCGGTGCCTTGATTGGTAGCGCAACCGGGCATACGGGGGCGGGAGCTCTCATTGGCGCGGGCGTAGGCGCCGTATCCGGCGGCCTGATCGGCCATGCGGTTGACAAATCGGAGGAAAGAACCGCCGCCCAGATCGCGGCTGCTAACCCACGGGGGCCGATGGGTCTGATCGATGTGGTGCAAATGAGCCAGGCCCACGTTGGGGATGATGTAATTATCTCGCAGATCCGCACGACTGCATCTGTTTTCCGCCTGTCCTCGGCTGACACGATCTATTTGAAGCAGCAGGGAGTCAGCGACGCCGTCATTACCGAGATGCTTGCCACCGCGACGCGCTATCCACCTACCGTGGCTGTGCCCGTTTACGGTCCACCTGTTTATGCCGACCCGCCGCCCGTCAGCGTCGGTGTCGGATTCGGCTACTATGGCCGCAGATGGTAATCGCAACTTGGGCTTGCGTTTCGCAACGGCGCGAGACGCAAGCCTCACTCTTTCTTTTCTCCGGGGACGGCCTTCCCCATTTTTTCGAAGACTACAATGTGCTGAGCCGGTAAGACGTCCAGCGTCTGTTTCCATTTCACGGGCTGCACTGCCATCTCTTTGCGCACCTGCTTTTCGGTCATCTTGTGTACCAACTTGATCCACACCTTGGGATCCTCCAGGCGGTACTCGACAAACACCAGCCGGCCGCCGGGCTTCAGTGCCTGAATCATCGCTTCCGCCATTTCCACCGGGTACTCGAACTCGTGGTAGACATCGACCATCAAGATTAGGTCGACGGTGTTGGCCGGTAACTTGGGATCCTTCTCGGTCCCACGAATCGGTTCGACATTGTTCACCATGCGGGCCTTCATGCGCTCGCGGATCAGAGCAAGCATCTCCGGCTGAATGTCGACGGCCAACACCTTGCCCTTGGGGCCGACGCGGTCGGCGAGGCGAAAAGTCAAGTAACCGCTGCCCGCGCCAATGTCGGCGACTACATCCCCTGGATGTAGCTTGAGAGCGTCGAGCAGCTTGGTAGGCTGCTCTTCCTTCTCGCGTTCGGGCCGTTCGAGCCAACCTGCGGCCTCGTGTCCCATGACGTGCGCGATCTCGCGGCCCATGTAGAACTTGCCGATGCCATTAGGGTCGTGCTCTGCGCGCGTCTCGTAGCGAGGTTTGCCCTCTGGCTTGGACTCTGGCGCCCGGGCGTAAATCGGCAGCGCCAGAATAAATGGCCAAAGCAATATGATCGGCGAACGGATGCGTCTCACAAGATTGATCTCCAGGGGCGAAATAGGGAACGTGGATTTGCGCAGATCGAATTCGCGATCAATTGAACCATCGCTCCTCACAACTCGCCCGTGCCGCGTTTCGACCAGTACGGCAATTGCGTTCCGCCATCCACGGACAGCGTGCTCCCGGTGATGTATTCGGAAGCCGGGTCAACGAGAAATAGCACGGCGCGTGCAATTTCTTCGGCTCGGGCCAGCCGGCCCAATGGCAGGGCGGCACCCGCGCGGCGAAGCACGTCTTCTGAAAAATACTTGCGCTCGCCCGGTGTGTCGGTCCAACCCGGGTAGACGATGTTGACGCGGATGCCGTAGCGAACCAGCTCGAGCGCAGCAGTGCGTGCCATCTGGTCGACGGCGGCCTTGGCCATGTTGTAGGCCATGCTGGTGGGGAAAGCCTGGACAGCGTGGATGGAGCTGATCACGATCAGGTTGCCGCCCGATCCCTGGCGGATCATCTGATGGGCTGCCGCGCGCAGATTATAGAATGTCCCCCACATCGTCACATCGATGGTGCGTCGAAAAGCGGCCATGTCCGCCTCGACGAAGAGGGCCTCGTCGCTGTGCGCTGCATTGGCGACGAGGATGTCCAGCCGGCCAAGATCTCGAACCGCCTGGGCGACCATCGCTTCGACCGCTTGCTGGTCCGCGACATCCACGCAGAAGAGCAGGGCACGTCGGCCCAGGGCGCGCACTTCCTTTGCCAATTGCTCTGCTGACTCAGGATAGGTCAGATAATTAATAGCGACGTCCGCACCTTCCTGCGCGAGAGCAAGCGCGATCGCCCGCCCGATGCCGGCCGAAGCGCCTGTTACGAGAGCCGTCTTGCCTGTCAGCGTACCCATATCTTGCGCTCACGTGTTGAAAAAGGGGTCAGACCCCTTGAGTCCTGCAGAGGCTGGTGGCTCAGAAATGGGCGAATTGCCCTGATTCTCCAGGGGGTCGGACCCCTTTTTCAACACACTCTCAATGAACTCGATCCGGTTTCCGAAGGGATCGCGTGTTTCGAAGCGGCCGTAGCCCGGAATGGGCACAGAATCGAGCACTTTGCAACCGCTCCTTTCCAGCAATGTTCTCCAACCGGCAAGCCCGGTAACCTGATAGGCAACGTGCGCTTTGGTCCCCGTGCGCGCGACGCCGTCCTCAGTGCCAACATGGACCTGGAGTGTGCCGGCCTTCAGCCAGAACCCGCCCCGGCTCTGCAGAGCCTGAGGCTTGGCAATCTCGACCAAACCGAGCAATTTACAATAAAAACGGCGTGCGTCATCCTCTGCGCCTCTCGGCACGGTGATTTGCACGTGATGGATGCCAAGGACGAGCATGGCTGACCCGGAATACCTTCTATTTCTTGTTCGCCGGCTTGTAAACCTCTTCCAACAGCTTCGTATACTCGGCCATGGACAGCATGCCCACTTCTTTTCGACGCTTGTCCACGTTAGCCTCATCCTGAATGGGCGCGGGCACCCATTTGCCGTCCACTTGATTGAACTGCGTGCCATACAACTGTTTTTCTTTCTGACCAACGAGCACGCGGTCGGTAAGGTAAGCCAGGTCGGTCCCGGACACCTCTTTCCTTTTGAAGGCCTCGCGCATGAGTTCCAGGCAGCGCTTTTGAAAGGGCTTATCGAGGTCGGCATGCTGGACCAGAAGCCAGGCTGCATTCGCCCCATCCACGCCAACCAGGCTTTTCCCAGGCCAGCCATGCTTGGCGACAATCTCCTTCATGCGCGCGGTGTTCTGCCGATCAATGGCTTCCAGGCGCTTGGCTTCGGCTACGTTGGCCTTTTTGGCCTCGTCCGTGGTTGCGATCTTCGCTCGCTTCATCATCTCGATCATGGCAAATCGCCCATCCTGATCTTCCTTGACCCGCTGCAAAAGCTCTTTACGAAGCCCCTCGTTCAGAGCCGCCGTTTCCTTCTTCTCCTGTGCGCAAGTGCCCAGATGAGGAAAGGCCGCAAAGACCAAGGCACAGACCGCCAAGTGATACCGCCTTGATGACACCACGATCTATCCTCCCGGACCTAAAACCGCAAGAATCAGGAAGCCCGGGAAGTGATTCCCGCATGCTTCCATGTTCCCGGCCTTCCTGATTGTTAGTTCCCTCGCCAACCTCTGGGGACTAACCTGTGCAGTTTCGATTCGTTACTCTGCGGCGCCGCGTGGGCCATGGTCGCCATCAGCAATGGCACTGCGGCCAACAAAACAATCCTCATGATGCTGTCCTCCCAAGAGTGCTTCCGCGCGAAGGGGATATCGGGCACCGAAATCCGCTGCCGGGATTGTAGTTCTGCCGCGGAAGACCAGCAACTGGCACAGGCGGCTGCTGAGAACCGATTTTGGGCAGACCAAGCCAAGGTACGCCGAAAGTACGCCAAAGGTACGCCGTTTTGAGCCAAAATCCGAGAATCCACACCCCATTCCCGACCATACGAGCCCGACCCGTCAGCGAGGCCTCCCCAACCATTCCTTTCGTCTCCCGCTTCAAATCCACGCATCCACACACCATTCCTAACTAAGGTCACGGCTAACCAGCCAAGCGCGCAGGTCATGCCTGCCGGCGCCCCGAGTCCACAATTGTAGATCCACCAAGGCGCAAGAGGAACTGCAATCGAGGAGATTTGCGCTTCTTCTTTCTTCCCATCGCCAAGATAAACGCCGACGACGGGAAATGACCTCCAAATGACCGAGCTTGCTTCGGCAGCAAACAAGAGCATTTCCCGACCGCCTCTGTGGAGAACGCCGTCACGGCCTGTTACACTGGCCCTTGTGTTCAACTCCCTTGCACCAAGCATCAAGAGCCCAGAATCACATGAACGATCCCGATTCAACCCGTGGAACAGCAGCTGCAGAGGCCCCATCCTTGCCTGCCGATTCTGCACCACAGCCCGAACGCATCGGGCGCTATCGTATCGAGCGAGTATTGGGACAGGGCGGATTTGGCATTGTCTACCTGGCCCATGACGACCAGTTGCAGCGTCTCGTGGCCATCAAAGTCCCGCACCGTCATCTTGTAACTCAGGAAGCCGACGCTGAAGCCTACTTGACGGAAGCTCGTACTGTCGCTGCCCTTGACCATCCGCACATCGTCCCCGTCTTCGATGCCGGCAGCGCGAAGGA
Organism: Gemmataceae bacterium; assembly: GCA_035296965.1. Classification (GTDB taxonomy): domain Bacteria; phylum Planctomycetota; class Planctomycetia; order Gemmatales; family Gemmataceae; genus DATGZX01. Next base: position 63,368 of record DATGZX010000321.1, read on the forward strand.
CTGTCCCTGCTATGTCGTCTCGAAATACATCGAAGGCAGCACTCTGGCCCAGCGCATCAAGGCGAACCGGCCTTCCGTGGCGGAAGCAATGGAACTCGTGGCAACCGTGGCCGAGACACTTCACTATGCCCACCAGAAGGGGCTGGTCCACCGGGACATCAAGCCGAGCAACATCCTGCTCGACAACAGCGGCAAGCCTTATGTGGCCGATTTCGGTCTGGCGTTGCGCGAACGGGACATCGGCAAAGGGCCAGGCTACGCGGGAACTCCTGCCTACATGAGTCCAGAACAAGCTCGTGGAGAGGGACACAGGGTTGATGGGCGCAGCGATATTTTCAGCCTTGGGGTCGTGCTGTACGAGTTGCTAGTGGGACACCGACCCTTTCGAGCCGACTCGCAAGCCGACCTCATGGAGCAGATCACGAGCTTCGAGGCCCGCCCGCCACGCCAATACGACGACAGCATCCCCAAAGAACTGGACCGGATTTGCCTCAAGGCATTATCCAAGCGAGGGTCGGAGCGGTACACCACCGCCAAGGACATGGCCGACGATTTGCGGCATTTTTTCGAACAATCCACCCAAGAGGAAAGGCAGGCACTTCGATCCCATGGTTCGGCACCCGGTGGTCCTCCCGCAACCTTGGTACCTACCCCACTTCCCAGTCCCGTGCCTACGCCAGCTTCGGATCTGCAGCTCGTCAAGATCGTGCCCAAGGGCCTGCGTTCCTTCGACGCCCAGGATGCCGACTTTTTCCTGGAACTGCTCCCCGGCGCTCGTGATCGAGAAGGATTGCCTGACAGTATTCGCTTTTGGAAGGCTCGCATCGAAGAAACGGATGCTGAAAAGACGTTTTCAGTCGGATTGATCTGTGGGCCAAGTGGATGCGGCAAGTCGTCCTTAGTGAAGGCAGGGCTGCTACCGCGGCTCTCTGACCATGTGATTGCTGTCTACGTCGAAGCCACCGCTCCAGAAACTGAGACACGGTTGTTGAATGGCCTGCGGAAATGCTGTCCTGCCTTGGCCGACAACCTGGGCCTGAAAGAAACGCTGGCTGCACTGCGTCGGGGTCAGGGCATTCCCGTGGGCAAGAAGGTTGTGATCGTCCTGGACCAGTTTGAACAATGGCTCCATGCGAAGAAAGAGGAAGAGAACACGGAGTTGGTCCAAGCCCTGCGTCAGTGCGACGGCGGGCGGTTGCAGTGCATCGTCATGGTGAGGGATGATTTCTGGATGGCGGTAATCCGCTTCATGCGGGAACTGGAAATACGGCTTGTTGAAGGCCAGAACTCCGCGGCTGTCGATCTTTTTGACCTGGATCACGCCAGAAAAGTGCTGGCTGCGTTTGGGCGGGCTTTCGGCAAACTTCCTGAGAACGCCGGCGACACAAGTAAAGACCAGAAGGAGTTCGTGAAACAGGCCGTGTCTGGCTTGGCTCAGGAAGGCAAGGTCATCTCAGTCCGCTTGGCTTTGTTTGCAGAAATGATGAAAGGCAAGACATGGACGCCCGCCACGCTCAAGGAAGTCGGGGGCACGGAGGGAGTAGGCGTCACGTTTCTTGAAGAAACGTTTAGTGCGACAACCGCTCCTCCCGAACACCGCTATCACCAGAAAGCCGCCAGAGCTGACCTGAAAGCCCTATTGCCGGAAACCGGCAGTGACATCAAGGGGCACATGCGGTCCTATGCGGAGTTGCTGGAAGCCTCGGGCTATGGGAGTCGTCCAAAGGATTTCGATGACCTCCTCCGTATTCTCGATAACGAAATCCGGCTAATCACACCAACCGACCCCGAAGGCAAGGAGGACGACGTAGCCGCGTTCGCCAGAACGCGGGCAAACCCGGAAGGCGAAGAGGAGGCTGAAGTAGCCGCGTTCGCCAGAACGCGGGCGAACCCAGAAGGCGCTGCCAACCCGCATTCTGGCGAATGCGGCTACACCCGATACTACCAATTGACGCACGACTATTTGGTTCACTCCCTACGAGAATGGTTGACCCGTAAGCAGAAGGAGACAAGGCGGGGGCGTGCCGAACTGCTGCTTGCGGATCGTGCGGCGGTGTGGAACGCCCGACCAGAAAACCGACAACTTCCGTCTCTGTTGCAGTGGCTTCAAATCAAGTCGCTCACGGCAAAGAAAACCTGGACGCCGCCACAGCAGAAGATGATGCGAAAGGGTGGCAAGTATCATGCGGTGCGGGGGATGCTGGTTGGCGGGCTACTGGCAGTAGCGACCTTCACCGGCCTGGCTATTCGAGAGCAGGTCAACGAGCAGCGGAAGGCAACTCAAGCCGCTGGGTTGGTACACAGCCTCCTGAATGCGGACACGGCTCAAGTCCCAGCCATAATCGACGGGATGGGCGAGTATCGAAGGTGGACTGATCCACTTTTGCGTGAGGAAAACGACAAGGCGGAGGACAAACCCCGGCCGAAACTCCACGTCAGCCTTGCCCTGTTGCGGGTGGACGCTGGCCAGGTCGATTATCTCATGGGTCGGCTACTCAAAGCCACACCGCAAGAAGTCCCGGTGGTCAGTAACGCTCTTTTGCCGTACAAGGACAGGTTGCTGGACAAGCTGTGGGCCGTGGTGGAAAAGCCTGGAAAAGGTGAGGAGCAACAACGGCTGCGGGCGGCTTCGGTGTTGGCGAAATACGACCCAGACAGCGAAAGATGGGTGAAGGTGCAAGAAGCGGTGGCCAACGATCTGGTCGCCGTGCCTGCTTCGTATTTGTCCCTCTGGATGGACTCACTACGTCCGGTGCGGCAAAAGCTGCTCGCTCCCCTTTCTGCTGTGTATCGAAATGCCAGTCGTCGAGAAACGGATCGGTCGTTGGCGACTGATGTTCTCGCTGACTATGCCGCCGACCAGCCGCAAGTGTTGGCTGATTTGCTGATCGACGCTGATGAGAAGCAGTTCGCAGTCATCTACCCGAAGTTCAAGGATCGTGGCGAGCAAGGACTGCCGGTGCTAACAGGGGAGATCGACAAGAAGCTCCCGTCCGATCTGCCATCCTCTGACGAAAGCAGAGAGAGGCTGGCGAAGCGGCAAGCGAATGCAGCGGTGGCCCTCTTGAAGATGGACCGGCCTGACAAGGTCTGGCCGCTTTTGAAACACAGTCCCGATCCGAGAGTGCGGAGCTATCTGATCCATCGCCTGAGTCCGCTGGGGGCCGACGCCAAGGCCATCGTCAAGCGGCTGGATGAGGAGCCGGAGGTGACGATACGCCGGGCGTTGATTTTGAGCCTGGGAGAGTTCGGCGAGAAGGATTTTACGCCCGATGAACGCAAAGGGCTGCTGCGAAAGTTGCAGGAGATATACCGCACGGCTGCCGATCCAGGTATCCATGCTGCGTCCGAATGGCTGATGCGGCAGTGGAAACAAGAAACGTTGCTGCAACAAATCAACGACGAGTGGGCGAAAGACAAAGCGCAGCGAGAAAAGCGTCTGGAGGGTTTCGAGCAATTAGTCACGAAGGATAAAGAGAAAGCCCCGCCGCAGTGGTACGTCAATGGTCAAGGTCAGACGATGGTGGTGATTCCTGGCCCAGTGGAATTCTCCATGGGATCGCCGCCCTCGGAGGTGGGATGGAATCCCAACGAGCAGTTGCATCGTCGCCGGATCGAGCGCACGTTCGCTGTCGCCGGCACGCCGGTGACGGTGGAGCAGTTTCGGCGTTTCTTGAAGGCAAACCCGGAAACACAACGTCAGTTTGACTCCGGGGGCAAGGCTGAAGGGTTTTTGCGGAAATACAGCCCGGAGGGGAAGTGTCCAATCGTTATCGTGAGCTGGTACATGGCGGCGGAGTATTGCAATTGGCTGAGCAAGGAGGAAGGTATAGCTAAGGAGGAATGGTGCTACGAACCCGAGACCTCTGCGCCCTTGGCCGTCGTGGCCAGCATGACGGGTTTGATGGTTTCCAGTTCGGGGCCAGGGCCACTGCTGGCGGCCTCGTCCCTGCTCCCCGGAAGAAGCGTTTCGGCAGAGTATGGCGATGGCATGAGGCTCAAGAGGGACTATTTGCGACGGACAGGCTATCGGCTGCCTACGGAGGCTGAATGGGAATATGGGTGCCGTGCGCAAACGGTTACGAGCCGGTACTACGGCGAGACGGAGGCATTGCTGGGGGAGTACGGCTGGTACCAAACGAATGCGGCCGAGCGAAGTTGGCCGGTGGGGAGGAAAAAGCCGAACGATCTGGGCCTGTTTGACATGCACGGCAACGTCTAGAACTGGTGCCAAGAGGAATTCGAGACCTACGGCAAGGATCGGGGCGGAAAGCCAATAGTAGATAAGGAGAGTAGTTTACTAGTTAGTGATAAGCGTGGCCGTGTGTTGCGGGGTGGCTCGTTCAACAATCTTGCGTCGCTCGTTCGTTCTGCCTTCCGTATCCTCGATGTGCCGACGCTCCGGACTTTCAGTTTCGGTTTCCGTCCGGCGAGGACTTTTACGCCTTGATTTCTTTACGACTTTACCCTTCCCCGAAGGGGACGAAAATTGAAATCCGTCTAGAACACATGTACACTATACAATAGGCGGGTATGGCAGACCTCAAGAAGCACGAGGAACTGGTCGTCATCACGAAAACCTACGACCTGATTCTCTGGTCGTGCAATCACACCGGCAAGTTCCCCCGCAATCATCGTTTCGTGCTGGGTGAACGCATCGAGCGGAACCTTTACGATCTGCTGGAATCCCTGATCCGAGCCAAGTACACCCGGGAACGTCAGGGCCTGCTGGAGCAGGCCAACCTCGTTCTCGAAATCCTGCGGTTCCAAATGCGACTCGCAAAGGACTTGCAGTGCCTCAAGGTCGAGAGTTACGGCTTCGCTGCGAAGGCTATTGACGAGATTGGCAAGCTGGTGGGCGGCTGGCTCAAGAGCAGTGGCAAGGCATGAAGCGCCACGGCAACTTGTGGCAACCACCCGGCCGGCGAAAATGAGCCGTGCAGATGTTGGTATCTAAGAGATGGCTCATTCCTGCTCCATCGGCGACCTACGTTCCAGCTTCCGGTCCTGCTGAATCTTTTCCATGACGGCATCCATTTCCGGGTAGTTTGTCCAGCCGCCTGCCGACCGAAGAATGCCTTCGCCCCACTTCTTCGTCGCCGGAACTATCTTTACCTGGACCTCGACTTCCTGGCCTTCGGCCACACCGGGGTCTTCGTCGAGTTCAATGGTCCTGCCGTGGACCTTGCCATGTAGTGTTTTGGTCATGATGGTTTCCTCCTATAGGTCGCCATGCTTCATCTTAGGCTGGCGCTGGCTTTCTCCGAAAGCGTTGTTCCATTGGCGGCAAAAGTCTCATCAGCGGCGAGACCATTCGCCCCAACGCCGCGCTTGGGTGGCCGGGGCTGGAGGCTTCCGCAAGCCCCGGCGGAACGGACGGCTACGCTATTGTCCGACTGCGGGCCACAAAGATTGCAAGTCTGGTTGTGGGTAAAAACTACCCGTTCAGAACAAATCGACACCGCACTCATTGTTGATCTCATAGCGCATTGTCTGTTAGCTCAGCATTTTCGGCCGATTTTTTGAATATTTAGTCGGAGAGCCGTTGGCATCGGACTTGCAATAGTGTCATTCACCGAGACGAACACCTCGGAACATGATTCTTCCCAGCTGCCGGCTCCCCGCTCTGGAAAGCAACATCTCGGCAGGATTCCCCGCAGTGCCTGGGCGTCACACCCTTTTACCAAAAAGAGGTCTGTCCATGTCGTGCTCATTCCGGCTCGTGATCAGTTTGTGCCCGCTGTGGAATCGCTGGAAGAGCGAACAAATCCGGATTCCACGTCTTACGCGTCTCTCTACGCCAACCTATTGCATCGTAGCCCCTCGCAAAACGAGATTGCCGTGTGCGCCGCAGAGCTGGATAGCGGTGTGCCGGCGTTTGCCACCACATCGCTCTTCGTTGTACCAGCCGCCGAGGTTGGCGTCGCACTCTCTTAACCCAGGGTGTGACTACCCGCGACGCCCAACCAGCCGTTTTCTGCCGCTGCGCCCGCTGTGAAGCGATCGTCTCATCGAGACGTGCTGCTTGCCTGAGGAATGAGAGTTCCAAACCTTTTTTTACAGGAGTCTTGCGATGACGAAATTCATGGGATTGGTGGTAGCCCTCGTGGCTGCGATGGGCGTGACGCTGGCCACGCCCGCCTCCAGTGAGGCCGGCGGCTTCCGACGCTGCCGGAGTTATTACGTCGAACCCTGCTGCTACAGCCGTCCTGTCGTGGACTGCTGCCCGACCAACTATGGCTGCTACACACCAATGGTTCCTTGCTGCAGTAACACCTGGTCCACCGTGGTAGCTCCCGGCTGCTCCGCGAGCTACTACCCGACCGGCGCCGGCTACTCGTCGGGGTACTACCGGACCGCCCCCGGCTACTCATCGGGGTACTATCGGGTCGGCAACGTGATCATCAATGGCCGGCGCTGGGGAGATATCGGCAGTCGTTACAGCTACGGCGACCTTATCCGGTGGTAAGGCTCCTCCGCCCGTGAAGGGTGAAACCAAAAGGGGCGCGTCTATTTACAGGACAGGCTGCATAAATTGACGCGTCCCCTTTGTCTCCTCAAGGTGGGTTCGTTGCCTCCAACGGCCTAGAACTATTACCAGCTTCGTACAAGTCGATACTAGAAACAGGGCTGAGCGCAGCGGGAAAATATCGCCAGTTCGTGGCAACTCGCGATCGTCCGCATAGCCAAGTGCTGCCAACCAAGTTAGTTCAATTGCCTGTGGGAGTGACCTGGAAGCAGTCAGAAAACTAGGCAATCCAGCGGACATATCCGTTGAATAGTCCAGCACGTCGTCGATGATTTGGCACTGCATCACGATTCGAAAAAGGATATTGAGATCAGCATCGCAGTAGGTCGCGCGGATTCCCTCGTCGAGGCACTCGTTGCCATTGGCTGTCGTGGCCACCATTCCAAGCGAAAGCCGCACGACGGCCTCACGGTACAGACCCACTTTTTGAAATTGCCAATAATCTCCGCCGGGCAATGGACGTCTGCTCTCCAGGTCCTTAAGTCTTCGCAGATATTCGTCCACGGACGAGCGGATTCCAGCTTCTTCAAGCAGTTGCAGCGTTATACGACACTCGTGCCGGCAACAATACTTGTTATCGAAAGCCGCATTGGCGCAGGCTGCGAAATCGAGCAATGCTGCCAGCATTCTGAGTTTAGGCATCGGCAGTGGTTTCGCGTTGCGAAGCATGTGAAGCGAGTCGAAAGCCATGATGCACAAGACTCGCAACGGGGTTTTAGGCCTGGCAGACATGAACAGCGACAGTCCGCGCACAATACTTGTGACCGCAATCAGGATTGACGAGATCCTGGCATAAAGTGCATTCCATCGTTCGCAAATGGCCTGAAAGTTCATCGGTCGGCCTTGATGAGTGCGTTGACTTCACACGTGGCACAAAACGACCTCCCGCGGACACCGCCAGCGGATCGGCACTAGATCACTAACGCCGCGACTCACCACCAGCCGTGTCGATCCATACTGATGGCTTAGATAACAATACGGGTAGAAAACCGCTCCGGGAAACAGACGGTCTCGAAACTCAAACGCAACCACTTGACAGCCATGGAGATGCCCGGCCAGAACCAGGTCATAGCCATGGTGACGCGCAGTTTTCCAGACGCGCGGGTTGTGCGCGCACAGAACTTGAAAATCACCCTCGGGTAAAGACGCCGCGTCGGGACCGGACACGGCAATCACTCGAGAACCATGCGCTACTCGAGCGGCGCCAGCATGAATCCATTTACCCCCGCCGCTCACTACCGCGTCGCGGACTCGATTCGTACCGACATGTCTGTCGTGGTTGCCGCCAACAGCGAAGACCGGTGCTACCTCGCAGAGCGCGCCGACCAAATCGCCAAGCTTGCCTAATTCCGCCGGCCCATCTACCAGGTCGCCACCCAATAGCAGCACATCTGTTTCGGAAGAGCGCGCGGATTCGATTACCTGCCGACAGAGATTATCGGCACGTGCCCGCCGAAGATGTATATCGCTCACATACATGAGACGGCACGCATCATACCGCATCGACAGGCGCTCCTCGCGGATGTGAAGAGTTCCGTTAAGCCCGATGGTCAGCGGTCCCGCAGACAATTCTGTTCTCCCTATCCTGCGTCGCGACAGAGCTGCGTTCCGGGCCCCGTACTTGTGGTCGTCGCGACCCGTTGAATGATTGTCCGAACGCTCTGTAATCGATTCTCGACTAGGCGCGTCGAACAGCAGTTCGTTCTTATGTGCCAGAGTATCTTTGCGAAACCACGCGGGACGAACAGTTGCCGGCCAAGTTCGTTAAGGACAGAGGCTTCACGGTACTCCTCAATAAGAGCGGTCGCCGGTTGACGCCATTGTTCATCAGACAGCCCAATAAGCTCAAGTAGCATCACTTTCAGATCGTCGCTGTGACGCTGCGTGTGGCTGAGCCGAAAGTCATGGCGAGTGTCGAAGTCAATCAGAACTGCTCGGCCGGCAACCGGGTCATACACAATGTTGTCGAGATGCAAATCACCGTGGGACCATGCCTCCTTGTAATGGCTGCAGGGAATCTGGTGGACTCGCCTCAGTTCGCGGGCTGCTGCGATGAACGCGTTGACGCCCGCTTCGTTCCGACGAAGCAATTGCCGCAAACTGATACCGCAAACTTTCGGAACGATTACGGACGGGCCAGGACCTATTTTCACGGCAGGCCGCTCCGGATACAGTAACCGGGCACAATGGACCTCCCAATCCACCCACTCGTCGGCTCGGACAAACATGCGGATTCCGCTGCGCGCCAGCGCCAGGAATCGGTTCCCGAACCAAATGACAATACTTCCGCCAGCTCGGCGTCGCTTTACGAATACCGGTACGCCATCTTGCACGCTCTGCTGAATCTGATTCACACGAACACGATTCATCAGCCATGCAACGACTCGTTGCAGTTTGTCAATCATCGGATGCGACCAAATGTGTTCGCGACTGGAGGTGCATGGCGAAAATACGAACAAATCGTGGCAATCAAGTATGAAACACGACAATCGCCGCCGGGATGCCAACCGGCAAACAGTTGACTTCTAAGACAGCGTCGTTGTACTTTGTATCGCAAAGTAAACGCCTTGTCCAGCGCACGGGGATCGATATAGAACTTCAAGCGGCGTTGTGGCTGATTCCCGATATCCGCGGATGGTCGTTGCTTCGGTCGGTCACGTCGACCAAGTCGTCGAAGCCTTTGCGCCAAAGGGCGTTGGTATGCCCCACCGCGTTGCCCCACAAGCTGCCCGCAAAATGCGTCGGTCCCATCGACCGCGGAGTGTCGGACCGTTCCTACGCGCGCTCAATCGAGGCGCGCGTTCTAGTTGAAGGCCAAATGCAGTCCGTCGTTTCAAGGGGGCTGCCAGGGATACGCCAAGAAGGCAACAACCCAGGGCAAAATCCGAAGGAAGTGGCGCGCGGCAAACCGGTGGCGCAGTTCTGGAAAGAGGTGGACGAGACTAAGGACAAGAAATCGCGAGCCAGATCGAGACCGCCGAGTCGGTGCTGTCTCTCGGCGGCCCGGTTGGCGCGAACGAACCAGCCGGCTTCTTCCAAGCCGGTCCGGACTTGCCGCTCGGCCGCGTGGTAGGGGGAAGGAGCCGATGTCTCACTTTCGTCGCGAAGCGTCAAACCGCCCCGGGCGAGGATGTCGCCAAGCTCCCGGCCGACGAACGTGCGACGTTCACGCAGTTGTGGGCCGACGTGGCGGCGTTGTTGAAGAAGGCTGAGGAGAATTCGAAGTAGGCACGGTCAGCCGTTGCGAGGCTGTGTGATCGCTCGCAGGAGTGCGCTTGAACGGCAGAAAAAGATTATTGGCAATTATTGCCAATTATGATAGGTTGGCAACGAAAGGAGACGATCATGCCGACACGCAATATCAATCTGACCGAACATTGGGATCACTTTGTCGAGCGGCATGTCGCCTCGGGACGCTACAGCAACGCCAGCGAAATCGTCCGCGAGGCTTTGCGTCTTCTCGAAGAACAGGACCAAGAACGGAAGGCGAAGCTAAGGGCGCTTCAGCAGGCAGCCAAACAGGGGTTCGATGAAATCGATCAAGGCAAAGGCATCATCGTGAAGGGCAAGAAGGCGCTCAATCAATTCATCATGGATATCGAAGCCGAGGTCGGGACAAAACCTGCACGGAACGGCGGGTAAGAAGATGGAAGTCATCATTGCTCCGAAGGCGCGAGGTGACATCGCGAGCATCCTTGCCTGGACGGGAGAGAATTTTGGCCCGCAAACCTTGAAGCGTTACGCAAAACTCATTGCGACGGCAATTGAGCAAATCGCGGAGAATCCCGATCGAACTGGGAGCAGTCGGCGGCCAGAAATCGCGGAGCATTGCCGAACCTATCATCTCTATTTCAGCCGCAAGTCCACGGGACGAGCCGGAGATCGGCTTCGCCAACCTCGGCATTTCCTGCTCTACCGTGTCACCGAATCCAACATCGTGGAGATCGGCCGCGTCCTGCATGATTCGATGGATTTACAGGCAAATCTTCCGGAAGAGTATCGCAGTTCACCGGAATAGGAAGGCAAGAACCAACCCCAGGTGCGGCGAGGTCGGGAAACCTGCGCCGAGCGCGAGAAGCGCCGCCAATCTTACAGCAACAAACACGCTTCCGCCGCCAGCCACAGCAGCCGTTCGCGGACCGTCACGCTCTTGTCCCAGTGCCGTGAGTCCCATTCGCTGCCGCTGACGTCGTCTCCGCCATAGAGCATCTGCGCCAGGGTGACTTGCCGGAATTGGGCCACCGCAAAAAGAGCCGCGGCCTCCATTTCGACCGTCACGCAGCCTTCTTGACGGCGCCGGCGCACCTTTGCTGGTGTTTCGCGATAGACCGCGTCCGTGGTCCATGTCTTGCCAAGGAGGTAAGCGTGCTCGTGCTTCTTGAGGACCGCTTCGATCGCCGCCACCCCTGCAGGGCTGGCACTCACTTCTCGGCCGGCTGGCAGATAATGATACGAGGTGCCCTCGTCGCGGATGGCGGCCAGGGGTACGACTACGTGCCCCAGGGCGATCTCTCGGTCGAGCACGCCCGCCCCGCCGCAGGCGATGAATTTCCTGGCGCCCAGGGCAATCACTTCCTCCAGCAAGCCGGCCGCCAGCGGCGCGCCAACTCCCGGGTGAAAGAGGGCCAGCCGCTTGCCTTGCACCTCGAGTTCATAAATCGGATGAGCACCGATTTCGCTCTTCTGGCTCGCGATCGTTTTCAAGCGATTGTGCTGGCAGAGATCTTGGATGACTTCGTGGAAGAAGCAGATGACGCAATGCTCGGGGATATCGATAGGCTTGATCACGCGCGCCGGCTCGATGATTGCTTCGCGCTGGTTATCGAACTCGAGAATGGGATAATCGTTATGCATTCTAGTCGGGCGTTTTGCGTAAAGGCGTCCGGTAGCGACCCAGGAAGCCGGCGCGCTGTCGGTCCTCCGATACTCTCTCGCAATGGTTGACAATAGTCAATGTGCGGCGCAGCATCACCTCTCGCGGGGCTTCGCATTAGATGTCGATCAGGTGGGGTGTCTCCAGCGGCAGCCGGCCGTAGTCGATTGCGAGTTCGATCGCTTCCCACAGGACTTGCGTGAACACCTTCTTGTAGGCGTTCTGCTTCTGCGTCGCGCTGCGCACGAAGGGGGCATGCGCGGTCAGGCTGGCGGTGTAGGCGGCCATGTCGGCGCCGCTGCCGGTGGCGAGCCATTCGGGCGCGTTCCAGCGGCAGCCGGCGCCTCGTAGCGTCGCATGCAGGATGTCGACAAAGCCCGCGGCGTTGCCTGCTCCCGGCGGTTGCACGTATTGCATGCCGCGCGGGATGTCACCTACGGCGGCGGCATTAGACCTTGAGGGGAAACGTACGGCATATCCGCGCTGGAAGCGGCAGCTTGGAAACTGCTACGCCGTGCTACCGAGCGCCAGTACTGCCAGACGGCAACGAAGGGATGAGCAAATCAGGCGGGATTAGAGGGGACACGCCCTGCACGGCAAGTTGACGGGAGCGCGCCAAGTTCGCCATTCCCACACCCCACACACACAGGAGTTCGTCCGGGGTATCCTTGAAGACGCCGCCCCGCTTTGACTGTTTCTTGTGTCCTTGCACGATC
>DATGZX010000322.1:0-5922 GCA_035296965.1 Gemmataceae bacterium
GTTAGGCAGGTTGGAGGAAGCTCGGGATCAATTCCGTCAGGCCGCTGCCCTGGGCTACAAGCGAGCAATTGGCGAACGCGCCTTCTGTGAAAAGCTAATGGCCATGCGCTTGCGGCTGCCTACCGTGCTTGCAGGCAAGGATCGGCCGACCGATGCCTTGGAATTGCTCACGTTGGCTATACTTTGTCAAAACAACCTCGAACGCCGCTATGCTGCTGCTGCGGAATTCTACGCTGAAGCTTTCGCCGCAAAGCCAAGTTATGCGACGGACCCGAGCGCGTACCACCGCTATAACGCTGCCTCCAGCGCGATTCTCGCCGGCTTCGGTCGGGGCGTGGATGCCGCAACGTTGGACGAGGCGGCCAAAGCCAGGCTGCGCCATCAGGGCCTGGAGTGGTTGAATGCCGAGGTGGTGCTCTGGACCAAGCATCTGGCTAGCTGGTCCTCTTTGAATCGTGGCAGAGCCGTAGAGATGCTGCGCTACTGCCAATTAGATAAAGATCTACTCTCGGTGCGCTGCGGGAGCTTTCTGGCCACCATCCCGGCCGAGGAGTTGAAGCTGTGGGCGAAGCTTTGGGCAGACGTCGAGAACGGCATTAAGAAGATCGGCGCGCCCCCGTCTGGTTCGGTGAAGTAGATCAGCAAACGACCCATTTCGCCCGTCAGAGTTTGCTCCACAGGACGAACGGGCCCTTCATCCCGCGAGAGCAAGAACTTGAGGAAACTTACGCCGCGGTACTTGCAGGTCTGCTGCACGCTCAACAGGACAAGGTATTCCGACAGCCCCTCCTCGCCCATCTGACCATCGTAGCTCAAGGACGCCAACATCGCTGCCGGTACGCCGATCACCGTTCCATCCGGTTACAATGGCTACATTGACGGCGGCATTCTGAATGGAACGATCGAGGCGCAAACCGGAGATCGGATCACGGCCCTATTGCACCGGCGGCAGGAACAAGAGCTGCTCCTGGATGTCGGGCGCTAATTGCCTCAGGTTCGTGATCTGCCCTTTCGATGCAGTTCCCTTGGACTACAGCGGCGACGATCTTGGTGTTGATGTTGATTAGCGCCGCCCTCGCCAGCCTCGTTCCCGCACTGCGCATGGGACGAATGCACATTGCCGAAGCAATTGGGCAAGAGCGAAATCGAATGGGCTCGTTGGGCCGCACAGGCGGAGCGCGAGTCGCAGGTCCGCTGTTCCGCGTCCCAGAAGATGGGCATCAGAACGGTTGCGAGTGTCCTTCTGCGGCGGTATTCTTGGCCGTTAAACTTGTAGCCGCCGGTACACACGTATGTCTTCGGAAATAAGTGGCTGGCCATTCTGTTGCTGCGGATGGTAGTTCAAGGAATCGCCTGACTAGTCGACAACCAGCAAGTCAGGGGCATCGCCATTCGGGAGGGCTTCCGATGGGTTCACGCGTTCGTCGGGGAGTTGCCGGTCTAACCGTTCTTGGGGTCTTCGCCCTCGTCGTTTTTTCGATGGGGCAGGTTCTCCACGGTACTGCCCAGCAGGCGAAGCCTGGGCCGGCAAGACATCGACCCGCGGGCCGCCCGATTGTCATGGGCGCCAACCTGGTCGGCCTGGAGATTGAGCTAGGTCTCCAGGACAAGGGACCAACGCCTTGGGGCGGCGACATCCACCCTTCTGAAGGGCGTGTGGTCAGCATTGAGGTATTGCGCGGCGGCCCGAACGCCCGGGCGTCCGGCAATCACTTTACTTGCCACTCGGTTCGCCGCATGGTGCAGCAAAAACCGGTTTTTCTCGGTCCGATCTTGCACGTCAATCTGGATGCCGAGCTGTCCGCCAAGGTGACTGTGAATTCGGCACAGGGCAAGTTTGAGTTTGCCCTGTCTGACTTGACGATGGGGACCGCCAAGCATTTCCTGGGCGGTCAGGTTTCTGTCAATCGTGAAAATGCCGCGATGCGGTTGACAGAACCTGATATGGAAGACGATTACCCGACGATGGCCAAAGGACAAGACGGCGCTGTCTGGCTCGCGTACGTTGCCTATCAACCCGGCCCGCCAATCATCCCGGAGAGGCTCCAGGCCCAGAACTTCGAAACGCTCGTCCCCAAGGGAAACGGCGACCAGATCCGCCTCATGCGCTGGGACGGCAGAGCATGGCAGCCGCCTCTGGACGTGACAGAACCCGGCCTCGACGTCTGGCGGCCCACCGCCACCGTGGACGGCAAGGGCGATGTCTGGATCGCCTGGAGCCAACAGGTGGATGGCGACTGGGAGATCTTCTATCGCCGTTACACCCCGGCGACCAGCCAGCAGCCACAGGGCCAGTGGTCCGAGATCGTGCGCCTCACCCGCAGTCCCGGTTCTGACATCTTTGTCGCAGCTACAACCGATTCCCAAGGGGTAGTATGGCTCGCGTGGCAAGCATGGCGCAAGGACAATTTCGACATCATGCTCGCCGCCCTCTCGGACGGCCATCCCTGGAAAGAGCCACGCGTGCTGTCCACCAGCCCGGCCAACGACTGGAGTCCTGCCATCGCTGCGGACAAGCTCGGCAACGTCTACGTAGCCTGGGACACGTATGACAAGGGCAATTATGACGTGATCCTCGCCGTGGTCGGCAAAGAGCCCATGGTAATGACCGTGGCTGGCTCGGCGCATTTCGAGGCACGCCCCAGCATCGTTTGCGATGACAAGAATCGTCTCTGGATTGCGTACGAAGAAGGCGACGAGCAGTGGGGAAAGGATTACTGCGGCGATCACTACCGCAGGATACCGTTGCCGAAGAACCCCGGCGCCGCTCTCTATATTCATCGCACCGTCAAGGTGAAGTGCCTCGCTAATGGAAAGCTGATGCAGCCGGCCGATGACCTGGAGCAAGTGCTGAAGGCCAAGCTCCCCCGCAACAGGAGCTTGCCGCGACTTTGTCTAGATACCACGGGTGGGCTCTGGCTTCTCGTGCGGCATCATGCCAAGCCCGGCGCCGCCGGAGAGAACTGGAGTAGTTACGCTTTGCGCTACGATGGCCGACACTGGTCGTTCCCTCAACCACTGTCCAACTCATCCAATGTGATGGACGTGCGGCCGGCTCTCGTGCCCCATGGGCAGGGGATTCTGGCAGTTTACAGCGGCGACGACCGAACCGCGGGGACTTTGAGCCGGAAGCAGGCAGACCTGTTTGCATGCATGCTCCAGCCGACCGGACCGGCGCATGTGCCCGAGCTAGTGGCCGACGCAGAAACCAGGGAAGCCGTCGTGCCGGTCGTGCACCCGGACGAAGCGAAGGATGTGGCCCGCATGCGCGGGACCGTGATCGAGGCCGAGGGTAACAAGCTGCGCCTGCTGCGCGGCGAGTTCCATCGGCATACAGAATACAGCTCCCACCAGGACCAGGACGGTTCACTGGAAGACGCCTGGCGTTACGCTCTTGACCCTGCGGCGCTGGACTGGATCGGCATAGGGGATCATGACAACGGCTATGGCCATGAGTACCCGTGGTGGCAGATGCAAAAGATCACTGATCTTTTCCAGAACGCGCCGCAGTTCGTGGCCGTTCACACCTACGAGCGCAGTGTGGTCTACCCGAATGGCCACCGCAACGTAATCATGCCGCATCGGGGCATCCGGCCGCTACCGCGCGGCATCCTCAAGGGTACGCCGGAGGGAGGCACGCCTGACACCAAGCAGCTCTACGCCTACCTGAAGTTTTTCGGAGGCATTTGCGCTTCGCACACGAGCGCAACCAATATGGGCACGGACTGGCGCGACAACGATCCCGAGGTGGAGCCGATTGTGGAGATCTACCAAGGTCATCGCCACAACTACGAACATGCAGGCGCTCCGCGCGCGCCGACTGCTGCAACTCAAGTCGGCGGTTATGAGCCTGCCGGGTATGTCTGGAACGCGCTGGAGAAAGGCTACCGACTAGGCTTCGAAGCCTCCAGCGACCACATTAGTACGCACATCAGTTATGCAGTCTTGCTCACGCAAGACGTTTCGCGTCAAGGGATCATCGACGCCTTCAAGAAACGGCACAGCTATGGTGCCACCGACAACATCCTCCTCGACGTTCGTTCGGGCCGCTACATCATGGGCGATCAGTTCGATACTGCCAAACGACCGGAATTGGACATTCATGTCCAAGGCACGGCCCCGATTGCCAAATTGCACGTCATACGAGACAACAAGTACGTTTACTCTGCCGAGCCAAAGGAGCGCGAGGTCAACTTGAAATACGTGGACATGGAGGCCAAACCTGGCAAGACAAGCTATTACTATGTGTGCCTCGAGCAACAGGACGGCAACCTAGATGACCATTTCGCAAATCGCTGCGCAGCTGCAATTGCCCTTGGTAAAACGGGGCGTTTACGTCAAGCTGGCAGTTCGCCCCCGTCACGTGGCAAGGATGTCCGTCATGCCAAACCCATTTGCGCCGCCGATTGCACTGGACCTCGATACGCAAAGTCGCTTGCAGGCTCTTATCCGAGCCCACTCCACGCCGCAGGCTCTGGTGTTTCGCTGCCGGATCATCTTTCGGCTCGCAGCCAAAGATCAGCCGTCCAATCTTCAAGTTGCCAACGAGTTCGGTTGCGCTCGCAACACCGTCGCTCTGTGGCACACACGCTTTCTCCAGCACGGTCTCGCTGGTCTGCAAGATGCTCCTCGCTCCGGTCGGCCACGGAGCTTTTCCCCCCGACGAACAGCTCGAAGTCGTCACGCTGGCCACCAGCAAAACGAGCGAGCATGATTGCGTCGCCAGTCAATGGAGCCTCGACGACCTCGCCGCCGAGTTGGTCAACCGCCACGCCGACGAAGCGATGACGCGCTCCACCATTTGGCGTATCTTGAATACCGGCGACATCAAACCCCACCGCAGCGTCTACTGGCTCAACAGCCACGATTCCGACTTCGACGCCAAGGCCCAAGACATCTGCAAGTTGTATGTCCAGGCTCCCGTCTTGTATCAGCATGGCGAGTTGGTCGTTTGCACCGACGAAAAAACCGGCATGCAAATCCTCCAGCGAAAACATCCCACGATCTTGGTCGAACCGGGCAAACCCGAAAGACGCGAACACGAATACATCCGCCACGGCGCCCGTTGCCTGATCGCCTCGTTCGTCGTCCCCACCGGCAAGGTCGTGTGGGACTTGGGCGTGACACGCACCAGCGTCGATTTCGCTGCCCATCTGGCCCATGTCGCGTCGCAGTTCCCCGACCAGCAACGCTGCCATTGGATCCTCGACAACCTGAACACCCATTGGAGCCTGGATGTCTGCGAACTGCTGGCGAAACTCAACGGCCTGCCTTTCCACAAGAAAGACCTGCGCACCGGCAAGCAACGACGCGCCTTCCTGACCGATCCCGATCACAAGCACGTCTTCCACTTCACGCCCAAGCACGGCTCGTGGCTCAACCAGGTCGAACTGTGGTTCGGCACCTTGGCTCGCCGCTTCCTGAAGCGCGGCGACTTCGCATCGGCCCAGGAATTCGTCGCACGCTTGACCGCGTACTTGGACGACCACAACGCGCACCGCGCTCACCCCTATCGCTGGACCTACACCGGGCAACCTTTGGTTCGCGCCACGCCCTTCAGCCAAACACGGCGCCAGCAACGATTCGGTCGAGCTTGGTTCAGCTCCCGTCCCCAGCGTTTCGACCGCTTCCTCTACCCCCTTCGCCCCTACCAACGTCACCCGACTGACAACTGCTCAGGGACTTGTAAAATGGCCATCTAGCTTGGGCGTCGCCTTTGTGGATTACCTACAAACCATGAGAATTTTTCGAAGGCGGGTTCTGGGAACAGTCAATAAAGGCTAAGAGGCTGCCAAACAACTGACTTTTGAGCGCACGACGGATTTGGCACGGCATTTGCGCCTCGTCATGAACAGATCTCTATTGCAAGGAGAACTGTCATGGCGGACGCATGTATGCCAGAAGGGTTTTATGAGTTGGTGC
>DATGZX010000323.1:0-4417 GCA_035296965.1 Gemmataceae bacterium
CTGCTGCGCTTTTACGTGCTGCACTGCATGATTCTGCCCCTGGTGGCGATCCTTTTTGTCGCAGTGCACTTCTGGCGCATTCGCAAAGATGGCGGCCTCTACGCCCACCAAAGCGAGCCCCAAAGGGTCGCGGCTGAACCAGTTCCCGCCGCCGCAAAGGGGGCGCAATAGCCAATGACCGATCCCATTAGCGATAAGACGATCAGCGATAAGACGACCAATCCGAAAGATTTCATCGCCGGCATGGGCTCAAATGCCCGCAAGTCGCCGACGCGTGTTGTCTTCGTCACCCGGCGCACCTCGGCGCAGGTCAAGGTTAGGGACGAAGATCAGGTGCAGACATATCCGGAGGTCCTCTTCCGCGCCATCGTCGCCATCGAGGTGCTGACGATCGCGTTGGTGGGCGTGTCTCTTCTCTTCAACGCACCCCTGGAGGGCATTGCCGATCCCTCCCATACCCCCAACCCTGCCAAGGCGCCGTGGTACTTCCTCGGCTTGCAGGAAATGCTGCACTACTTTCCTCCGGTGGTCGCGGGTGTGCTGGTTCCGACTCTGGTCGTGATCGCGCTGATTGTGATCCCGTATTTCAACATTAACGTCGAGGCGGAGGGTTTGTTCCTGAAGGATCGCAAGCGTCGTCTGCTTATTTTCTATCTGGCTGCGGCTGCGCTTTGTTTGTTCTTGTTGTTCTTTGATGTGTACGTGGCGTTGGTGCCGACCCTGATCGTCGCCGGGTTCATGGTGCTGGCGGCGCAAAGTTCTCCGCAGTCGGCTTCGGCCTTCCGGAGTTATCTGGCCGCCAAGCCCCTTTCATACTGGATCATGACGTGGTTTCTGTTCGAACTGGCCGTACTCACGGCGGTTGGCACTTTCTTCCGCGGCCCGGGTTGGTCCTGGGTGTTGCCTTGGAGGAGCTAATTGAAGAACACGCTATCTTCCCTGTGGCAGACATTGTTCGGCCATCCCGTGAGCGCTTTTGGTTCGGTCAGTCTGCTGTTGCTGATTTCGCTCGCCATTGCGCCGGCCAAAAATTACTTCAGTGAATGGCGTCACTACCAGAAACAGTACTTGGCGCTGGTTCGGAGCCGGGGAGAAGCGGTAACCCTGCAGCGCCATTTCCACGACGGAATCCAGCAGATCTGGCTTCCCGGGCTTGGAGTCGTAGACCGCTGCACCACCTGTCACGCCGGATTGAAAGAAGCGAGCCTGGCCGATGCCAACCTTCCCCAGCCCTTCCGCCGGCATCCGGTAATCCCGCACACGCTCGACCAGTTCGGCTGCGTGATGTGTCACCGCGGGCAAGGCCCCGCGACCACCGTCGAGCAAGCTCACAGCAGCACGGAGGCTTGGGAGCAGCCGACTTTGCCGGCACGGTACGTACAATCTTCCTGCGGGCAATGCCATCGCTCTCCTCTGACCGGCACGCCGCAACTGAACCTAGGACGCAATTTGCTGGGCCGTTATGGCTGCGTGCATTGCCACACCATCAAACTGCCTGACGGCAGCGCGATCAAGCCGACCGACGATCCGCCTTCGCTTGAGCACATCGCCGACAAGACCACACGGGAATGGATTTATGCGTGGTTGAAGGATCCTCAGGCCTATGCCGTAACCGCGACGATGCCGAATTTCAAGCTGAGCGATCCGGATGCGCGCGATATTTCGGCATTCCTGATCGCCAGCAGCACGCCCATCGCTGGAGACACAGCACCGGCCAGCCCAGCCAGTAAAGACCAGAAGGCGCCGGATCCGGCGGCGGGAGCCAGCCTGTACGGCGAGTCATTCTGCGCCTCCTGCCATGCCGTGCAGAATGCTGCCGGGAATGTGGTGGGCGGCGATGTCGGTCCGGAACTGACCCGGATCGGCAACAAGGTGAAGCCGGAATGGTTGCGGGCATGGTTGCGCAATCCGCGTGTCTACGATTCCGGAACGGCCATGCCGCACTACCGTTTCACTGATCCGCAACTTTCACTGCTGACTGCCTTTCTAGGAAACAAGACGGATTCCGATCTGCTGGCCAATGTGCACCTCGACGCCGCCACGCCGGAGCAGATTGCACACGGCAAGCTTCTGGTCACCGAATACGGCTGCGCCTCATGCCACGAGGTCAGCGGCATCAAGAAACCCGATAACTTCGCTCCGGAATTGACCCGCATCGGGAGCAAGCCGCTGACCCAAATTATTTTCCTGCCCGGAATGACGCACGCTATACCCGATTACATTGCGGCCAAGATCCGTCAACCGCGTTCGTTTGGAGCGGCGCTGAAGATGCCCCAGTTCAACCTCGCACCCGCACAAATCGATGCGTTGACCACCGCACTGCTCGCGCTAACCGACCGGGCACACGATTTGCCGCTGGCCCTGACCGTTCCGGCGAAACCGCCTTCGAATTACGAACCCGCGGGCAAGGCTGGACAACTCATGGCGGACATGGCCTGCTTCACCTGCCACGCCATCAACGGTCGCGGCGGCGACATGGCTCCCGACCTGACCTGGGAAGGCAGTTCGGTGCAGCGCCAGTGGCTGCAGGCATTCCTGAAGAACCCAGGCACACTGCGCCCGGCGCTGATCCGCCGCATGCCGAGGTTCAATCTTTCCGATGACGACGCGAAGGAACTGACGGACTACATCATGACCGTTTATCAGGCTCCGGCATTCGATCGCGACTCGATGCCGTTGAGCGGCTATCCGCCCGCTCAGGTGGAGCAGGGGAAACAGCTTTTCTATTCCAAATATGCCTGCCAGGGCTGCCACATCATCGATACCAAGGTCGACAAAGGCTACATCGGACCAACGCTAACGCAAGTAGGCTCGCGCCTGAATGCTGCCTGGATTTACCACTGGCTGAAGGAACCGCAGACCATGCGGCCCGGCACCATCGAACCAAACCGCAACATGAACGACGAGGATGCCCGCGCCCTGACCGCATTCCTGATGACGCAAAAGGGCTCCAGCAAGCAGGAGGCGAAGAAATGAAGAGATATTTGCGGACACTCTTCGTGGTCTCCCTCGCTCTCGTAACCGCAGGATGCACCCGCAAGCCGGGGACAGCCTCTGCTCTAAAGCCCACAGGGTTCGGCGCCGCCCTGGTAGAGTCGAGTGGAGGCAAGCAGATCGGCGCAACCGGCATGGTCCTTGCTCAGCCCCTGGTCGTGCAGGTCAACGACGAACAAGGGACGGCTGTCACCGGAGCATTGGTCGAGTTCAGCGGCCCCGCAGGCGTCGGCTTTGACCCTCCGAGCGGCCTGACCGACTCCAGCGGACAGCTCAGCACGAACGTCGCTCTCGGCGACATGGCGGGCCGATATCAACTTGTCGCGCACACATCCACGAAAGCTCAGAAGCCAGTCGAATTGAAGATGGAAGAAATTGCCTTGGGATATCAGGAGCAGGTGGGATTCCAGCTCGACAACAAGTATTGCGCTCGCTGCCACGATCCGGAATCCACGCCAGAGCGCGTTTCCAATTACGACAATCTGGAGACCAAGCCGCACCCATTTACCGAGGGCGACACACTCAACAAAATGAGCGATGCCGAACTGACAGCCATCATCAGCCACGGCGGACCCGCGCTCAACAAGTCCGCACTGATGCCGCCGTACGGCTACACTCTCCGCAAGACGGAGATCGAGGCACTAATTGCATATATTCGCCTTGTCTCCGATCCCCCCTATCATGCTTCCGGAATGGTGTACGCACAAAGGTAGGGCCGGTTGGCTCGGCCCTGTTCTATTTCTTCTCAGCGCCGGCTTCTGCCGCGGGATCACAATACAAACTGGCAGCCACGGGTTTCGACGACCATGTACGGGGTCTCAGGGTTCGGGCTGTCATATCAGCGGGAATTCGGCCACGCTGGATCTGGTCATCAATTAGGGGGAAGCCACGATAATACAGTAAACAGAACAGAGCGAAAATTTCGCAAGTGGCAACAGAAGCGGCAGACGTCAACCCTGCTGTAATCCAGTAAACGCCTTTGTTTGCTGTCGTTGAATCTGGTGGCGGCGGTTGGACTCGAACCAACGACCTACGGATTATGAGACCGTCGCTCTAACCACCTGAGCTACACCGCCACGGTGTGCTTACAACAACTTACTAGGATGTGACCTCCGCGCTCTGGCATTTCTTATCGCGAACTACCACAGCGCAGACCTGTCGGAGGTCGCTTGAGTCGCTATCAGACCGGTCAAATTCTTGGGGCGTTTCCCGTTCGATTCTATCAAACCGAGTCGCGTGACGGACAAGTCACGCCCGCGCAGAAGTCGCACCGGCGGTGCGCTAAGGACACGAAGCACGACTCGGAGAAATCGAAGCCAGTGAGTCTGAGTGAGGTTCGGTTGGACGGTTTTCAACGAAGCGCCGGGGCTAGCTTGCCCGAGAAGGCTAGCCCGGCAAGATCTCCTTGAGCGCCCACTCAATC
>DATGZX010000324.1:0-59844 GCA_035296965.1 Gemmataceae bacterium
TCGGTCTTGGATCAGCTTCTTCCCCATCCAGGCGGCTGACGGCCCGCCGTCACACGTCTCCCATTCGCTTTTCTTGGGCACGAATGTCAAGCTGAGGTAATCTCAGACGGTTCTACCCTGCGCACAGATTCGACAGCTACCGCCTGGGTGCATGCTGCCCCAGCCGTGCTTGCAGGCGTCCTTGTCGAAAGTCCGGTCGGGATCATTTACGCAAGCGTCGAAGCTGTTGCCGATGGTCTGGTAGTAGGGGACCGCTCCGGAGAGCGGATACTGGTCGTACGTGTAAGCCCAGTAAGCCCGCCGGCCAACCAAGGTCGTGGTCGTGTACTCCCCGACCATCAGAGTGTTGGAAGCTCCGTCCGTTATGGTTGCGAAGCTTTCGTTCCCAAGCTCCTTCATGTTGGTGCCGTCGCAGCTATAAAAAGTGTGCAGCACGCCAATGTACTGGCGGAGGCCTGCTTGCTCCATGATGTAGGCTTCCTCCGGTTGCGTGAAAAAGCGATCGCCGTCGTTGCTGCCTCTTCCCGACATCCCTCGATAGGACGAGGGCATGAACAACTTGTCATTCCCCGGTCCGTTGAATGGTTTTTGAGGCTGCGTCGTATTAATGTCTGATGGACAAGCGTACGTCTTCACGTAGGCCGTTCGGAAAGCGTCCGACTGATCCTCGCAGAATTTGGTGGGGTCGTACCTGTCGTAGACTTGCTGCTGTTCGATGTAAGGCAGGATTAGCATGGCCCAGTTCGCGTTGCTTTTGGAGTCCTGGGTCTCGCAGCAAACATTAGGGGTAACCCCTCCAGGAGGAAAGGTCGTGGCGGTCCCGGCATAGTTTTGTAGTGCCAGGCCAATCTGCTTCAGATTGTTCAGGCAGGACGCCCGGTTCGCCATTTCGCGAACCTTTTGGACCGCGGGGATCAGGATGCCAATCAAGATAGCGATAATCGCAATGACTACTAAAAGCTCCATCAGGGAGAACGCCGCGCGCCTCTTGGAGCGTGTTGAAAAAGGGGTCAGACCCCTCGACAATCGGGGCAGTCCGTCCAGGCCAGAGCCACGAGGCTTTGCGGATTCGAAGGGGTCGGACCCCTTTTCCAACACGCTCCTAGCAGTACAAGAACTCATTTTCCGAATCATGACCACACCTCCTGACTCGCTAACCTTTCGAAGAAGCATCGCCAATGCCCTGCAGCACGCAACTGCGTCGGTTCGGGAACTAGGGCAGTCGATGCTCCAACAGCCAGTCGAATGTTTTTTGTGATTCGTAAGCGCGATCAAAAACGATATTTTGATAAGGCCCGGCACCCGGCATTTCAGTATACCGAGGACTTCCGCCTGCGTCTTTCAGGGCGTGGATCATTTCCCGCGCCCGCTCAATGCGGTCAACATAGTACTCGCCCTGAGCCTGAAAACACCAGCAGGGGATATTTTTGATGAGTGCGGCCTTTTCGGGATATCCCTGGGCGGAAATCGGCACAATCGCGGCCCAAAGTTCGGGATGCCCCGCGGCCAAATGCCAGGTTCCCAGACCGCCTGACCCAACACCCGTCAGATAGAGCCGTTTGGTATCGACCCTAAAAGACTTCTTTACGTCGGCAAGCGCATCCAGCGCCTGATTGAGATCGTCCGAAGCGGGCTGCCACTCTCCCTTTTCAGATTGAGGAAACAGCGTGATGAAGGGAAAGGTGTATTGCCTCCCAGTCACAGCTGGCCCCATACCAGTTTGGACATGCCGGTAACCATCGTGCCCCCGCTCGCGGGCATCGTGGAGGTAGAGGATCAGGGGATACCTTTCAGTGCCATCGTACTCGTAGCTCTTGGGGACAAAGACGATGTAATGCGTCTTCTGCGTCGCCAGATCACGTGGACAAATGCGCTTTATAAAGCCGTGTTCAGTCAGCTCGACTGGCCGATTCCAGAGAATTACTGTCAGGATTGTAACTGCCAATGCGCCCGCTACGAGGGCGTAGGCCGGCCAGCGCCAGGATATGCCGGCGAGCTTCCGGCGGCGGGAAGGCTCTTTTTTGGTCGGCGTTGAAGGGGTAGGTTCAGACTGACGTTGCTTAGGTTTCTTCAAGGGCTTGTAACGAACGTGAAACTTGCCGCTACTGTCCGAGGCTGCGCGCAACTCATAACCCAAGAGTCGTAACTTCCCCCCACGCGCCATGTTCACCCATTGCGTCTGGGTGGGATTTGTCTCGAATTGAAACTCGGACAATTCCTCGCGAAGGCGTTTCTGGACGGCCGGCAATATCCATTCGTAACGAGGGTCAGGATCGGACAGAACTATCAGGTCATGCTCAAACCGTGCATATTCGAGATGGGAAAAACCTTCCTGCCGACCAATTGCTTTCGCTTGCCGTAACATGCGCTCAATGCCGTCAAAAACGATGCTGGCGAGAAAGGGTGCGACAAGTTTGCGCTGGGAGCTGGGTGGTCGCGTCGATAGGATTTTCTGGAGCAAGCCAACTGCCTCAACATCAGCGATTCGCTGAGTTATCTTGGCCAAAAACCGGTCACAGTCCACAACCCCAATGCATGCTTCAATGTTCTCTGCATAAATGCGTGTCAACCCTTTTTCGATGGCGGCGGCAATCCACTTGATTGCCTCGTCAGATTGGGATCTTTGCGGCGCGGTGGCTGCCCATGCGCGCTCGAAGACGAGGTAAAGTGCAGCAAGTACCACCTGGTCGCGGACGGCATTCCTGCTCTCGGGCTCCAACGGATCCTTGATCGCCTCAGGATGGGAAGGGGCTATCGGCTGATAGGTGTGCGCTTCGAGGTCTTGGAGGAGTTGTTCAAGATAACTCGCAAGACCTTCAGCTTCCAAAGCCTCCAGGGTGAGTGGGTCGATCCCTCGGTCCCGGAAGTTTCTCCGGACATCCGCATAAGCCAGATGAAGGATGTCCATGTTGCAAAGTTCGCCATAGACCTCCAGCAGTGGCCGCGGCAACTCGTGAGTCTGCAGGTAGACTTGATGTGAAATATCCAGGCCGGAGATGGGTTCGTCGGGCATCTGATCCCCTCCTTAGGTCATCGATTATCACGGTTGCTCGGGAGAATGTCAATCAAGGGAGGCCGGGAGACCGGAGAGGCGAGAGTGAGGTGCACGACCAGGTTTGCAGCTGGCGCCGCGTGCCACGTTCAGAGTTCGCTGAGCATCAAGCGCGGATCAGGCGGAAGATCGCGGAACTGCTCCGGGCCAATCCCAATTCATCTCCAGGCGTTCATTGTTTCTTCTTCCGGCAACAGTTCTGGAATTCTGACCCTACTCACAAATTCTGGAAGGAAGTCGCCAACTTTGTCCAAATCGCCTTTGACCAATTGATTCCCTGCTGTATGCGAATTTACCTCAATAAAATTGGGCCATTCCTCTGGCGCTGTGCACTACGTACCATAGGAGACGACACAACAGCGCCAACGAGGCCGACACGATGGCTCATTCTCAACCAAGCACCGTCCTGCGCCATATTCGCAAACTGGTCGAAGGGCAGGCGGTCAACCAGCTCTCTGATCGGCAACTCCTGGAGCAATTCGTTTCTCAGCATGATGAGAGAGCCCTTGAGGCGCTGATTCAGCGACATGGTGCGCTCGTTTTACGCGTCTGCTGGCGCGTTCTCGGTCACCTTCAAGATGCGGAAGATGCCTTTCAGGCGACTTTTCTCGTGCTCGCCCGCCGGGCGGCTGCCATCCGCAAGCACGACTCGCTTAGCGCATGGCTCTACGGGGTCGCCCAGCGCATCGCTGTCCGGATGAAGAGCCGTGAGAGACGCCGTCGGGTTTTGATCCCTCCACTGCCATCCGCTCAGACCAATCTTCTGGACGAACTTGCCGCGAAGGAGTTTTGCGCGGTGCTCGAAGAAGAGGTGGGCAGGCTGCCGGAGAAGTATCGCGCGCCCGTCCTCTTGTGCGGCATGGGCGGCCAAACCAGGGATGAAGCGATCACGCAGCTTGGTTGGTCCCTGGGTACGTTCAAGCGGCGGCTGGAGCGCGGCCGGAGACTTTTGCGCACCCGCCTGGCGCGACGCGGTTTGGTGGCGCCCGCAGTACCCTTGGTGGACTTGCACGCTCCAAGTATGTTCCCTTCAGCGGCGTCGCCACTGCTGGTAACGAGGACCGTGCGAGCGGCCGTGCCCTTTGCGACCGGATCGGCAGTGCCGGACGGCAACGTCTCCGTTCGGGCCATTGGTCTCGCGCATCATGCGCTCCGTGCTGTCGCGCTCTCCAAATTGCAGGCCGGCGCTGCGCTGATCTTGCTCATGGCACTGGTGAGCGCGGGGCTTGGTCCGTTGGTGGGACAGGCGCCAGCGCCAAATTCAGCGACCCCCGAACCGCCGGCGGCCAAGGGCGAGCCGGCAGGTCGACAGCCGGGGACGGCAGGCATCGATCGCTATGGCGACCCATTACCGCTTTGGGCGCGCGCCCGCCTTGGCACCATTCGTTTTCGCACAACCGGCCTTATCAACGACTGCGCCTATTCGCCGGACGGCAAGGTCCTCGCCACCTGCGACAGCAGCCACACCGTGTGTCTCTTCGAGGCGGCAACCGGCCGGCCGATCCGCGAGTTGCGCGGCCCCATTTCAGATGTGATTAGCGTCGCTTTCTCGCCGGATGGCCAAATTCTCGCTGCGGGAGCCGCGGACGATACCATCCGCTTGTGGGAGGTTACCACAGGGAAGCTTATCCGGCAGTTTTATACCACGCAGCAGGTCATCTGGTCTCTGGCATTCACGCCCAACGGCAAGATCCTGGTTTCTGGAGGCCAAAATAAGCAAGTCGTCTTTTGGGACCCGGTTACCGGTAAAGAAAATCGCAAACTTGAAGGCCATCAATCGCCCGTTTGCTCCATTTCCATTTCGCCCGACGGGCAGACTGTGGCGTCCTCGGGTCCGGATCGGGCAATTCGGCTCTGGGAAACAGCGACCGGCAAACTTATACGTGAACTCATTGACCCAGTATCGGAAGCCGAGCCAGTCCAATCGATGCAGATTCACCCCGTCGCCTTTTCCCCGGATGGCAAAGTGATGGCCACATCGAACCGAGGTCGCAAGGTTTGCCTGTTCGACGTCGCCTCGGGCAACGTTCTTCGTTATCTTCTCGCAACACCAAAGGGCACGCCTATCCAATGGGACGACAGCACCTGGACCCTCGCCTTCGCGCTGGACGGTAAGACCCTCGCTTGCGGCGGGGCGAGTCACAGCGGTTCAATCTGGGACCTGGCGACGGGAAAGTTGCTGTGGCAGCTTCCCGGCCAGAATTCGACGACTTATACCAGCTGGCACTACGGCGGCGTACACGGTATCACCTTCTCGCCCGATGGGAAGACCATGGCCTATGGCGTGGATAATCGCGTCGGACAAAGGGACGTCCGTTCTGGTCAGGAGATCCGACCAGGCGAAGGGCCGGAATCCGCGGTCCAGTGGGTGAAATTCGGAGCGGGCAACAACACGCTGCTGGTGGCGAGCGATGATAAAGCGCAGCCGCTGGTGGAGTGGGATCTGGCAACCGTGAAGCCGTTGCGCAGTCTTCAGGGCCAGCTCCAGTGGACGCGACTCGCAGCCGTTACACCAGATCTGAAACTACTCGTTGCGACCGACGGCGCGGGATTGCGCCTTTCGGACACCACAACCGGCAAGGAGGTGCGCCAGTTCGAATTACCCATCAAAAACTGGTCCAATACTGCGGATGCAATCGCGCTCTCTCCGACTGGGAAATTGCTCGCGAGTGGCGGGGGATTGGACGATAACTCGATCCGCGTTTGGGAGATCTCTACCGGCAAAGAGATTCGCAAATTGGAGCATCAGCTTAAGCACGTTTGGTGCCTGGCTTTCTCGCCGGACGGGAAAGTCCTTGCCTCCTGCGGCGACGATTCCATCATTCGCCTCCACGACCTGGCTTCGGACCAGACCATCCGGCGCTTGGAGTCGGCTCATTTCGGCTGGGGCAGCAGGCTCGTCTTCTCCCCCGACGGCAAAGTAGTGGCGATGGCGGGCGGGGACAGGGTGGTCAGGCTCTGGCAGGTCGCTTCGGGAAAAGTGGTGCGGGAACTTCCAGGTCAGCCTCCAGGGGAGGTCCCGAGCGTGGCATTCTCGCCGGACAATCGCATGGTTGCCATCGGCGGCAGCGATGGAGTCGTGCACCTATGGGAAATCGCCACGGGCCGCGAGCGGCGCACACTTGCGGGCCATCGAGGGAAAGTGCACGCGGTTGCTTTCGCCTCGGATGGCAAGACGCTGGCCTCTGGAAGCAGCGACGCGACTGCCCTGCTCTGGAACATTTACGGTCAGCCAAGGGATACACCAGCCGGTCCGCTGACTCCGGTGCAACTAGAAAACTGCTGGAAGGAACTGGCCAGCCCCGATCCAGCCCCGGCTTACAATGCCACTTGCACCTTACTCCGCGCACCGAGCCAAGCAGTGCCCTTCTTCCAAAAGCGGCTGCGACCAGCCGTCGCGCCGGATGCTCAGCGCATTGCGGCCCTGATCGTCGATCTGAACAGCGACAGCTTTGCGACCCGCCAGACCGCCATGCGCGAACTGGAGATACTTGGAGAGAGAGCCGAACCCGCCTTGCGCAAGGCAGCCGCGCCTGAAGGCACGGCAGAGGTCCGCCGCCGCGCCAGCGAATTGCTCGACAAACTCGAAGCAGTCGCCTCCCCCGACAGCCTACGCATGCTACGCGCACTTGAAATACTTGAGCAGGTGCACAGTCGAGAGGCCAAACAGGTACTGGAAACCTTGTCGCGCGGAGCGCCTGCCGCTCGGCAGACGCAAGAAGCGAAGGAGTCCCTGGAGCGCGCAGCCAAACGGACTGCTGCCGTTCCCTAGAAGTGTTCGGCATTGCCAAACGCCGCGAACCGCGCTTGGCGCTCGCCACACTGGCGGGATCCATTTTCTCGTAGCTCAAGCTGGCAGCTTGAGCCACTGCCGTCCGTTTCGCCGAAACACCGGCCCCCAGAGACGGATGCCCCGGCCTGCTTGACTCGGCCGATAGGGCGGTTAGTCTACACCTCATAATCGAGATTTGCGCTCGGCGCGCGTTCAGGTTTGGCGCAGGTGTTCCAACCTCGCCACTTCGGCTGACCGGTAGTCTCCGAGTTTCCAGGAGGGGAGCCGACACCGAGAGCAGGGAATCGTCGTCGGCAATGCTTCGCTGTCGACCGTTGGGATTATGGGACGAACTGCGAGGCTTTGAGGTCATCTCCGTGGATATAAAGGAAAGCGAATTAATCGGCTGTTCGAGCCTGGACCGTTTCTTCGCAGCGATTGTCGACAACCTGCTGGCGGTCGTTATAGCGTTCGTGGTCGCTTTGAAGTTGGCGGCGTTTGACAGCGTTGCAGCGTATGTGGCAGCTGCCTTCTGTTACTTTGGGTATTATTTTCTGTCCGAAGTGCTCTTGGGCAATACCTTCGGCAAATGGAGTTCTGGTCTGCGTGTGCGCACGGTGTCGGGTGGGAAATGCACTCGATCGCAGATGTCGATCCGATCGCTCCTTCGCGTCGTGGAAACGAATCCCGTGCTCTTCGGCGGAATTCCGGCAGGGATTGCTATCTTGCTGTCGCCAAGGAGACAGCGCATCGGCGACAGAATCGCCGGGACGGTTGTCGTGCACCGATCTCAGATAGCGTAACTCACGAATATAAAGTAATCGCTCAAGGGCATCGTCTGGGTGCCGGTCCATTGCGGCTGGATATGGAGTCACCACGCTGGGTCGTGCATTCATCTCGGAGCAGTGGATGCAGGAACTCGAATAACTCAAGGAGTGGCCCGATGCGGTTGCCGGAAGCAAAGATCAAGGAAGCCATTGTCCATCCGGAGAAAATGGTCCGCCAGGAGGCCCTGCTGTACTTTGCCGACTCCTACAGCCGGGATGCTGAGGTCATGCCCCTGGTGATCAAGGCCATCGAGACGTATGGCCGCGGCAAGGCATTTCGGGACCTCTACGTCTTGGCTCAGCTGGCGCAGACCGAGGCGACAGTCGAATGGGCCATCCGGGAACTGCATCGGGAGGAAGACAACGCTGAGGACTACGACGGCTACTTCCCCTCCCTCTCCCGGCTCCTGTGCAGCGCCGACCCACAACTGCTGCTTCCCCGTGCTGACGAGATACTCCGGGCACCGGGTTTCCTCAAGGAATTGGTCCCCGAGTTCCGGGATTGGCTGCAACTGGCCAACTGGGACGCCGACCAGTGCTGGCAGGAACTGGAGCGCATCTGCGCCGAGGGCGTCGGCAAACACTTTCCCTCAGACGTGGACTTCGACCACGCCAGCCGGGTCGTGAAGGCGCTGGCCCGTCAGGGCGAGAAATACGTCGAGCGCATCCTCGAACTTCTTGCCAAGGAAATCGTGGATTTCGAGACGGACCCGATGACCTGGCTGGAAATCTTTCTGGTCGAGTTGGCCGGGGAAATGCGGCTGGAACCTGCCATTGGGCTGGTTGTGAAGAAGCTGCACGAGGACGGAGATGTGCTGTCAGAGGCATGCGTCGAGGCACTGGGCATGATCCGGACCGCTGCCGCTGCCTATGCCGTGACCGAAGGCTGGCTCGAAGCTACGTGGGATTATCGGCTCTACGCTACTAGCGCTCTGGAGAGGATTCACTGCGACGCGACGGTACGGAAGTGCCTGGAACTGCTTCCCCAGGACGACGACCTGGACATCAGGACCGGGCTGGCCGACGCTCTTCTGAGCCAGTTTGCGGACGAAGGCATTGAACCTGTCCGGGAGATGGTGCAGCGAGGGACCTACGATTCCATGCACAGCGACCTGATGCGCAGGCTGGTTGCGGTGAGCACGATCCTGGGCACAACCTTCCCGGAATATGCGATTTGGAAAAGAGAGGCCGAGGAGAGGTTGGCCGAGCAGGAACGCAAGATGAAGGAGACGGAGCGTTTTTTCCAGGCTCCAGCGACGCCCTCATTGCCATCGAAACTTGCTGCGCCAAACGAGCGGCGTGATTTTCTGGATCGGAAGCCTGCGCCATTCCTCCATACCGAGAAGCAAGTGGGGCGGAACGATCCGTGCCCCTGCGGGAGTGGCAAGAAGTACAAGAAGTGCTGCCTGAGCCGGGGCAAATAACGAACTCCCTTCCGAAGAAAAACGATCGATTACTCGATCGATGGAACAGGCTGAAGAACAAGCCTCATTGCAGAAGTTTGCCGCTCCGTTTGCCGGTTATGCGGCCACGTACTTCCAAGCTAATCTGCACGCTTGAACACTGCCGTGTGCGAAAGAATCTGAGCGCGCGCTTCGTTTGCTCCTCTCGCACGCCTTTTCCTCCAGATAGTCCGTTTCCGAGAGGAGCCACGGCCATGTTCCATGCCCTTCGCACAGGCAATGTACGCCCTGAATTGACTCCAGATATCAGAATCTCCCGCATACGCCAGCGGCGCAGTTCGACGCGCGTGCGCCCTCGGCTACAAATCGAAACCCTGGAAGACCGTTTCCTGCCGTCCACTTTCGTCGTGACCGATTCCCTGGATGCCGCCCCGCTGAACCCCGGCACTGATAATCCCATGGACGTCAATAATCAGATCTCGTTGCGGTCCGCCATCGCGGCCGCCAACGTGGACGCCATTCTGGGGACCTCCGATACCATCAACTTTGCCGGCAGCCTGGCCGGTACGACTCTCACGCTTTCCCAGGGGCAGCTGGACCTGAGCGGAGTGCCGGCCACGGGGAGCGCGTCCATTACCGTCGACGCCAGCGCGCTGGCCGGCGGCATTACGATCAGCAATAACGGCGACGCCGTCTTTCAAGTCGATTCGGGAGTAACTGCCGTCTTCAACGGCTTGACCATCCCGAATGCCGGCGAGGACGGCATCGAAAACCTCGGCATCCTGACGCTCAACGGCTGCACGATCGGCGGCAGCACTTTTGTCAACGATGGGATCGTCCAAGGCGGCACACTCAACTTCGTCGACGGCTCGATCCTTCTGGGTGACGGCACGCTCACCAGTGTGACCGTCCCCGCGGGCTCGGATGTCCATTATCGAAGCAACAGCGACTTCGGCGACACCATCACCATGACGGGCTCAATCACCAACGACGGCACGATCGAGTTGAGCCCGACAAACGATGGGGAGGATGCCAATCTCATCTTCAGCGGCGACGTCATCCTGGCGGGCACGGGACAGCTGCTGCTCGATCCGCAGGTCGGTAGCTTTGACGCGTACGCGTACCCGTCGGCCGGGTCGACCGTCACCATCGCCGCCGGGCAGACGGTTTCCAGCGTCGGCGTGGGCAACTACTTCGGGATAAACGACGCTGGCACGGTGATCGACCAGGGCGTTGTGGAGGCGACCGGCGCGGGGAACGCGCTCAATATGGAGCCGTCACTGATCACCAACACCGGCACCCTGGAGGCTACCGGCGGCGCGGAGCTGATCGTCGCGCCCGACACCTCCCTCGACAACCAGGGGACCGTCGTCGTGGAATCCGACAGCGCGGTGAGCGCGATCGGACCCTACACGCAAACCGCCGGCACGACGGATCTCGAGGGAGGAGCCCTTACGGTAAACACCCTGGGCCTTCAGGGCGGCACGCTCGCCGGCACGGGCACGGTGACCGGCAACGTCACGAACAGCGGCGGCGCCGTTGAGCCTGGCGGAGCCGGCGCGGCCGGTGTGCTTGCCGTCAACGGCGCTTACACGCAAGACTCGGGCGGTACCCTGGACCTGGACATCGGCGGCGCGTCAAGTTCGCAGTTCGACCAGCTTAACATTTCCGGGTCGGCTAACCTCGCCGGCGCCCTCAATGTCAACCTGCTCAGCGGCTTCACCCCGGCCGCCGGGCAAGATTTTGCAGTGCTAACTGCCGGTTCCTTGTCAGGCACTTTCGCTTCCCTGAGCCTGCCTTCCCCTCTCATGGCGGCCTACTCAACGACGGCGGTGACCCTGGAGGCTGGCACCACAGGATTAGTCGTCACGAACACCAACGCCACCGGCCCCGGCAGCCTGGCCCAGGCGGTCGCCGACGCCAATGCGTCCGCCACCGGAGGCACCATCACCTTTGCCACCGCGGCCGAGGGGGGCGTCTTCAATACTCTGCAGAGCATCGCCCTGACCGGCACGTTAGAGCTGAACAACCCCAACACTGGGGCAGCGATTGTCATCGACGGGCCGGCAGCCGGCGTGACCATCGGCGGCGGCGGCCCGGGCTCGGACTTCTCGGTCTTCACCGTGGCCGCAAACACGACGGCAACGCTCGAGGGCCTGGCCGTCACTGACGGTTACGCGACCGCTGGCGGCGGCATCGGCAACGAAGCCGGTGCCACATTGACGCTGAGTAATGACGACATTTTTGGCAACTCCGCCGCTTACGGCGCCGGTGTTGACAACCACGGCACGCTGAGGCTCAACAGCGACACCCTCGTCGGCAACTCCGCGAGTAGCGATGGCGGCGGCATCGACAACGAATTCGCCGCCACTCTCACGGTGAATAACGGCAGCATATCCGGCAACGCGGCCGGCGAGGACGGCGGCGCCATCGAAAACCGCGGCACGCTCGCCGTCACAGGCGCCGTGCTCTCGCAAAACAATGCCCAACGAGATGGCGGCGCCCTCAACAACCTCGGCACGCTGACCGTGAACGGCAGCACGCTCTCCGACAATGCCGCGTTGAACGGCGGCGGCATCGACAACTACGACACGCTCACCGTGAGCACGAGCACGCTCGCCGGCAATTCCGCCACATCGGGCGGCGGCATCGCCAACTTCGCCGCGGTCACGGTGAGCGCGAGCACTCTGGTCAACAACTCTAGCCAGAAAGACGGCGGCGGCATCTTCAACAATGGCGAGTTAACGGTGATTAACTCCACACTGACCGGCAATTCCGCAGTCGCCAACGGCGGCGCCGTCGCCAACGAGCTTGCCGCCAGCGCGACCCTGAGCAACGCCACCGTCTCCGGCAATTCCGCCGCGAACGGCGGGGGCATCGCCAACATCTCGGGAACGCTCGTACTCAACAACACCATCGTGGCCGGAGACAACGCGACCACGGCTCCCGACCTCGCCGGCGCTTACGGCGGCAACGCTAATAATGTAGTTGGCGGAACTTCTTACCTGACCGCACTCATGGATTTCGGCGGTCCGACCGAGACCATGGCGCCGGAAGTGGGAGGTCCAGCAATCGGTAAGGCCGGTGCGGTCACGACCCTTGCTGCCGCGGTCAATAAAGGCGCAACCACCATCTCGGTCGCGGATGCCGCCGCTATCGCCAGCACCTCTGGCAACTACCTCATCCAGGTGGATGCCGAGCAGATGCTGGTCACCGCGGTCAATCCCACGAGCAATACGCTAACCGTGGTTCGCGGCTACAATGGCACTACTCCGGCAGGACATGCTGTGCAAGCGGGCATTTACTTCCCCACGGACCAGCGCGGCGTCAGCCGGCCGGCGCCGAGCGGCTCTCCCGGTCCGGACATTGGCGCTTTTCAGAGCGGCGGGACTTTCAACCTGGTCGTCACCACTGCCGCCGGGTCCGCCGTTGACAGCGCCGGCCTGCTGTCGCTGCCCGCGGCCGTGAATTTAGCCGACGAATTATCCGGAAACATCACCATCACCTTCGCCGATGCGCCAGGCCAGGTGTTTGCCACGCCGCAGACCATCAACTTAACTGCGGGCCTGAACCTCACCAATTCCACCACTGGCACATCGATCAGCATCGACGGCCCGCCCGCTGGCGTCACGATTGCCGGCGGCGGCAAGGGCTCGAACTTCTCCGTGTTCACGGTGGCAGCGAATACGACCGCCACGCTTCAGGGGTTGACCATCACGGACGGTTACACGAACGGCAACGGCGGCGGGATTCTCAACAACGGCACGTTGACAGTGACGGATGCCTTCCTCTCAAGCAACTCCGCGGAAGACTTCGGTGGGGGCATTGCGAACTATGGCACGCTTACTCTCACAACGGTCGACTTAAGCAAGAACTACGCTGGCTACAGCGCAGGCGGGTTCTACAACAGCTCATACTACGGCGGTATCGGCCAGGTAACCGCGACCAACCTCACCCTATCGGCGAACAACGCTGCTTCTTACGGCGGCGGTTTCAGCACTGATGGTGGCACGGTAACGGTGACCAACGGTACTATCTCCGGCAATTCCTCTGGCAGCGGCGGCGGCATTAACGCCTCGGGAACTGAGACGCTTATCGGCGTCACGATCTCCGATAACAATGCGACCTATTACGGCGGAGGGATCGTCAACTACTTCTACGGTATCACGCTCACCAACTGTACCATTTCAGGGAACAATGCCGCCTTCGGCGGCGGCATCGACAGTCCGTACTCCGCTCCGCTGACGGTGACCAATGGCACGATCTCCGATAACTCCGCCATCACTGTCTACGGATTTGGCGGAGTTGGCGGCGGTATCTTTAGCTCTGCCCCGCTAACGCTGAGCGGTGTCACGATCTCCGGCAATACCGCGGTCGCGGTCAACGGAGTCGGCGGACTGGGCGGCGGCATGTATTTTGCACCCGGCGGCACTTTGACAGTGAGCACCGGCACCTTTTCCATCGCCGGCAACACCGCCAGTCAGGACGGCGCCGGCGTCTATGTTGCAAGCGGCGAGACGCTGACGCTAAGCAATGTAACGATTTCAGGCAACGTCCCTGTGGCCGGCACTACCATAGATGGCGGCGGCATCTACAACGTCGGCGCGCTGACGGTCAACAACGCCACCATCTCCAATAACTCCGCTAATAGCGGAGGGGGCATCTTTAACTTCGCCGGCATGGACTCGCTGGCCCTGAGCAATGCCACGATCTCCGACAATTCTGCCGAGTCGAATGGCGGCGGTATCGACAACGCTAATGGTGCGGGACCCGGGGAGGTAATCTATTACTACGGCCCCGTTCTGACACTCAGCGACGTCACGATCTCCAGCAACTCAGCCGCCGAGGGTGGCGGCATCTCAAGCCAAGCCCCGCTCACGGTGAGCAATGTCACCATCTCCGGCAACTCTGCGAGCGACAACGGTGGTGGCATCTACTTTGCCCCCGGCGGTACCCTGACCGTGAGCTCTGGTACCTTTTCCATCTCCGGCAACACCGCCAGTGACGCCGGCGCCGGCGTCTACGTTGCAAACGGCGAGACGCTGACGCTAAGCAATGTAACGATTTCAGGCAACGTCAGCGCGCCCCATTCCCAGGTAAGTGGCGCTGGCATTTACAACGAAGGCATGCTGACGGTGAGCAACGCCACGATCTCGGACAACTTCGGCGCTATTGGCGGCATCGAGAACGAAGGCACCCTGATGACGGTGAGCAACAGCACAATCTCGGGTAACTCCAGCTTCGGCGGCGGCGTCATCGTCAACTACTATACCCTGACGGTGAGCAACAGCACGATCTCGGGTAACTCTACTAGCTCTGGTTACAGCGTCATCCTCAACGACTATACGCTGACAGTGAGCAACACCACGATCTCAGGTAACTCCGGCTCTTATGCCGGCACCATCTTAAACTTCGGCACGCTCACGGTGAGCAACGCCACGATCTCGGGTAACTCGGCCAGCGCGGCGGGCGGCGGCATCTACAATTCAGCTGGCTATGGCACGCTGACTCTGCAAAACTCCATTGTTGCGGGCAACACCGCCCCCAACGAGCCCGACATCTACGGCGGCATAACCACCGACAACGGTCACAACCTGTTGGGGACGGCCTTGCGGCCAACGAACCCCGTCCTAAGGTTTTTCACAACGGACGTGTTCAGCGATCAGCCGCTTCTGTCTCCGCTGGGCAACTACGGCGGCCCGACGCCAACCATGGCCCCGCTGCCCGGCAGCCCTGCCGTCGGCAATAGCGGGCCCCTCACCACGGTCGCTACGCAGGTCACGATCAGCACAAGCCGCTTTTTCTTTGAGTTCCATCCCAGGGCGACGATCACCGTCAGTAGTGCCACCGACATCCTCGAGGGTGACACCATCCAGATCGACGTGGTACAAATGGAGGTCGAAGCCGTCAACGGCAACAGCCTCACGGTCTCCGCCGGATTCAACGCGACCTTCCACGTCGGCGACGGCGTCTATCTCATTGGCCAGACCGACCAGCGCGGCTTCAGTCGGCCGACAACTTCGGCCGACATCGGCGCGTTCCAAACCCAGTCGTCGCTAGTGGTGAATACAACCGCCGACCCAGCGGCCAATACTCCCACTGGCTCATTTACCGGCGGCACTTTGGGCCAGTTGTCGCTGCGTGAGGCTGTCAACCTGGCCAACGTGTTGGGCGGCAACAACACCGTTACTTTTGCCAGCGGCAGCGGTCAACCGTTCAACACGCCTCAAACCATAACCCTGGCCGCCGGCATCGACCTGGCCAATCCCGGAGCGTCCATCACTGTCGAAGGTCCGCCGGCAGGCGTCACGATTTCCGGCGGCGGCGCCGGCTCGAACTTCTCGGTGTTCACCGTGGCCGCCAACACGACCGCCACGCTCGAAGGGTTGACCATCACCGACGGCAACACCAACAATGATGGCGGCGGCATCGACAACAACGGCGTCCTGACCGTGAAAAATGCCACCCTCTCCGCCAACTCCGCCGGCAACGACGGCGGCGGCATCGACAACGCCCACGCCCTGACCGTAAGCGATATCACGCTCACCGGCAACGAGGCCCCCCATGGCAGCGGCATCGACAACGAGCCCGGCGCGGAACTCACGGTGAACAATGCCAGCGTCTCGGGCACGCCCAGCGGCCCTAACGTAATCGTCAACGCCGGCACCGTGACGGTCCCCAAGGGGGATACTTTCAGCGCGGCTAGCGCGAATTACACCCAGACGGCCGGCACGACCACCGTGAACGGCAAGCTCGCCGCCGTCGATATCTTCCTCGACGGCGGCCTCTTGAACGGCACCGGTACGATCCAGGGCAAGCTTGTCAACAATGGCGGCACAGTCGCTCCAGGCGACGACCCCGGCACCCTGACTGTGCTGGGCGATTACACGCAGGCCGCGGCCGGCACTCTGCAAATCGAGATCGGCGGCCCGACCGACTACAGCCAACTGGCAATCTCCGGCAGCGCTACGTTGGGTGGGACGTTTGACTCGTCGTTCATCAATGGTTTCACGCCTGGCGCGGACGACTCTTTCCAGACCTTGATGGCGGGCCAGATCTCCGGCGACTTTGCCACGATGACGGGTCTGAACGGCGACCAGGTAACCCCCGTCAACAACGCCGGCGGTCCATCCCTTGACGTCAACGACGGCCAGACCAGCACGAGCACCGTTGCGCTGCAAACGACGGCGCCTTCCGGTTCGGTCTACGGCCAAACCGTCACGTTCACGGCAACGGTGAGCGCCGGCAGCTCGTCCTCCATCGCGCCCACCGGTACGGTGCAGTTCCGAATCGACGGCAGCAACTTCGGCCCACCCGTTACGCTGATCGATGGCAGCGCCGGCATCAGCACCGCCGGACTGAGCGCGGGAACTCACGCGGTGACGGCGATTTACAGCGGCGATTCGACTTTCCTGGGCAACAGCATCGCGCTCAGCAGCGGCCAGGCCGTTGCGCCGGCCCCGCTGACCATCACGGCGAACAATCAAACCATGGTCTTTGGCGGCGCGCTTCCCACCTTGACTGCCGGATACAGCGGCCTGGTCAACGGCGACACGCCGGCCACATTCTCCATCAGCCCCAGTGTGGCCCCGACGCTGGGGACGGTGCCGGCCACGAGCCAGCCGGGCAGTTATGCCATCACCGTCTCGGGCGCCGTGGATCCGAATTACACGATCACCTTCGTTTCCGGCACGCTGACCATCTCGCCGGCTCCCACGCTCGACCAGCTGTTTGTTGAACATCTCTACCAGGACCTTCTCCAGCGGCCGGTCGATCCCTCGGGCCTGGCGTATTGGAGCACGGCGCTCGACGACGGCAGCATGACCCGCCAGCAAGTCGCGGCCGCCATCGTGGCCAGCACGGAGTACAAGACAGATGAGATCGGCAATGCCTATCAGACCATCCTGGGGCGGCCGGCGGATGCCGCGGGGTTAACGCATTGGCTTGGCTTCTTGAGCAGCGGCGGCACCATCGTGCAACTCGAAGCTCAGTTTTATGGCTCAGCAGAGTTCTTCCAGGACAGCGGCGGCACCAACAACGGCTTCCTGGCGGCCCTGTACAAAGACGCCCTCGGCCGGCCCATCGACCCGACGGGACTACAACAATGGGGACAGGAGCTGGCCGGCGGCACTTCGACTGCGACCGTGGCCGCGTCGATCCTCGGCAGCGCCGAGGCGGAAACCGACCAGGTGCAGAATATCTACCAGCAGTTCCTCCATCGGGCCGCTGATTCCAGCGGAGTGGCGAGCTTTGTCGGCGCCTTGCAAATCGGCACGCCGATAGAGACGATCATCGCGGCCGTCGCCGGCTCCGCAGAATATGCTCAAGATGCCGGTGGGGACGCCAATCAGGCTTACGTGCAGCAGATCTACCTCGACCTGCTTGGCC
The DNA here is from genome assembly GCA_035296965.1 of Gemmataceae bacterium. GTDB lineage: Bacteria > Planctomycetota > Planctomycetia > Gemmatales > Gemmataceae > DATGZX01. The sequence continues at coordinate 17,443 of DATGZX010000324.1, forward strand.
GGCCCGCGGATGCCGGCGCACTGGCCGCCTTCAGCGCAGGCCTCGATGACGGGCAATTGACGCGTGGCCAGTTCGTGCAGGATATTCTCGACAGTGCCGAGTATCGCAGCGACGTGGTCGGGGGGCTTTACCAACTCTACCTGGGCCGCAACGCGGATCCGGCTGGTTTGAGCGCATTCACGGCGGACCTTGCCAAGGGAAGCACGGACGAGCAAAGCGCCGCCCTCATTGCCGGTTCCGCTGAATTCTTCACTGACAACGGCGGCACGAATGCCGGCTTCCTGAATGCAATCTATGAGGATGCTCTCGGCCGCCCCATCGACCCCACCGGGTTGACAGCGTGGGAACAGGCATTGGCGCTGGGAGCGACGCGTGGGCAGGTGGCGGCGGCGATCTTTGGCAGCAGCGAGTACCAGCAATACTTGGTGCAGACGCTCTACCAGCGCTTCTTGCAGCGCCCCGCGGATGCGGGCGGCCTGGCCACATTCGCCAATCTGTTGGCGAGTGGAGCACGAGACGAAGTTGTTATCGCGCAATTGCTGGAGTCGTCGGAATACTACAACGCGAACTTAGGGAGCCGTGCGTGATCTTGCAGCCTTCTATGTTACCGTGCTTGATTCGTCAGCTGCGTAGCACAGATTTCCAATCTGTCCGGTCAGGTTGGAAACCTGACCCACACGAGACCGGCCTCGACTTGGTCACGGCCCTAGGCTACGAAAGAAGGTGCAACATGGATCATGATGGGTTGTCGAACGGCGCGGGGAATCAATCCGCGCGGTCGGCCTCCATGCGGGTTCGATAAATCTCCGTAATCCACGCAATTATCCTCTCGGCAGCCAGGTGATTCCCACGCGCATTCCAGTGGGTATCGCGCGGCGCATAGGTACCAGACACGATTGCAAAAGCCGGCTTGAGGTCCAGGCAAGGCACGCCTCGTTCCGCACAGAAGCTCTGCAACCGCCGCTGCGGTAGATCGAGATCAAGGTCTTCGAGGGCAGCCCCGCTGCACGGCAGCGCGTCCGCCAGGACAGCAGGGTTCACCTGAAATTCATCCGGGATCAGTACGAAGGCCACGGCAACGCCTTCCTTCCGGCAAGCGTCGATGATCGAGCCGAGATAGGTGAGCGCCCGCTGCCATTTCTTCTGCAGATCCGCAGGGGGCGCCTTGAGGCAAACCGCCATCCTTTTGCCCTCCAGCTCCCGGAACGACGCCTCGGACAGGGCGCCCGCGCCCAGTCGATCGAGCGGGGCAGGGGAGACGTCACGCGTTCGCCGCCACTTCTCCCGCAGCAGCCGTTCCGACCGCGTGAGCAGCAGATAGAGTGAATTCTGCCGCGGATCGAAGTGACGCGGCGTGGCCATGATCTCGGTGATATCATTGCCGACGAACACATTCACCAAAACCAGGTCCGGCGCATACGACAAGGCGTCCTGCTTCAGGATCGTGTAGTATTCCCGCGGCCCGGTGCCGGAAACGCCGAAGTTGTAAACCTGGGCCCTGGGAAGCGCTTTTTCCAGCAGCGTGAGGTAGTTATCCGCAAATGCCACCGCCGGGCCGACGGCGAAGGAATCGCCCAGCGCTGCGATGCGAAAGACCCCTTGTTCCCTGTCCCGCTGAAACTCGCTGCCGGGATAGCCAAGCCGGTTGCCATGCAGTCCCTCTCCATAATCCTGCCCAGGCCGCAGGCGATAGGCGTCGAGGGCATCGCTGAGCAAAAGCGAGTGGCCGGTGTGGTGCGCGAAGGCGCGCAGCGACCACTCCGCCAATACCAGTGTCAGCGCCAGGTTGAACGCGATCACTTCGAGGAAACACGCGCTGCGGTAAAGCCTGCCGCCCGCCTGAAAGCGGGCCGCCCGCAGTTGCCCTACCAGGATCAGGACGCACCAGGCGGCAAGGCAAGCGTAGAAGACGGGCCGGGCCCAGTCGGTTCCACCAAGCGTGAACGACACGGCGATATAAGCTGCCGTGGCGCCAATAAGCGCACGGCGGCCGAAAATCAGGAACGGTCTCAGGCGAGCCAGCGAATCCAAGGGCGCTCCTCACCATCCGAGGGATCGATTGCCCAGGCAATCACCAGGGAACGCATTCTGTGAAAAGCAGCCGAAGGTGGCAAGACGGAATCGGCCGCATCACGAAGGGTGCAGACAATAAAGAAGACAGGAAAGCATGAGAAGAGAAGCGCACTTCCAAATATTCAACGCCTTGCTGCAGGTGCCGGCGATGCCCTGGCGTAGCGAATCGATTTTTTGCGCGCGGAGCAGTCCGAAAAAACTTTCTAGTTGTCGATTCTGTCCAAGGTCGTTCGACTAACCATTGGTGGCCAATCTCTACACAAATGATCCATTGCGATTGATGAGTGGGATGTGGACTTCTTTTGAAAGATGAACGAATCAGGTCGGGCCCTTCCGGAAAGAGTCCCGACAGACTCTCTTGATCCCAAACGAGGTGTTGCAATGAAAGTCATGGTTATCGTGAAAGCCAGCAAGGATTCCGAAGCGGGCGTCATGCCGAGTCAGGAGCTGTTTAAGGCCATGGGCAAGTTCAATGAGGAGCTGGCCAAAGCGGGGGTTCTCCTTGCGGCCGACGGCCTTCATCCCAGCTCAAAGGGGAAGCGCGTCCGGTTTTCCGGGCAAAACCGCTTGGTGATCGACGGCCCGTTCGCCGAGACCAAGGAGCTGATCGCCGGCTACTGGATCTGGCAAGTAAAGTCGATGGACGAGGCGGTGGCATGGCTCAAGCGCTGCCCCAATCCGCATAACGAAGAAGGCGAGGTCGAGATTCGGCCCGTGTTCGAGCCGGAGGACTTCGCACCCTGCGACCCCACCGGTGAACTCCGGGCCGCAGAAGCCCGCCTCCGCCAGCGCGTGTGAAAGGAGTCCGAAGGTCGGCGTCTGTCCCCTGGAAAAATGTCCCGATGCTTTTCACGGCTTCAGGATGAGCGCGCGGCAAGAGCCGCGCGTGCCATTTCTGAGGTGAAGGTCGCCCCTTTCGTCTGGGGTCGCTTTGGGCCATTATGGAGGTAACCATTCATCCCGTACCAGCGTCAACATTCAAGGCTGGGATGGAATAAAGATGGCCGGTCACATGGAGCGATAGGAGGAAGCGCCCGGACGAACGACCTGCAGGAGCTGCATCATTTTACCGAGAATCGAAACGACTGCCGGCAAACTCATCGCCGAGACTCCTTGGCTAGCGTACGCTGGCTGGTTTGGTGCATATTCTTGCAAAGTCGTCGCGGATTCTGCGAAGCGTGAAGTCACGGTGGAGCGGCGCATTCTGTGGATCTTAAGAACCAAGCGGACAATTCCCTTTCGCGCCATCGAGTGTATCGCCTACGATTATCAAGGCCCGCGCTCGCAGATTGGGCGATTGCTATCTGATTCGACGGATGAATCGTTTACGGTAGGTCTTCGACTAGATAATCAGGACTATGTCCACCTCTTTCGCTTTTCAGGGCTTTGGGAAGAGGAAGCAAAAACTTACGCGACGCAGCTTGCCAAAATGACAGGGGCGCAGCTCGGTAGGTAAGCGCGATCGCGCCTGGACGAGCAGGTTGCGGTTCGCGAGGAGCTTTCAAAACAGGGTTGTGAACCCGGCAGCCTGGAAATGCCGGTCATTCGTGAACGCCTCCGTGATTCCGAGCCGACGCATCACGACGAAGGAAATGTGATCGACGATTCCGGACTGGGCGGCCTCCCCCTGCTCGTAGGCCGTCCATGCTTCCTTCCAGTCGTCCTCGGTCGGCACGATCAACTCATTGCGAAGTTCGAGCGTCTGCCGCAACGCACACACATCGCTTCGAAAAGTGCGCCGGGCTGCCGTGTTCCCGCATTCCAGCAGAATAAAGGTAGTCGTCAACACGGATTTGCGCTGAGCGACCAGCTGCTGGTATGCCGCCTCCGCCGGACCATGCCACTGGTCGCCCGTGTCCCACTGGGCGATCAGTCCCACCGTGTCAAGAAACACGACGCTCATGGCTGATGCTCATTATGTCGCTCGGCAAGGTCGTGTTCACCCGACGAGTGACGCCTGCCGAGAATCGCGTAGACATCGTCCAGCGTTGGCACCTTGGGCGATTCCTTCACCTGCCGAACGTCGATCTCGACTTCGCACGGATCGGGAAACTCAACTTTCTCGGTCGGGCGAAAGACGCCCTTCTCATAAATCGCTCGAATGGTCATGGTTGACCCTCCTTTTCCACGGATTGTACCATTACTCCTCTTCGTGCGCTTGGCCTTCGATTTCATTCCGGGACTCCTCGAACTCGTTTGGGTGTGCAAGCCAGTAAGCCAGTACACCTACGCCGCCAGTTGGGACAGATAGATCTTCGGATGAAAACAGGTCAAGCCGTAGAACCCGCTTGAGCATCTGATAAACTGGAATTAACTGCACCGTCGAGGAAGCACCTGCATGGACATCATCCACCTGCATAAACACCTGGACTCCGAAACACTCCACCTGCCCGAGCTTAAGGCGCTGGTTGGTAAAGATGTCGAAATCATCGTCCGGGAGGCGACGCCGACGAGGCCTCGAGCGAACCCCTATGATGCATACTTCGCGCTGGCTGGTCAGGATGTCGTAGACCCAGACGCTTATCATCGGCTTCGTGCGGCAAGCAAGCTATGATACTGGTTGATTCCAGCGTGATGATCGAAGCCCTGCGCAAGCCCGACCCAAAGCTGCAAAACCTGTTCACTACCTTGCAGCCGGCGCTCTGCGGCATTGTCGTGGCAGAGGTCTTGCACGGCGCTCGCGATGCCGTTCACTACACGAAGCTGGTGCAGGCGCTGGCGTCTTTTCCCCTGGTTTCAATGCCCGACGGCATCTGGGAGATTGTTGGCCGAAATCTCTGGTCCCTCCGCAGCAGTGGCGTAACAGTGCCCTTCCAAGATACGGCCATCGCCACCGTGGCCATCGAGAACTACGCCGAGTTATGGACCCGCGACGCTCAGTTTCAGTTGATCCACGCAGTTCTTCCAAAGCTCAATCTCTTTCAGGAGCCAGCGTGACAAACAAGGCACTGCGGGAAGTCAGGTGTCCGCGCAGTCTCTCCCGCAATCACGAGGTTCGCCCGTTTTTGTCAACCGGCATGCTCTGCAAGCGCGCCTTGACCTGAGCAATGACATGATCGGGCGTCGAGGTGCCGGCGGTAAGACCGACCGTTTGCACGCCCTGGAACCATTCGGGGCGAAGCTCGGCGGCGTTGGCGACCTGATAGGCCGGCCGGCCGAGGCGCCTGGCCAGCTCGGTGAGCTTTCGGCTATTGTTGCTCTCGGGACCTCCGACCACGACGACCAAATCGCACTCCGCAGCCAGGCGGCGCAGCGACTCTTGCCGGTCCTTGGTTGGCTGGCAAACCGTGTCGATGAAGCGCACGTCCGCGCTGGGAAAGCGTTGCCGTAGCGCCGCGACGAGTTCGAGCACTTTCTCGAGCGGCTGCGTGGTCTGGGCGACCACGCCGAGACGTGCGTGGCCCGCCAATGCTTCCAAATCCTCGACGCGTGCGACGATGGTGTAGGCGTCGAGATCGCCCACCAGGCCGCGCACTTCCACATGACCTGCCTGACCAATGATGACCGGGTGCCGGCCCTCCGCGAGGAGCTTGTCGATCGCCTGGTGGACGCGATCCACCAGCGGACAGGCGGCATCATGCACCTCGTAACCGTCTTCCTGGAGCTGCAGCTTGACCCGGCGCGCCGTGCCGTGGGCCGTCAGGAGGACGGTGCGCGTCAGCACGTCCGCACGGTCGTGGGCGCGCGTCGCGCCCGCGCCTTCCAGCTCCGCGACGACGTCGTGGTTATGGACCAGGTCGCCGAGGATGGTCACGGGCCCCCGTTGGGTCAGTCCCAGGGCCATGGTGATGGCGTCCTTGACGCCGAAACACATGCCCATGTGGTCTGCCATGCGCACTTCCATTTTCGTCCCCTCTTCTCCAGAACCGCCAAATTGATGCGCCATTAACGAAAAGGAATGCCTGCGTGTGTACTCCAGTACCGGAAAAAGCCACGAGCGAAGTGTCGGCGAGGAGAAAAGCGACGGATTGTCGCCTCGCCCGGAGAGACCGGCGGCGTTACGCTCCCGTTTTGTCCCGGCCCTGCTCGACGATTGCCTGCAGGTGCTCGAGGTAGCGTGCAAACGCTTGCCGGCCGAGCTTGCTGATGCGGCACGTGGTCTGCGGCCGACGGCCGACAAAGCGTTTAGCGATGGCCACGTAGCCTTTGTCTTCCAGCTTTTGCAGGTGCACGCTCAGGTTGCCGTCGGTCATTTCCAGGGTGTCGCGGAGTTCGGTGAAGGGGAGCGATTCGACGGCCGCCAGCACGGAGACAATGGCCAGCCGGCCGCGTTCGTGCAGCGTGGGGTCAAGCCCTTCCACCAATCGTTTTAGCGCATTCACGGGAGCAGCTCGAGAGTAAGGGTTCAAGCCACCGAACGATGCAGGCGTATGGCATTCTCACGGTGCTCGTTCACGAGGAGGATGGTGCCGAGGCCGGCATGACCGAGGCCGAAGACGAATCCCATCATGATGACGGCCCACGCGGGGCCGAGCCAAAGCGTGACGCAGCCGAGCAGCAAGACGGCGCTGCCGAGCCAGCGGATCGGCGCGGGCGCATAGGCAGCCGTCGCCAGGGCCCCCTGGCCATAGCAAAGCATCCAGACGCCCGGCAGCCAAAGGTGTTCGCCGCGTGCGAAGAAGAAAACGCTCAGGGCGAGGGCAGCAAAGAGAGAAGGGATGAGCGCTTGCACGACGGTCCGCGCTTGCCGCGACCAAATGCGCTCGCCGCGCTGGCGGCCGCGCAGGATGGTGCTGCCCGCCGCAGCCAGCAGCGAGCCGGCAAAGACGATTGCCCAGACGACGCCGAAATGCCAGGGATTCTGGGGATCGAGGACCAGGAACGTCAGCGCTCCGGCCCCGGCCAAGCTGCCGGCCGCCAATCCAGCCCGCGCGGTCAATAACTGATACTGGCAGGTGCGCTCCATCAAAGTGCGGATGACTTCGAGATTTCGCGCCGCCTGTTGTGCGTCCATAAAACCACCTCCGCAAATCGCTTTGTACTGCAAAGTACTCTAACTATCGGGCTTGGCAATGTCAAGCATAATCGAGGAAACACAGGCCGGCAAACGGTGGCGCAGTGGCTCAAGCTGCCAGCTTGAGCTACGAGAAAATTGATACCTGCAGGCTGCACTTTTTTGGAGTTAAATCGTTGCAAAGGTTTCTGCGGGTGGGTAACCTCTGCTGCTGGCGTCGTTGCCGAGGCCCCAGGGGGTGTCCCATCTGGGCGAGGTCGGCTCAAGACCAAGCAGGACGATTCCACAGAGCAAAAAACGGAGGTTACGTGATGGGTTTCCTTTTGTCGGCCGTCGCGGGGCTTGTCAGTATTGCTTCGCTCGTGTGTTTCATCTTGGTTCTCATAAAGATGTTCCAGAATGGCCAGACAGTGTTGGGAATCGTCTGCATCATCTTCTGCCTGATCGGAATCCTTGTCGCCTTCATCATGGGCTGGGTCAATGTGGCGAAGTGGAATATCAAAAATGTCATGTTGGTTTGGACGGGGTGCATAGTGGTAAATATCGTCCTCAGCATACTTGGCACTGTGTTGCACTTGCCGCTGATCCCTGGGCTTGGCCAGTAAGACTGTCCGAATGAAAACCTCGCCGATACCGCGACTGACTCTCAGTCGGGATTTCTTTTTGGGTCCGCGCTGCGGACTTTTCACGTCTACGTGCACTCTGTCAGTTAGCCGAGGATGTGCAGGGCATCAATGGGTGATCTACTTGACCTGGGTCCACGCCCCGGTGCTCGCAGAGCTCAAAATCGCATCAAGAACCAATTGCGTCCGATAAGCGTCGCGGAAGTCCGGCTGCGCGGGTTTGCCGGCGGCTAAGCCTTCGAGGAAGTCGGCCACCTGGTGCACGAAGCTGTGCTCGTAACCGATCTGCAGGCCGGGGACCCACCATTTGGCCATGTAGGGATGGTCGCCGTCGGAGACGTGGATCGAGCGCCAGCCGCGGAGTTGGCCCTCATCGCGGTGGTCGAACCATTGCAGCCGGTGCAGGTCGTGAAGGTCCCAGAAGATCGAGGCGTGTTCGCCGTTGATCTCGAACGTGTACAGCGCTTTGTGGCCGCGCGCGTAGCGGGTGGATTCGAAGGTCGCGAGCGATCCGTTGTGGAAACGGGCCAAGAAGGCGCTCGCGTCGTCGATGCCGACTTTCTCCACCTTGCCGGTGAGCGTGTGCTTCCGTTCCTTGACGAAGGTTTCGGTCATCGCGGTCAGCGAGGCGATGGGACCGTTGAGCCAAAGTGCGGTGTCGATGCAATGGGCGAGCAGGTCGCCTGTGACGCCGCTGCCGGCAGCAGCCAGGTCGAGCCGCCAGAGCCCGGCGCCGCCCTGCGGCAATTCGGGGCTGATGGTCCAATCCTGGAGGAACTTCGCGCGATAGTGAAAGATGCGGCCCAGACGGCCCTCGGCAATCAGGTTTTTGGCGAGCGTGACGGCCGGCACGCGTCGATAGTTGTACCAGACCATGTTGGGCACCCCTGCTTTTTCGACCGCCTGCACCATTTGCAGGCCTTCCGGCCCGTTCATCGCCAGCGGTTTCTCGCAAAGAATCATCTTGCCCTTCTTGGCGGCCGCGATGGCGATTTCCGCATGGGTGTTGTTGGGCGTACAGATGTCGATGACGTCGATGTCTTTGCGGTCGATCAGCTTGTGCCAGTCGGTCTCGGTCGATTCGTAGCCCCACTTGTCGGCGAAGAGTTTGACCTTGTCGGCACTGCGGGCGCAGACCGCCTTCAGGACGGGACGGTACTGGAGATCGAAGAAGTTGTTCACCTTGCGGTAGGCATTCGAATGTGCCCGCCCCATGAAACCATAGCCAATCATTCCGACGTTGAGAGGTTTCAGCATGAGTTCCTCGATTTGGCCAAATTCTGCACGGTCCTTTGCGATTACCCGTCGCTTCCCTGGTATTGTTCCGGGGCCGGTTCGTCCGATGCGCGAGCGGCTTGTGCCAGTTCGTCCAGTTCTGCGTCGGAAAGCCTGTCCGCAAAATGGCGGGCAACGACCTCGGGCGCAATGCCAACCTGTGTTGCCAGCTGCAAGGCGCGCAGGGGTTTAGCGCGAAACACCCGATAACTCATCCACAACGCGATACAACAGCCCACGGACACGGCGAGCAGGAAAGGGATCGTGTGTTTGTCCGGCCCATCAATGTTTATGAGGGCCATGAAGCCCGCGATGCCCGCGCCCAGGACCAGGGCAAGGCGCAGCCAGCCGATCAGGATCGATTTGCCGCTCAGTCGAATGGGCATCATCGCTGGTTTGCCGCCGGCCTTGCGCCCTTCCAGCACCAGCACGCTTTGCCAGGGCACCATTGGCAAGAACTGGACGTGAAAAAACATGGTCGCGACATGGAACAGACCGGGCACGTGATCGACTTTCCCGTAGAGTCGAAAGCCATGAAAAATGATCATGGATTGACCTCTGGCAGCAGCGATTTGAAATAGGGACGGATTCCCTGGCTCCCACGTTGGTAGGACGGTGATTATACCAGGCGGCCCGCTCCCTTTTTCAACCTGTTCTAGCGATTGCGGTGAGATCCTATGCCTGGCGCATTGGGATTGGTGTCCGGCCCAAAGTAGCGCAGCGTGACCAGCGGCTCCTTCCCGGCATTTTCGAAGAGGACGCCCTGGCGGGCCGCCTCGTCGGTGACGAAGACTTCGTCTTCCGTCAGCTCCCCGTAGCGTATCATGGCCGGCGATTGCAGGCGGTGCTTGCCGATCCAACCGCTGCCTTGCACGGTGATCAGGCCGTAGGGGCCGTTATCCTTGATGGTAACGCGGGCGCCGGCATTCACGGTCAGCTCCTTGGCGCTGAACAGCTCTTGCCCATCCACTTTGCCGTAAACGACCCAGCGATCGACGTATCCTTCGCTTTCGGAGTTGGCCACCGGCATGGGTTCCAGGAAATGGTGGTCTTTGAAATTGGGGTCGACGTTTGCTTCCCAGTTGAGCTGACCGACCAGGTAATCCAGGTCTTGATGCCTGTCGGGCGGCACGTCCTTGGTCAAGAGCGCCCAGGGAACGGGCCTGCCCTCGACCATCGACTGGTACATGCCGAAGACGTCGGAGCCCCACTGCGGCTCATAGGTGACCAGCGAACCCGGCGCGTGCAGGATGCACGGGGGCACGAGCCAGCCGGTGCCCGGTTCCAGGCGATAGGCCTTGCTGTGGTTGAGGATGCCGTTATCGCCGACATTCCAGCGTTCGAGGCAGCGGCGGATATCGGCCTTGGTCGTGCCCGGCTCCAGGCCGAAGAACGTGTATGGGAAATTGTTGCCGATGGCGTTGAGCTGCGGGGGAAAGTAGTACGATTCGGGCTTGCCCTGCTGGCCGACGAGGGCCGCCTGGGCGTTGTTCTGGTGCATGTGATGGGGGATCGGGCCCATGTTGTCGAAGAACTTGCTGTAGACCGGCCAGCGCTGAAAACGGTCCCAGATGGCCCTGCCTACCAGCTTGGCCCCTTCCGACGCCACGGCATCGCGGAGCGTGAACGCACGCTTGCCCTCGACCACGACGTAACTGAGCCCTTCGTCCGGCGGTGCGCCTTCGTTGGCAGCGGCGGTGGTCGAGGCGAACCAGCGTTCGTCGATGCCGCCGCGGTGGGCCCCGAGGGCATAGAGATCCTGGGGAGCCAGCTTGATCCTGCGGCCAGGCATCAGGAACGACCGTGGCACCCAAGTGGGCGCCAGGCGAAGGATGCCTTCACCCGCCTCCAGTGCACGCTTGAAGTGAGCCGTGGAAACGACGGCGCGAACAGCTGAGGGCTTACTTTTGACAGGCTTCAAAGCCTTTTTGGCCATGGATGCAGCACTCCTTCAAGGGTTGCGAAGGCGGATGATCGACACGTTCCTGCCCCTGGCCCGTTCCTCGAGATTAATAGCGCTGTGGCGGCACTTATAGCCAGACAAAGACGGGCAAGCAAGGAGAAAGTTTAGGGAGTTTCGCTTCTCCTGCAAGTTGATCTGCGGGGAAGGGGGCAATACGATGCTCGGGAAGAAGATTTTTTTATTTTGGCAGTGGACATGCCGGGGTGCGCTTGATGAAAGAGCACTGGCTCTCTCAGGTTCCTCGCTGGATCACGGTGAAACGAATCCTCCTATATCACCGTGCTTGATTCGGCGGCGGCGTAGGACAGATTTCCCAATCTGTCCGGTCAGGTTGGAAACCTGACCTACTGCCGAATCCCGCACGGTCATTGAGCGCAGCGGGGGCGGGGCAAGATCGGGGAAGTCCGAGCGAACAATTTATAGGGGAAACCCGTCTTAGATATAGGGGGAGAATAAAGGATTCGGAACGGAAGCCAAAGAGGAGGCAACCGCCATGGTGAGTGCGCGCTCGTTCACGCTTTTGCGCGAGAGCATTGTCCTTGCTCTCCCCGATGTGACGTTTGCTGTACGCGTCAGCCGTCAGCTGCGGCACCAGGGGTGGGAAGTATACCTGGCAGCTTCCGGCATTGATGCACGCCGCCTGTCGGCGGCATTGCAACCACAACTCGTCGTGCTCGACACCGACCTGCCGGACGAAAGCGGTTGGCTATCCTGTGCCAAGCTTACCTGCCTGGGGCCGGGCCACAAGGTTTTCCTCCTGAGCAGCCGAACTTCTGCACGGCGAGCTGCGCTGGCCCGGTTTGTTGGAGCCCTGGCCCTGGTTTCGTCGGCAGCGGGTGGCGCAGCCGTGGCGGAGCAGGTGCACGCGGCGGCCCTCCAGGAGCCCGAAACCCTGGAGCACCCGTGCGAGCACGCTGCCGGATGAACCAGCTGTCGAACCTCCGTCCGCTTGGCGATGGTAGCCAGTGCACTCCGTGACGCGCTGCCCGGTCACGGAGTGGTCAGTTCCCCGTCGCTCAGCCGACTTCGAAGATACATTCAATCTCTACGGGAATATTGCCCGGCAGGGAGCCCATGCCGACGGCACTGCGCGCGCCCACACCAGCATCTTCGCCGAACACCTCGGCCATCAACTCGGAGAAGCCATTGATGACGTGGGGATGGCTCCTGAAATCGGGGATGCAATTGACCATCCCCAATGTCTTGACCAGCCGTTTGACCTTGTCCAGCGAGCCAAGCGTGTGACGGACCGTGCTCAGGATGGCCAGGCCGACGACGCGCGCCGCTTCCTTGCCCTGCTCGACAGTCAGATCCGAACCGACCCTGCCTTCGATCGTTTTGCCGTCCGGCTTGATGGGCCCGTGGCCCGAAACGTAGAGCATGTTCCCTGCCAGCACCGCCGTTTTGTACTTGGCCACCGGTTTGGGAGGCGAGGGAAGGGTGAGGTGCAGCTCCTGGATGCGAGTATCCGGCTTCGATTGCATCAGACATCTCCTTTGCTCGGAACCTGATCGTTGGTTAAGCCACTATTGTTCCGAGGCGCACCCAGTTTGGTCAAGAAGGCTCCGGAAAAAAAGAGAAGGGGATGGCGGGCGATCCGCGCGGGAGTGCGTCAAGCGTACTCGCGCCGACCAATGTCATGTTATGTCATGTAAAAGGGGGGCACCCAGACACGGAGTCTGACAGGCGTGAACGCTCTATAACATGTTATTATGTAAAGCCTTGCATCGTCGCTGGAAAGTCTGAACTCGGCTGTGTCGGCCTGCCGAATGTCATGTGAACAGAAATATACTGCTAGAAGCTCTCGACCTCCTTCGACCATCCAATGACGACCCACTGACTCAGTGGAATCGCGCCATGCCTATACGATACTCCTGATAGGCATGCCTCCACGCACGGTGGACGAGTACCGCATTACCCCGCAGGGGTTGCACAACGCAGCCCAGGGTCGCGGTACTCCGCGCACCCTGGGTTCAACGCCGAAACATCAGCGTTTACCCCGACGGGGTTATAGCGACCAAGATGCGCCCGTCGCTACGACCCTTTCAGGGTAGAAAACCCTGACGAGACTCTTAACCCAGGGTGCGCGGAGTACCGCGACCCTGGGCTTTGTTGTGTAACGCCTACGGCGTAAATGCGCGGATCCCCGATCCGCCTTCTCACCACAGGTCCCTCGCCACGCACCCGAGGGTGCCATGCGCACGGCTTTGCGTGGGCAAGGCACCCGAGCGCCGGACATTCTGCGTGAGAAGCTTCAGAAAACCCGCGTAGTCGAAAGAGAAGGGTGGATGCTTTCTACGCCGGCGTCCTCGCGTCGCCTGCGGGTCGCTTCAAGCGAACAACTATTCGGTAGGCGAAGTAGCCGATCAGCGCCCAGGGCAGCACGAAGCAGACGCCGACGACCACGACCATCAGGCTCCAGGACAACGCGACGAAGCTTGTGGACAAGCCCTTGCGGATTTGCATCCAGAGGCCGTCGTCACTGGGGACGATGAGGTCTGCGTTCGACAGGGTAACGTCCAGGCGGGCCGTCGCCAGCGGGCCTTCCGGAACCTGGGCATTACGGGCGGCCTGCTGCACGCGCACAACGCCGGCATTGCGAAAACGCTCGGCGAGGCTGGAAGCACTGGTCAACGGCACGTCGTAAACAAGCTTGGCGGTGACCCGGCCGTTGCGCTCGTGAGCGACGTTCGATTCAATCACGCGGCCCTGGCTCTCGTGAACCAGGCCTGCAAAGGCTGCCGCCGTCGAGTCCACACTGGGCACCTCGATGCCCAGCACCAGGCTCTCGCGCGGCGGGATGCGGGCCAGATTGATGAGCGAAATCTTGTGCCGCACGAGGCTATCGAGCAAGTTGTCGCCGTCCTGATTGCGCGTCACATTGCGCGTCAAGGTATCCCCGGCCTTGGCCAGAGTCTCGTCCATGCCGGCCTGGTCGCTGCGGAGAATGTCAAACTCGATCTGGGCGGTGATGTTCTGTTTGTTCTGCTCGTTGAGCTGAGCGGTCAGGATCCGGCCCTTGACCTTCGCCAGGGCGGCCTGGATCGTGCGGTATCCGGCGGGCACGTCCTGGGTGGCGATCAGCAGCTCGGCGGTTTCCCTTGGCGCCACCAAACCGAGTGCGAGAAGCTCGACGTTGAAGCCGCGCTTCGAGCGGGTTACGTTGGCAGCATCGGGGTTCTCCGTGGATTGAAGGCGAATGACCTGGCCGACCTCCTTGAGCTCTTTCAGCACGGTATCAGCCTCGGCAGTCTTCACTTCGAATTGAACCGTCGCGGTGGTTTGGTCATTGCGCAAGCGGTTGAGGTTGGAGCGGATAACTCGTCCGGTGGACTTGTTTGCCAGGGCCAGAATCGTGCGATAGGCCGTCTCCACGTCCGGGCTGGCCAGATTGATTTGGACCGATTCGCGCGGTGCAACGTTGGCGACGTTGTACAGGGAAAGCATGAACTGCGTGTCGCTGCGCTTGGAGCGGGCATTCTGCGTTTTTCCGGGGCCGCCCTCGGTCTGCTGCACGCGGTCGATGTCCAATCGAGCGACGTTGCCCAGTTGGCGGAGGCGATCGCGCAGCGGCCCTGCTGCCTCGGGAGCCACTTCGAAGTGGAGCAAGGCCGTGTACTGCCCGGCTTCATGCTGCTTCAGCTCGGACTTGGTGATTCGCCCCTTCGCCTGGGTGACGGCGGCTACTCCTTGCTGCAGCGCTTTGTCAACGTCCTCCACCTCGATGCCCATCTGCACGCGTTCTGTTTCCACGACGGCGAAGGGCGCAAGGATTTCCTTTTCGTACAAGGTGATGGTCAGGGTGCTCAGCGACACCAGGTTGCCGTAGTAGCGCAGCTCGCCCTCGATTTCCTCGATCTTGGTGCGCCAAACGCCTAGCTCCTTCTCGGCCTGGAGCAGGTCCTTGATCTCGCCCTTGCCGGTCTTGATGATCTGCAGGAGCCGTTCTTCCATGGTGCGCGCGGCCCGCAGCCGGCTCTCCAGGTCGGTGTACTGTTTGGTAATGTCCTGGCTGCCGACACGCAGGTTCTTGAGTTCGCCGGCCTTGCCTAGCTCTTTGCGCAGATCGAGGAGCAGATTGTCCAGCGCTTCGGGAGGTACGCGCACCACCACCGCCCCGCGAACTTTACCGTTGGGCAGCTTCTCACTATTGACCGTATCGACGTAGCCGCCCTTGATGTCGGCGACGAGCCGGGTGACTGCCGCGACGGCACCGTCGAAGGATTGGATTTCGAACTCGATTTCGCCGGAGCGGATGACGATCTTGCGCGTGGCGGCGGGGGAAGCTTCGGGCTTGCCTTTGGATGGTCTGCCTGCAATGGTATCGGTGCCTGGTATCGTTTGCGTCTCGACTCGGCCACGATCCCCTGGCTCGGTAGGACGGCGGCCCTGTAGGGCATCGATCGCGTCCTGGATCACCTTGGGATCTATTCCCTTGGCTCTAATCACGTTGACCGCGTCCCGCTCCGTCAGCTTCCTCTGCAGATTTTCGGCTAGCTTTTCGGCCTCATTTGCTTTCGTTTCGTCCTGCCCAGGTGGAGCAAAGGCCGAGGAGGCCAGGTCAATTGGCTTGAAGTAGTTGATTGCCGGTGGCGAATTGGAAGCCGTTAGAGCGGGCTCGGGTTCCTCTTGGCGCGAAGATTGAGTACGTACGTTTCCCCCAATCAACTGGCCTTGAATCAGCGGTTCGGCTTCAGATTTGTTCCCAACGGAAGAACCGCCGCCGCCGAGCTTGCTCCTCAGGCCGTCACCACTACGACTGCTGTTGTGAGCGCTCGTTGATTGATGCAGGATGTCGTAGGCAAACTCTGGCGTCAAGGAGCCGTTATTCAGCGAGCCATCCTGCTTATCTTTGCGCGCACTAACAATTTGGCTGAATTGTGTGGAACCGGACGTCCCAGGCGGTCTGTCCGATTGTGGCTCTTGAGTCGCCTTGACGCGAAGTTGCCGTGCCAAATCATCCGCACTCGCCTTGGGAGCATTCCCATCACTTCTATCGACAGCGTTTACAGCCGAGTCATCGCGGGAGAGCACACCTGTCCGCGCCAAAATCTCCCTGCCAAACGAAAGATCAAGGTCAGCGAGTAGCAGGTGGCCCGTCTGTTCCAATTCGCTGACTTGCCAACCAAGTATTGCCACCAGGAGCACGGCGGCGGCAGCGAGCAGAACTCTGCCCACCACCCCGCGGCGCCGCGGCGGCGTGCGCAGGCCCTGCACGAGACGCTCTTCCAATGCGACTCCCGGCCGTACGCTCGCAAAAAGCCCGTCGATCGTGCGGTCAAAAGCTCGAGTCTCTGCAAGCGCCTGGGCGCACGCCTGGCATTCGGCCGTGTGGCGTTCCAGCCGCTCCCGTTCTTCCGTTTCCAGCCCGCCCGCGGAATAGCTCGGGATGCTTTCCAAAACCCATGCGTGTTCTGACATATCGCTTCTCACATTCCCCAACAGGGCTAATAACCGCGTAAGAATCGACTCATACTAGCCCGAAGCGTAAGCGAGGTTATAGCGAGGACCTCGCTAACGCTTCGGGCTAGTATTAGCGCAATCGTGTACGGCCATGTGGTCAAGCCCCGCCCGGCGTCTCTAGTTACATCGCTAAGTCTCTCCGCCTTCATTCATCATGTCAGGCGGCAGTTTGGCCCGCAGCATCTTCAAGCCACGATGCAGCAGTCCGCGCAGGGAGCCGTTCGTCAAACCCAACTGAATGCAGATCGTTTCATAATCGCCGCCCGCGAGATAGCGCAGCGTCAATGGCAGACGGTACTCTTCGGGGAGGGAACGGAGGGCGCTAAGGACTTGTGCGCGGGCCTCATCCTGGGCGATCTTTTCTTCCGGCCGCGACGATTTGTCGGCCGCCGCTTGCAATGCCGAAGGAGGCGCAAGCGGCGGGTGGGCACGTTTTTGCCGACCGTCGCGCCGGGCCGCATCGATGGCAACGTTCTGGGCGATCTTCAACAGCCACGGCCGAAAGTCCTTCGCCTCGAGCAACTTGCGCATCGACCGAAAGGCAATCAGCAAGGTCTCTTGCAGCAAATCCTCGGCCCGGTGGGCATCGCCGGTTTCCAGGTAGAGCCGGGCAAACACCAGCCGGGAGGTACGGTGCACCAGCTCCTCGAACGCGGCCCTGTCGCCGCCCCGAGCCCTGTGCACCAGTGCTTCTTCGGACTCAACCATCGTGCTCCCTGCAGTATAAGACGTTTTTTCAGGGAGGTGCGCGCGCAGCTAGGCCAAATGCAGTTGGTAAGCGTTTGCTCGTCAGAAGAAAGATCGAACCAAGCGGCGTGCGTCTGGCATGCTGCCTTCACTCCTCTTCCCAAGCTAAGTGATGACGACCGCGATAGAATGGCATGAGGAAGGAGTCATGCCTCATGGTTCGAATACTACGAAAGTTAAATTCGGAAACGTTACATTTGCCCGAACTCAGGTCGCTCATCGGCAAGACAGTGGATCACGATCAGGGATCAAGCGGTTACGGAAATTACGCCTGTCACGGGCGACTGGAAGGCCGCCCAGAATGCCGCCCAGTCGCTACTCGAGCGGGACTACGATTTCGATGCCTGGCGTGAGCAACGGGAATATGATTTGACTCACCCGTCCTTGTCTTGCATCCAAGAGCCTTATCCTGCATCGCGCCCGCTATTTCCCGATAGTTAGCACCACGCGAAACCGCGCTTTGCCGCTCATCATGCGTTCGTAGCCTTCGCTGACGCGCTCCAGCGGAAATGGTTCATTCATCGAGCGCACACCGGTGCGGGCGCTGAAGGCGGCCGTCTCTTGCGAGTCGATCGAGGTGCCGGAATACCAGCCTCTGATCGACCTGCTTCCCGAGAGCAGGAACAAGGGAGATACTTGCATCGACTCCGCCGCACCCACGACAATCAGCGTGCCCTTGATTGCCAGGCCGCCCTGCACGGCGCTCATCGCTTCACCGCTGGTCGCGGTCGCCAAGATGACCTTGGCGCCGCCCAACTTGAGAAGCTCCGCCGCGGGATCCTGTGCCTGACTGTCGATGTAGACCGACGCGCCCAGTTTCTTGGCGAGTGGCTCCTTGTCCTTGCCGCGGGCGATGCCGACCGTGTGAAAGCCCATCTTCGCGGCGTACTGCACCCCGAGATGGCCGAGCCCACCGAGGCCGAGCACGGCGACGACATCGCCGGGCCGGGCGCCGCTGTTACGCAGGGCATTGAACGTCGTGACGCCGGCACACAGCAGCGGAGCCGCATCGACAGCCGGCAGGTCATCGGGCAACAGCGCGACCGCGCTGGCCGGAGCGATCATGTACTCGGCGTAGCCTCCGTCAAAGGTCAGACCAGTAATCTGGCCGGTCTGGCAGGCGAAGAAATCGCCATGCCGGCAGGCATTGCAGTGCCCGCAATAGCCGCCGTTCCAGCCGACGCCCACGCGCTGGCCGCGCGTCCATTGCGGGACGCCGGCGCCCACCGCATCGATCACCCCGGCCACCTCATGACCTGGAACCCGCGGGTACGCAATCCCCGGAAAAAGTCCGTCTTTAACGAGTGAATCGCTGTGGCAAATGCCGCACGCTTGCACCTTGATGCGTACCGACCCAGCGCCAGGCTCCGGAATCGGTCGTTCCACGATTTCAAATGGTCCCTTCCGGCGCGTGACCTGCACTGCACGCATTGTCGCCATGAATTCCTCCTGATGTTTGGGCGTTGAGTCTCAGGGTTGTTGTATCAGCGATGGAGCTTGGCACCCACTCGAAGCGAGGGCTGGCTTGGGGCGTCGCATCGAAGAGACAACGGGGGTAGTAGAAACCAGCGTGAACCTCCACGCCGCAAGAGCGTGGCATCCAAGAGAGGGATGAGGGGGAAGGGGCGAGGGATGAGCACAGGGGGGTAGAAGCAAACGTGAACCTCCACGCCGCAAGGGCGTGGCATCCAAGAACCGGCGGAGCGCGGCGGGTAGATACCAACGTGAACCTCCACGCCGCAAGGGCGTGGCATCCAAAAGAGGGACGAGGGGGAAGGGGCGAGGGATGAGTGCTGGAATGCGTTTGCGAACGAGACGAAGGTTAGCGGTTGCGCGCGCGGGGCATTCCGACTGCCTTGGCTGTTGGCGCCTAGGCGCATAGGACCACGTAACCGCGGCGTTCCACTGCCTCGGCTGGGCCAAAGTGCTCGGCGACGATGGGTCCTACCTGCTCCGGCTGTTTCGTGACCAGGTAGAGCCGGCCACCTGGCTTCAGAGATCTGCGTGCGCATTCGATGAAGCTCAATGCGATCGAGGTTTGAGCGTAATACGGAGGATTGGCCAGTGCCACGTCGAACGCTGCCCTGGGCAGGTCATCCAAACGGCAGGAGCCTAGGGTCTCGAACCGGGTCAGGCCGTTGGCAGTGGCGTTGAGTTCGGCCAGCGCGATGGCCCGAAGGTTGCTGTCCACGAGGGTGACGTGGCCATCGGGTCCGTTGCGCTTTCCTGCAAAGATGCCATTCGTACCGCAGCCACAGCCGATGTCGAGCACGCGCTCCCCGGGCTCGATCGTCATCGTCTCGACGAGGGCGCGTGCGCCGTCGTCGAATCGGCCGTAGGAAAACACGCCCGGCCGGGAGAGAAAGCAAAGCGACGGCGCCTCACCTACGCGCGCATGAAAGGTGACCTCGTGCCGGCGGCGCGGACGTTCACGCTCACGCTGGCACCAGAACAGGGTGCCTTCCCCGGCGGGCGACGCACGCACGCCGTGAAACACTTTTTTAAGCAGAGCGGGAAATAGCTGATCCTTCTCGAAGGGCGACAAGACAATGAGCTGCCCACGAAAAGGCAACACGTGAAATGCCTGTTCGACCATGTCGATCTTGAGATCGCGTTCACCGCCTTGCGGTGGAAGATAAAGCGCTGTCTGGAAGTCCGCGGGGAGATCCCAAAGGTCGGGGGCAGTGACCACCCTGGCAGCCAGACCGCGCTGGGCCAGCTCCTCATGGAGGCGGTCGGCCTGGTACAGGTCCAGCTGGAAGCAGGTCGCTTCTTGGACTTCTGTTCTTGCGAGAAGCTCCACGACCTCCCTGGGGGAGCCGAGCACCACCAGGAGCGGAGGTCGTATCCTGTTGCGGATGCGCTCGATAACCTCAGGCGTCTCGCACACAGAGGGCTCGGCCCTCGCGCTCCGTGCAGGCATCGCTGTTTTCCCTTGGAAGTCGCTTACCCAGTCGGTCAGTTCAGCACCATCTCCACGACGGCGGACCAGCGCGCCCCCGGCGGCAAGACCAGCTGGCCAGCGTCGATGCCCTGCGCCTGGAGATGGATGGCGTCGGTGGTGCAGGTGTAAGGTTCAATACAAATGGCTTCGCGATGAGCGGGGGTAAAGAGGACCAACTCGCGAAAGCTCGGCGAACAGAGAAGGTGCAATTCCTTGGAGCCGGCGCCATAATTCACGATGCCGCGCAGGCAGAGCTTTTCCGCGCCGGGCTCGGCAGTATCGGGAAGATCGGTCAATACGTCGTCGAGGTTCAGCTCGCGCACGCGCCGGGGAGTGTTCAAATCACGTGCGGCGTCCACCGGCAGCAGCCGGCCGGTGGGCAGACATTTTTGCAGCTCCCAGAAACTTCGCGCTTTGACATCCACCGTGCACGTGCCAGCCGTTTCCGGTGGGACATGGAAATAAGGATGAAAGCCAAGTCCGAAAGGGAGGGGGACCTTATCCGGATTGTCCACCTGGGCCTCGATGCGCAGACGCCGGTTGGCCAGCAGGTAGGTGATCTGCAAGCGATAGTCGGCCGGCCAGTAAGCGCGCGCGTCTCGCGCGTCGATCGATCCCTGGAAGACGGCGGTCAGCGACGCGTGGTTTTGAGATGCGGCCTGGTTGACCACGCGCCAGGGCCGCTGGCATGCGAAGCCGTGGATCGCATTGGGGCCCGACGAATCATTGAGCGGCAACACGTATTCCTTGCCTTCCCAGGTAAAGCGGGCTTCGCGGATGCGATTGGGGAATGGAAAGAGGATCGGGATGCCGCTGCGCGTCGGCTTACCGTTCTCGAAAAGGTGCGGATCCGCATAGAGCAGCTCGATGGGCTGGTCGTTATTGCGACTGCGCCAGCGATAACAGTTCAGCCCCAGCGCAGGCCAAATCTCGGCCCGGTTCGCTCCGCCCGCGTCTTCGAGGATATAAACTGTGCCATCGAGACCACTGGTCGTGGCTCGCGTTTCCGTACGCACCTGGTAAGGCATGAACAAGATCCTCAGAGAATCCGGGTCGCCCGCGCTGCAAGATCGCCACTGATTTTTATAAGGACTTTTGGGCAGTCGTGCAGCGGAAGGCGCGCTGGTCACCCGGCCCGCTGGATCAGCGGACTACGAATATGCAGTTCCACTTTGGCGCCGGCGGCGGCATCGTGATTCTCATCTTTGCGTTCGGCCTGACCTTCCAGCAAGGCAATGAGACCCATGAAGGCGACGGCGCAGGTAAGTACCAGGAAGAGCGGGATGCGGTCATGAGTATGGAATTGCACCTCCGGCAAGAGGTCCGAAAGAGCGATGAAAAGGAAAGTACCCGCCGAGAAGCCGAGCGCAAAACCGGTGAGCTGGTCTCGCACGCTTTCGGTGATGGCTGTTTCCAGCGACAGGCAGAAGGCCACAGCGCCCACCGGGACCATGGTCGCAAAGCCGAGCTGGACGAGTGTGATCAGGCGCCGACTGACCCCCTTGCGCGCCAGCACGGTGGAAATGGCAAGTGCGTCCGCCGGCTTATGGAAGACAATGGCAAGGAACATCGCCAGGCCGGGCAGGGCCGCCACGGTACCCGCCGGCAAACTGACTGCCCCGCCCTTGGGATGGAAACCCGAAACCACGTCGCCCGCAAGGCCGAAGCCGTTCATGAACGTGTGGATCGTCAAACCCACCACGGCCATCCACCCAGCTACCGCGGGGGCCGCTGCCTTGAGATCTCCGTGGGCTCCGGGCGCATGCGTGTGTCCAGGGCCGTGATCATGTTCGTGCTTGTGCTGAGCGCCGGCTTCCGGGCCCGCCTGTTCGTGATGATGGTGGCCCTCGCCGGCGTGGTGATGATGGTGGGTGTGATCATCGACCTCATGGCTATGAGGGGCGATGAATCGCTCAATGCAGAACAGCCCGACGACTCCCAGCGATACCCACCAACCGAACATCACGGGCCCAGCTTTTTCGAGCGCTTCCGGCATGACGTGGAAGAACGACGCTCCCAGCATGATCCCGGCGGAAAGACTGAGGAAGAATTGCAGCTTTCTATGGGTGACCTTACCCAGAAAGGGTATGTAGCCTCCGAAAATGGAGACGAGCAGCACGGCCAAGCAATAAACCGAAAGCAGACTATACTCGGACATCGCGCACGACCCTCCCGGCAGGCCAAATTGCTGCGGTATGCCTTTGTTATACCAGTGGCATGGCGAATTGCAATATACAGAGCGCGGTCAAGAACGAGAAATCACCACGTAGCCGCATTCGCCAGAATGCGGGCTTGCTCACACAGGTTCCCCCGCATTCTGGCGAATGCGGCTACGGTCTATTGGCATCCGTATTGACCGCATGCCGCAGAGTCGCGCGCCGCACGTACAGGACCAGGTAGTTCTGCCCTGATGCGAACGGCGAAATGCCGTTTTGGTGGTGGCTGACTGCTGCTCTGGGGATGGGAAACGGCAGTGTGGCCGGGGCTTGCGGAGTACCTCCAGCCCCGGCCACACTGCCGTCAGCGGGATTCTCGAACAAGACTGCGATGCGTCACCGCCTCAAAGCATACAGCACCACGGCACTCCCCAGTTGGAGCGCGCTGGCATGGTCGTGGCCCAGGCAATCCGTGGATTGGTGCTTTTCCAGGGCGCAGCCAATGTCGTATTTGCTGTAAATCAGCACCCAGTGGTTGTTGATCCTGATACCTTCGAGGGCAGGAGCCATCGGGTGGTAGTCCGCGGGTTGGCCCGGCCCGCCCGGCTCCGTGCGGCAGCGGACCGAAGTGATCGCGGAGCCATTGAGGTCCTTGCTGTACAGATCGTCCGAGATGGGAATCGACTCCAGTTTCTTCTCGGGGAAGAGGCGTCCGACGAGGTCGCGAAAGGAAGTGTCGAAGGCTTTCTTGCCACAGCAGGCGTCGGCGAAGAGCAGGCCGCCGGTTTCCAGGTCGGTGCGCAGGTTCGCGATGGCGTTGGCCGGGAGATTAACGGCGCCGCGGCCGTGCATGTACACAAACTTGTAGTCGACCAGGTCCGGGTCGGTGCCGTAAATCGCCTTGGTCTGCAAGCTGACGTCGATACGAGCGGTCTTGCGCAGATGGTCCATGAGGTTGCGCATCGCGTAGGGAGCTGGCTGCCAGTCGCCCCCATGGCGCAATTGTGCCACCTTCAAGTAGCCACGGGGGATTTTCTTGCCTTCGGGATCATCTTGCACGATTTCCACCGGCGTGCCGCGCGGCTTGGGTGGCTCCATGCCGGTGGCGTAGGCCACCAAGTTGCCGCCCACGCGGAAAGCCAATTGCCCCCGGCCGTTCTCGAACTGGTTCGCCTCCCAAAGGCAGGACACATCCTGGGGACTGTAGACGATCACGGTCTTGCAGCCGTACTCGATGCCTTCCAGGCCGAACGTGCCGGGCTGCACGATTGCGTGCGCCCGCCAGATGGGGTGCTCGGGCGGCAGTTTCTGGAGAGGGTTGTCGGGGAACAGCTCTTGCATCAGCGCCCGGAAGCCCTTGTCGAACTCCGGCCGGCCGCAGCAAGCCTCGGCAAAGATGAAGCCGCCCTGTTCCACGTACTGTTGCAGGAGTTTCTTTTCGACGCTGGTGAAAACCGGAGCTTGATGACCGTTAAAGTAAACGATCGGCGATTGGGCCAGAGCCGCGACCAGGCCTGCAAACGCTTCGTCGTTGGTGGCATCCTCGCGGCCGGCGTCGAAAATCTGCCAGGCCATAGGCAGCTTGCGAAAGACCGAGGTGCCCGCATACTCCGCAAGGTGCCGAATATCGTTGTGGTCGTTGTTCCAGTCCCCCTCCGGCCCGTGCACGAGTTTGCTGATAAGCACCGGCGTCCGGCCCTTGGAAAGAAACAGCAGGGCGAAGCTGGTCGAGATTGCCGGCCAGGAATCGCGCGACCCCTTGTCGTGCCACGATCCATCTTCTCTTTGCCTAGACACCAGGTATTCACAGCCGATGCGGTACCAATCGAACTCCCCGAAGAAGCGCTGCCCGGAGAGACGCCCGGCACGTTCGATCCCGTAGAGGTTGTAGTAGTTATTTCCTGGGAGATCGACCCAGCGCGGCGCGTCTTCCCGGCTATAGAAGGGGCGAAAGCGGTCGGGGTTGCCGATCCAACCCAAGGCCTTGGTCACGGGCTTGTTCTCGGCGTAGACGCCGCAATTCTCTACGGTGCCGTCGGCGCGCAAGACTTCGCGGCCGGCGTTCAACTCCATGCCGGAAATCAACAGTCCGCACAGCCCGGCGGTGGTCATCGTAAGCGTCGTCGCGGGCGAAAAGACTGGGTTATAGTACCAGCCGCCGTCTGCTTGCTGAGTCCGTATGTAATAATCGCGAATGGACTTCCATACTTCAGGATCGATTTTGACCCCGGCCTGATGCCCGGCATGGAGGCCGAGCAGCGCGTATTGCGTATTCGAATTGTCGGGAGGCCCTGCCCTGTGGCGGTAGGACCAGCCTCGACACTTGGTGCCGTCCATCACGCGGGCACCGATCAGCCAATCGACGTTCCGCTGAATGCGCTCGCGATCTTCGTTCCGGCCGACCTCTGCAAAGACCATCGTTTGCAAGCTCACGACGTAGGTCTGGTCGGGTTCGACCTCCCGGAGATACTTCAACCCTTTCCCGATGATGGGGTCGTTCGGCCGTACACCGGAATTGAGCAAGGCCAGCATGCACAGGCTGGTCCAGCCGCCCTTCCAGGTCACGCTGGACTGGTCGAGCGTCTCCCAGTTCCCGGTGCCTTTCTCCTGGTCGCGTAGGAACTGTACACCTTGTTCGATTGCCTTGCGAACCTGGTCGACGAGGAGTTCTTTCGGCTTGTCGGCAGCCCGTGCGGGAGCCGCTCCCAGGAACAGCAGGACAGCTGCGATCCCAGTGGCAATTGATCGCGGTGACATGGCTTGCTCCATGCGTCGGGTCGGAAGATGGGAATCAACTCTCCACGTATTCTCTCCAGTCATAACCTTTGGAGCAACCCGACTTAACAGCCGACTTGACACTCGCCGCCAATCGTTCTAAAGTAAGCGGTCTGGATCCCCACTATCCTTAATATCGAGCGCCTGTTGCCAAAAGGCGCGATGCAAGGCCGATCACCCGTGGGCATGATGCAATGCAGACACCTGTGATGCCGAAAGGCATTGAGCACTCGCTTGACCTCTCACGGATCGCTCAAGACCTGCAAATCCGCAAAGTTCAAGTGGAGAGTGTGGTCCAGTTGCTCGACGAGGGCAACACGGTTCCCTTCATCACCCGTTATCGCAAAGAACGGACCGGCGGCCTGAACGAAGATGTCATCCGCCAGATTCAGGCGCGCGTCCAGCACCTGCGCCAGTTAGCCGAGCGGAAGCAGACCATCCTCAAGAGCATCGAAGGCCAGGGCAAGCTGACCGACGATCTGCGCACCGCCATTGTCGCTGCCGACTCATCCAAACGACTGGAAGACCTCTACCTCCCTTACAAGCCCAAGAAACGCACCTTGGCCACGCAGGCGCGCGAGCGCGGCCTCGAACCGCTGGCGCTGGCCCTGTGGAACCGCGACCCAGCCGTCGCCAACCTGAACGAAGTGGCCACGGCGGTCGTCAATCCGGAAAAGGAATTGACCACGCCGGACGACGTGCTGGCGGGCGTTGGCCACATTCTGGCGGAGCAAGTCGCGGAAACCGCCGACGTGCGCGCTGCCGTGCGCGCAGTCTTGTGGGAAACGGGCAAGATGTGCACGGCAAAGAACGAGAACGTCCCGGAAGGCCAGGGACTGGAATACAAGGATTATTTTCAGTTCACCGAGACGGTTCGCCATATCCCTCCGCACCGTATCCTGGCGATCAACCGGGGTGAGAAGGAAGGAGCGCTCAAGGCGCACCTGGAATGGGATGTCGAGGCCGTCCAACGGCTCGCTCTGGCGAAATTACCTCTCGACGGCCATCCGCACGCCGATTTCCTCAAAAACGTGGCCCAGGACGCCCTGAGCCGGCTCCTGCTGCCAAGCCTGGAACGCGAAATCCGCAAGGAATTGACGGAAGAGGCCGAAGAGCACGCCGTCCGCGTGTTCGCGCGCAACCTGCGAAGTCTTCTCCTCCAGCCACCTCTCCGCGGCCGGCGCGTGCTGGCGATCGATCCAGGCTTCCGCTCCGGTTGCAAAGTTGCCGCCCTCGACGAAGTGGGCAACCTGCTGGAAGACTGCATCATCTACCCGTATGGCAAAGGCGACAGGGGCAGAAACAGGGGTTTCGATAAGAAGAAGAACGGCGCCAAGCATGGCGAGACGGCGCCCTCGAGTGCCGCCCAACCCGCAACTGCAGCCGCTCCTGCATCCGAAACAGCATCCGCCGCGGCGCCGGCAGATGCCGCCGCTCAGCCCGTCGCGCCGCCCGCGGCCCCGTCCACGCCCGAGACTTCTGCCGGACCTGGCGGCCAGGCACCTGC
Source organism: Gemmataceae bacterium (assembly GCA_035296965.1). Classification (GTDB taxonomy): domain Bacteria; phylum Planctomycetota; class Planctomycetia; order Gemmatales; family Gemmataceae; genus DATGZX01. The sequence goes on from DATGZX010000324.1 coordinate 43,923, forward strand.
TGCTCTCGATGCCGGCCATGCCGTTGCTCCCGCCAGCGGAGGGCAATGCGCGGTTGCCTCCGCGCCGCCCCCGGAGTGCCATGCTGCGGACTCAGCCCCGGCGCCGCAACCCGTCGCGCTGGACCCGCCTCCTGTTGGATCCGTCAGCGCTGCGGCGGACTCGAGCGCATCCGCGGCGAACCCGGCGGCCGCCGTCAGCGAGGCACCCCCGGCGCATCTCTTGCGCGAAGAGGCGAAAACCAACCTTGAACAATTGGTGCACAAGCACCAGCTCAATGTCATCGCCATCGGCAACGGCACGGCTTGCCGGGAAACCGAAGAGCTTGTCTCCGAGCTGATCTCGCAAAAACTTCCGGAGCTGGCGTACGTGATTGTGAACGAGGCAGGAGCCAGCGTTTACTCTGCGAGCGCCGTCGGCCGGGAGGAATTCCCAACCTACGACGCGACACTGCGCGGCACAATTTCGATCGGCAGACGTTTGCAAGATCCTCTCAGTGAACTCGTCAAGATCGATCCGCAGAGCATCGGCGTCGGTCTCTACCAGCACGACTTGCACCCGCGTCGATTGAAGGATTCGCTCGACGCGGTGATCGAATCATGCGTCAACCACGTCGGCGTGGACCTGAACACGGCCAGCGTTCCTCTATTGCGCCATGTTTCCGGATTGAACCAGTTGGCCGCGCGCGAGCTGGTCGATTTCCGCAAGCAGAATGGACCGTTCAAGACCCGAGAACAACTGCTGCACGTGCCCGGCATCGGCCCGGCGCGCTACGTGCAGGCGGCCGGATTCCTGAAGATCCAGGGCGGCGACAATCCGCTGGACCAAACCTGGATCCATCCCGAAAGTTACGGGATAACGCAGCGCCTTCTCAGCGAGTTGGGTAGCGCGGCAGAGGCGCTGCAGGATAAGCAGAAGACAGAGGAGCTGCGCGACAAGTTCAAGACACTCCCGCTCGACAACCTGAGCCAGCAACTGACCCTGGGCGTGGCCTCCTTGGTAGACATCCTCGACGCACTCGCCCGGCCGGGGCGCGATCCCCGCGAGGACCTTCCGCCTCCCATCTTCAAGAAGGGCATCCTCAAGCTGGAAGACCTCCAGCCGGGCATGGAGTTGAAGGGGACGGTCCTGAACGTCGTCGATTTCGGTGCCTTCGTCGACATCGGCTTGAAGGACAGCGGCCTCGTGCACATCAGCCAGCTGGCAAACCGGTACATCAAGAATCCGTATGACGTCGTGGCGGTCGGAGATGTCGTGACCGTTTGGGTGCTGGCCGTGGATCACGATCGCCGGCGCGTCTCCCTGACGATGATCCAGCCCGGCACCGAGAGAAAACCTCCGGAAAAGCGCCCGCAGCAGCAGCAACAGCAGCAACGGGGAAACCGTCCTCCGAGAGGACGTCGGCCCCAGCCGGCAAAAGGACAGGATGTGGCCGTGCCCGGTCAGGCCCAAGGAACGCCTCGCGAAGCGCAGGTTCAGCCCGCTGCCGCCACGTCGGCGCCCCGACCCGCGCCTCGACCTCGCAAGCCGCAGCGCGAACCGCCTCGACCGAAGCTGTCGAAGGCTGCGCTCGAGGGGGCGGCGCCATTGCGGACCTTCAGCGAGCTGAAGGCTTTTTTCGAGGCTCAAAAACAAGGCGAAGATCGAAACGTCTCCTCGGAAGAGCGCGGCGGCGAACCGGCGCACTCTCCCAAGTAGTCTCGCGCACGCGCTAAGGGCGCTTCTCCCCCTTGCCCCCACCCGCCCTCTCAGCATCCAGGCGGCTCCCAGCCGTCGATGCACGAGCGCTTTGCGCGCGGATCAATCGAGCCAGGAGTATGGCATTTACCGCCCCTCGAAAGCGCAACTTGCCGTCGACCATCACAACCGGAACCAACTCCCCGTACAAGCGCTGCAACTGTGGGTCTGTATCAACGTCAACGGCGACAAGAGCGAAGCCATGGCGTTGCTGAGCTTGCCGCAAGCGCTGCCAGGCCTCATCGCAAAGATGACAGCCGCGGCGCGTATATATCAGGAATCGAATGTGTTGCAGCCGTGGAGGCTGCCGCCCACCGACCCGGCTGAACAAGCGAAATAACAGTTCCCGGAGCATGGGGATTGAGGTACCTTAGCGAGCGTGCCCGCCATAGTCAGCTTCAGGCGGTTTTGCTATCCTAAAGCATCAACTCGGGTTCGGCAGTGCGTAAGGATTTGATCTGAGTGCGTTTGAGGAGTATTCATGCCCCCCCGCCAGCCACCTCAACCAGCCGGCACCCCGCGCCGGCGTCCCCAGGGTCAGCAAGCTCTGCCAAGCGGATGGGTCTGGCTGCTCGTTCTCGGCGCTACCGTCTTGACGATCTACCTGGTGGTCAACAACGAAAAAGATACCATCGAGTACAGCGATTTCATGAGGTTGGCAGAAGCGCATAAGCTCAGCAGCGTGACCTTTAACTCCGAGGACAGCATCACCGGAGAAGTGAAAGATCCTGCAGACATTCCCTCCACAATTCCAACCACGTCGCTGCCGTGGAAGAATGCCGACGAGTTGAAGAAGAAACTGCAGACCAACAAAGGGAAGTTTACCACTCGTCTGCCGCCGCGCACGGACGGACAAAAGCTGAGCGCCGAGCTATTAAAGGACGACCCGAGCATCACGATCGTGAAGGAGCCCGAGCGCACGAGTTGGATCACCCAGATGGTGCTCATCCTGCTCCCGGCCCTGCTGATCTTGGGGATCTTCTTTTTGTTCTTCCTGCCGCGCATGCGCGATCCCTTGGGCGGTTCCTTCCTGAGTAATTACATCAAGAGCCCAGCGCGCCGCTATGAGCGCAGCAAGATGCGCGTGACCTTTGACGAGGTCGCCGACATGGAGAGTGCCAAGAGCGAGCTGCAAGAGGTCGTGGAGTTTCTGCGCAGCCCCGAGAAATTCCAGCGCCTGGGCGCTCAGGTCCCCAAGGGCGTGCTGCTGGTCGGTCCTCCCGGCACGGGCAAGACGTTGCTGGCTCGGGCAGTGGCAGGCGAAGCCGGGGTGCCTTTCTACAGCATCAGCGGTTCGGAATTCATTCAAATGTTCGTCGGCGTCGGCGCCAGCCGCGTGCGCGACATGTTCAAGACCGCCAAGGATAACGCTCCCTGCCTCTTGTTCATCGACGAAATCGACGCCGTGGGCCGCATGCGCGGCGCCGGTGTCGGCGGCGGGTCGGACGAGCGCGAACAGACGCTCAATCAGATCCTCAGTGAGATGGACGGCTTCCAGCCCAACGAGATGGTCATCGTCATCGCCGCCACGAACCGACCCGACGTGCTCGATTCGGCATTGCTGCGCCCTGGCCGCTTCGACCGCCACGTGACCATCGATCGTCCGACCTGGCAGGGGCGACTGGCCATCCTCAAGGTTCACACGCGCAACAAGCCGCTGGCAGACGACGTCAACCTCGAAAGCGTTGCTCGCGAGCTCATCGGCATGACAGGGGCGGACCTTCGCAACCTCAGTAACGAGGCGGCGCTGCTCGCCACGCGCGAGGGCAAAACGCGCATCGGCCAGATCGATTTCGAGCGTGCCGCGGACCGCATTCTCATAGGCCCCAAGCGCGAGGAAGTCCTCACCCATGAGGACAAGCGCAAGACCGCCTACCACGAAGCCGGGCATGCCCTGGTCACATGGCTCGAGCCCGAGGCGGATCGGCCGCTGAAGGTCTCGATTATCCCGCGCGGCCAGACCCTGGGAGTCAATGTCAGCGTGCCGGAAGAAGAGCGCTACCACTACGGCATGACCCACTTCAAAGCCAAGCTGGTGACCTGGATGGGAGGCAGGGCGGCTGACCGTTTGATCTACGGCCAGCCCTTCGCAGGCGCCGAAAGCGACATCAAGCAAGCGACGCGCCTGGCGCGTTACATGGTAACCCACTGGGGCATGAGCGATCGCCTGGGACCCATGTCCTTCCGCGTGGGCGAAGAACACGTCTTCCTCGGCAAGGAGATCCAGGAGTCGCGCGACTTCAGCGAGGGAATGTCGAAGACGATCGATGAAGAGGTTCAGGCTCTCCTTCGCGAGGCGGATCAACGAGCGTTCGAACTCCTCGAAAAACGCCGGCCCGAGCTGGATCGTTTGGCCGAGGCCCTGTTGCAGCGTGAGGAGCTGTCGCGCGACGAAATCGACCGGCTGCTCCGCGAGAGCAACATCGTCGCCGACGGCGCTGCGACCGCGGAAGTATTTGCTCCCAGCGCGCCGAAATTGTGACCCGCGCTCTCTGGCCAAGCGGCGGGTGGCACGCCCTGAGGTACTCCGAAGGGCGTGTGGAGTGATAGAGACCGCGCCCCTTCTACCAGCTGAGACTAGAGCACGCGCTGGCCACGATGTCGTTTTGGATGTGACCAGGGATTTCTGGTGGGCATGCCTGAGCGCCCCTGACCTCACCCCCGTGCCAGCTCTGCCAACACGTCCTGATTCATTTCCAGTTGCACCGGCCGCAATCCGGCGTACCAGTGTGCGCTGGACCATTCCCAATACTCCTTTCTGGTCACCAGTCGCAAGGGACGAGGATCTGTGGCAGTTCGGCACGCCCTTCGGAGTACCTCAGGGCGTGCCACCCGGCGTCCCTCACTTCGTGCAACCGAACCTGATTGACAGCTAGGCTACCGTATGCTCTGCTACGCATTGGGGATGAGTTCCTGCAAGGCGGCAAGTAGCCTTCGTGGCCGCTTGATACCCGCCTATCTTGGGGAATCCCCCTTCTACTTCCTATAGCCAACTTCGGAGTACCTCACGGCGTGCCACCCTCCGCAGCAACCGGACTCATAATATGAAGTGGGAAAAGCATGTTCCGGGGAAGCATCCAGTCATCCTAGTTGGCGCTGGATTTCCTGTGGCCATGGCGAATTCGAGGAAGGGGCCTCCCTCGACAGCCGATATCTTAATGAAAACGGCCACTACGCATCCTTCCAGATTTCCAGCGATTAAGGCGGTTCTGGACGGGCCTTTGAAGGGGAGCGATAGCCCCCTAAACCTTGTGTGGTCCAATGTCATTGAATTTGCGAGAGCTCTCCTACCCAATTATCGCACCATACGTCGCAAGTATAAATCGAGGGCAGTCGGTGCAGCCTTCACTGAACTTGTTGCGAGCAGATTGCGCAATCGAGGACCTTTTGAGTTTCTTTGGCTCGTTCTGGGCATAGAACTGAAACGAGCCGTGGCTCTCCACTACGTCTCCGGGTCGATAGAGATAAACCCTGCAAAGCTAGTTGCTTTTAAGCCTTTCTTTGATGAGTTGAGAAGCAGGCAAGTTGCATGGGTTTCTCTCAACTATGACCTCGCCTTGGAAAAGTTTCTGGAGGATGCGGGCATTAGTTGGAAGTACTGCTTTGAAGAATGGCTAGGCGCTGAGCGGGTTGTCTCGTCCCCGCATCATGTAATTGTCAAGCCTCATGGGAGTCTTAACGTGGTCTTTGAGACTGAATGGACTTCAATGCCTCGGCATTCGATTTGCTTCGAGGACTCGGCCAACTTGTTCGCGACAATTGATGAATCCGAAGTTGGTTTTGGAGCAGATGAGGTTGAGAAGCGGCCGTGGCTTGTGGGTTATCTTTCGGACGAACAGAAGGACGAAATCAATTCCCCAGGGTGGTTCGCCGATCCAGCGCATGACCTTTGCAAGGGAAATCTTGCTTACACATCGTGCTGTCTGCTACGTGCGACAGCGCTTTATGTTGTGGCATACAGCATGCCACGCGAAGATGAATGGATCTGGAGAAGGTTAGAAGCCTTACGCACCAGAGATTTGCCGATTTACGTCGCAACAGCGAATGACACTGACCGTGTCATCAAACGCTTTAAGGGGTTGGGATTCACAAGTGCGGGGCGGCTAACGCCAGACGGGCGGATTTGACGCGTGGATTGTTTACGGCGCGTGACACGCCCTGAGGTACTCCGAAGGGCGTGCGGAGTGATACGGACCGGGCCCGTTCTGCCAGGTGATACTAGAGCACAGGCTGGCCACGATGTCGCTTTGGATGTGATCAGGGATTTCTGGTGGGCATGCCTTAGCGCCCCTGACCTCACCCCCGTGCCAGCTTTGCCAACACCTCCTGATTCATTTCCAATTGCACCGGCCGCAATCCGACATACCAGCGTGCGCTGGGCCATCCCCAAACCTCCGTCCTGGTCGCCAGCCGCAAGGGACGAGGATCTGTGGCAGTTCGGCACGCCCTTCGGAGTACCTCAGGGCGTGCCACCCGCCGCCCGAACAGGTGTGGCTCCTCACTTGCTGAATAGTATTACTCTTCCAACTATTGCGATGGCACCTTTCTTAACAACTTCTGCACCTGTTCGAGCGTGAAGAACCCTTCTCGCCTCTGCCCTTCGCGGTACTGGTTGTATGCCTTTTCCACCAATTCTTGGCACTCCGTAAAAACGGGTCTTTCTCCCTTCTCTTCGATCGCTAGTTTCAGACCATAACGAAGGCCCTCAAAAGCGAGATCCAAGCTCCATTGTTCATCAGGGCCGAGTCCCTCCCGCAGTGGAAATTTAGTGGACGAACACATTTTTACGAACCCAACATAGTCCTTAAAGCTGTGCAAATCGTTAAACGGAAACCTGGCCATGACTCACCCTCAACGGACTATTCCGCAACCGGGCCCAATGTCGCTCGCATGCCCACGCAAAAGCCGTGTGCAGGGCACCCGGCGCGGCAAAGGCCTCGTCCTTTGTCTATCGTTCGAGCGCCTGCAGGTCATCCAGGTCTTTGGGGCGACCGCTCGCGGCCTTGTTTTTCTTCAGGTCTTCGAAACCAATCAAGTTGACGCGCAGTCCGTCAAACTTGACCCTGGCGCGGCGGGCGAAGCAGTCGGGAAACGAGACACCCGATATGGTGGTAAGAATCTCGATCTGCAGCGGCGGCTCGCCGAAGCGAACGACCCGATCGTTCTCCAGGAACACCTCTGGCTTGAGCTTCGGCACGTCAAAGCCAAAATCCTTCAAGATTTGAACCAGCTTGCGGGCGTTCTCATCGGAAACTGCTACGCAGATGTCGAGTGCGCCGGTGGCGCGCGGGTAGCCGCAATACGCCACGGCGTAGCTGCCGATGAGAAGATACTCAACGCGGGCGGAGTTGAGCAATTTCAAGAACTCTCTTAAGTCGGCCGGAAACCGCGGCTTGGCCATAATTGATGAGTCGTAGATACTCCACGTAGGCCAGGCGCTCGGCGGGAGAACGAGAACGCCAGTATTGCACGTCGTCTGCGGGAGCCGTCAGGTGGCTGACGGACATCCGTTGCCGCTTCACGTTGGCAACTGCCCTGGAACGTCCAGCGCCGGAAGGGCCGCGCCTGCCCGTGCCCTTTGACGTTTCTTTCTTGCCTTTTCCTATAGCCATGGCGGCTCGCTTAGCTATATCACGGTGGGCAATTCTGCAGCATTTGTGGGGCACGTTTGCAACGTGCCGGCCGGCGACTGGGCACGTTACAAACGTGCCCCCACAAACCGCAGCAGCCGATTCACGCGCGGCGATATAGGCCAACGATTCGAGACCATTGTTGGCGATGCCGCGCCCGTCCGCATTGTAATCGCATTGCGTCTGCGCGAGCAATGCTGGTGCATCAGGAGCAGTTCCAGAAAAGACATATGGGAGAAGAAAGTCGGCCAGGTTCGTGCCTGGATCACGGTGGCTGCTTCTGCCAGCGGGCTCTGTTCCCGGAGGGGTTCCATGACCTCCTACGTTGGGGCACGACATGCTTACAGGCCTTCTGGGGTGTGAGCATGCTGTCACTTTCCCGTGGCCTGTAAGCATGCCACCCGGCGGACTTGGTATTCATCTCGCCGATATTGCTTCATGCTGGGGCTGGCGTGTAAGTGCAAACTCATGTTTTGTTTCAACGGCAATCACGGCCTCAATGGTGATGTGGAATTGATATTTTCGTAATTACCACCACGATTGCAAACACCACCGGAGTTATAAGTAGCACCCAGCCCGCGATTGTTACGAAAGGTCCAGGCGTCGGGGATGTAATGTGGGGTCCGATCCATGAGGTACGGCGGATATGTCTGCCAAAGGTTTCAGGAAACCAAATACATGCCAACGGATAGAGGAGCCACAGAAGAACGCGAAGGAAGAGACCCAATCCCCCAAGCATTACGCCTGGAATCAGGTAGACAGTCGCGACTACGAGCGAGGCGACGCGGCTAATGGTCCTTCGGCGATCTGCCCATAAGAGTGATTGCTGGACCCGGTGGATGCGTCGCTCAAGACATATGCGGACCGCGTCCTCAGCCGAAGATGGAGACAGCCCCTTACGGATCAAGCGAGCCTCGATCTCAGGAGCCTTCATTCCGCAGCGGAGAGCTGCCTCCGCATAAGTCGATGCATGCGCCGGCGTGCGGTCTACGCCAGCATCCAATGGTCCCCGGCCTTCAGAATGCATGAAATGCTTCTCTGGAAAAACGACGCCGAGCAAGCAATACAAAAAACGGGTGGAATCCACTCGACGTTGAACGTGCAGGATTCCAGTTCAAGCTCCAAAAGTAGTGTAGCCGATTCATACCGCCAAAAGCAGCAGGTCTTATACTCGTTCCCAGGCTCCGCTTGGGAACGCACTGCCTCGCAGGCTCTGCCTGCCGTCTGAAGCGGCGTGCGGAACACGGCTCATGCTCGACCGCGAGGCAGAGCCACGCGGACAGTGGGTTCCCAGGCAGAGCCTGGGAACCAGAAAAGACTCACTTCTAGCCGCGCGAAGCATAACTTCCTCGATCACTTGACCAACAAAATGCCGATGCCGATAAGAAGCATGTCAAGGCTCACCGGCGTTCTTCGATTTCCTTCCACACCTCGGTCCAGGGTGACCGAAGCAGGCAACGTTGCATGTCTCGGCTCGGAACAGGAGATTTGGGAGACGAACAAGGCAAGTGGACGGGTCAGAACGAAGATGTCGGCGACGTGGAGCCTGTGCGCTTCAATGCCACGTTCCGTGGCCGGCATGTCGAGCCCGCCATGCCCGACATCGGGGTGGCCGCCCCGCTCCGATCATTTTGGCGTGCCGCCGGCGCCGCCGACGCGGTAGAATTGCCTCGGAAGGCCGTAACAAGTGGGAGGGGGACGCTATGACTGATACAACGACGCGACGACCGATCCGGGTCTCGACGGATGGCACCTCCGGGCCCTACATCATGATCTCCGTCGAGTTGCTGGAGAAGGTGAAGGGACTCCTCGGGGAGAACGGCATACCGCACTGGGTAGATCACAACGCGATCTCCGTGGACGGGCGCCCGGCGGTCACCGTGATCAACCTCGGCCGGAGGGCGGATTCTCGCCAGGTCCAGGATCTGCTCGACGACGCCGCGTGAGGGAAGCCATCCGATGCCGGTAACGGAAGACCTGCGGGTGATTGCCGAGCGCGCGGACCGCGAACTCGATGCAGTTCACGACTTCTTTGAGCACTCGAAGATCGTGTGGCGCTCGTTTCAGATCCTGGTGGACGAAGGACACAGGATCTCCGCCGAGAACCTGGCAACCGGGAGCCGCATCGACCAGGATGGCCTGGTCCGCCTGGCCCCGCAGTACACGCGCGAGTACCTGGCCACCTTCACCTTCCGCCAGTTCGTATCTGCTTTTGAGGCCTTCCTGTTCAACTTCCTCTATCGGCTCCTCCTGCACAACCCCTGGCAGTTCTCCGAAAGACAGCTCGATTTCGGGACTGTCCTCAAGGCGGCCAGCCGCGACGAGATCGTCTCCGGGGTGATCTTGAGGCAGCTGAACGAGCTAAAGTACGAGCACCTCCGCGAGTGGTTCGCGGCCGCTAACAAAGCGGTCAAGTTGGACTGCCCTGCCGAGGAGGAGATTGACGCCCTAGCGGAGATCAAGGCTGCCAGGGATATCCTCGAACACAACGCGGGCGTCGTGAACGAGATCTATCTCCGTAAGGCCGGGAAGAGGGCCCGTTACGGGGTCGGGGATCACATCGAACTTGAGGACGCTTACCACCTTGAGAGCTGGACGCTATTAAAGAAGGCCGTGCGGGACGTCACGCTTGCCGCCATCGCCCAGCTGTCCAAATAGTACCAGCGCCCGCAACCACCAAGGCTCAACGACACAGTGATCTATACGTGCCTTTGCCCTTTGCGTTGGAACCAACCGCTGCGCACGTCGTCCCGACATACCGACGCGCCGGGTGCCATGTCCACGGCTTTGCGTGGGCATGTGAGCGACAGCGAGCCATCAGGAACTAACCACTCCAGGCAGCGACTGCATATTAGGCCGAAATGGACCAACATCTGCTCCAGAACCATCGCTGACAGTGGACCAGGGCCAATTCGTTGTCAGGAGGTGCGTTGTGATTTCAAGCGGCGGGTGGCACGCCCTGAGGTACTCCGAAGGGCGTGCGGAGTGATACAGACCGCGCCCCTTCTACCAGCTGAGACTAGAGCACACGCTGGCCACGATGTCGTTTTGGATGTGATCAGGGATTTCTGGTGGGCACGCCTGAGCGCCCCTGACTTCACCCCCCGTGCCAGCTCTGCCAACACATCCTGATTCATTTCCAGTTGCACCGGCCGCAATCCGGCATACCAGCGTGCGCTGGACCATTCCCAATCCTCCGTCCTGGTCACCAGTCGCAAGGGACGAGGCTCTGTGGCAGTTCGGCACGCCCTTCGGAGTACCTCAGGGCGGGCCACCCGCCCGCATTCCAAACTGGTGGGTCAGGCAAACTTTCGAAGCGGGACCTTGCGTCTCAGACAGCTTCCTTCACATCCAGTGGCTTACATGCCTTCTGCCTTTGAACGTACTCGTCGAGCAATTCCCAGAAGGTCTGAACAGCAGCTTGTTCATCCTTAGTTTGCGAGAGGATAACATCTTCCCAACTCCTTGATCTATCCCCAAAGCGCTGCTGAATCCAGTCGCGAAATTCTGCAAGGAAATGGTCCGAGGTGTCTAGGCCCCGCGACCTCAATGCGTGCTCGTATCCCCGGAGGAAGGATGCTAATTTCGTTAGGGAAGTGCTTCCCAGGAACATGCCAAGGCGTCCCCGCATTTCGTTCAGCAATGAAAGCATGCCAGGCATAGTTGACTCCTAAAAATCGACGACGCGGGCGATTTCAATCCCGCCGATGGCATCGAAATCGTTTAACCAATCTTCATTGGAGATTCCGCTTGGATGAAGATTGTCAAAGACCATGCCGGCTACCCTTATGCCGAGGTGCCTTCCGTTTTGGGTGATCGTCGTTTGGCCCCCATCACGACTATTGCAAATCATGAAATCACGCCTCGCGGCGCCTCGGATTTCGATGATCTGCCCTCGGATTCCAGCGCCTGAAAGTGCTTGCTGAATCCTTGCACAGCATTCCTGACATTGCAGGACGGTGAATCCCTCTGCGGCTTTTGTTGCGATCTCGATGGCGCGACTATCCATCTAGTTACTCACGTCTGTCCTGGACCGCAACAATATCGCAAAGAGCTACCGAAAATATGTTTCTCCAAAACCATTTTACCAGATCACAAAGAACCCTGTACGAGACCAGCGCCGGGTGCCATGTCCACGGCTTTGCGTGGACATGCGAGCGACAGCGAGCCATCAGGAACTAACCACTCCAGGCAGCGACTGCATATTAGGCTGAAATGGACCAGCAGCTGCTCCAGAACAATCGGTGACAGTGGACCAGGGCCAATTAGTTGTCAGGAGGTGCGTTCTGATTTCAAGCGGCAGGACTTCGCATCTTCTCGCAGGATGAAGCGCTACTGGGCCCAATGTCGCTCGCATGCCCACGCAAAAGCCGTGGGCATGGCACCCGGCGCCTCATCCCCAACGCACGTCACGAACGCGAGTTCCTGGTCGCGCAAGCGTCCGTCAAGTCTTGATGATGTCGCGCACCGTCATGCCGCCTGGAATCATGGGCAAAACGTGTTCCTGATAAGGAACCATGATGTCGAGCACGTAGGGGCCTTCGCTGTCGAGCATTTCCTCAATCGCACCGTCCAGCTCGTTCTTGGCGGTGACCCGGCGTGCGCCGCAGCGAAAGCTCTTGGCCATGGCAACAAAATCCGGATAAGCTTCTTCGTCCAGGCCGGCACCGAGGTAAGTGTGTGCCCGGTTCCCTTCGAAGAAACGGTCCTCCCACTGCACGACCATGCCCAGGTGCTGGTTGTTCAGAAGAAATACCTTGACGGGCAGTTTCTCGCAAAACGCGCACGCTAGCTCCTGGATGTTCATGAGAAAGCTGCCGTCGCCGTCGATGTCCACTACGGTCTTGGTCGGGTGGGCGGCCTGCGCTCCCAGCGCAGCCGGGAGCCCGAAGCCCATCGCTCCCAGGCCTCCACTGGTGATCCAGTTGCGCGGGGAGCCGAAATGGTAATACTGTGCCGCCCACATCTGATGCTGGCCCACGCCGGTTGTGATGATCGTTCGATCGAGGCGTCCGCGGTCGTGTACGATCTGCCAGAGGCGGCTGATGGCATGCTGCGGCAGGACAGCATCGTCGCGGTCGGCATAGCGCAGCGGCTCGGCTTCGCGCCACTCTTCAATCCGCCGCAGCCACTCGACGTAACGCGGCGGCCGCACTCCAGCGTTGTCCCCTTCGTCCAGAAGTTGCAGCAGATCACGCAGCGCATGTAGCACGTTGCCGTGGATGGGAAGATGGGCAGCCTTGTTCTTGTTGATTTCCGACGGATCGATGTCGATGTGCACGATCTTGCCATGCTTGGCGAATTCGCTGACCTTGCCCGTAACGCGATCGTCGAAACGGACGCCGAGCGCCAGCAACAAGTCTGCTTCATTGATCGCGTAATTCGCGTAGACCGTGCCGTGCATGCCAAGCATCTGCAAGCACAGAAAATGTTCGCTGGGAATGCCGCCCAAGCCCATCAGCGTCAAGGCGACGGGAATGCCCGTACGCTCGGCAAAGGCCCGCAAATAAGGGGCAGCCTCCGAAGAAATGATCCCGCCGCCGGCGTAGATGATGGGCTTTTGGCTCTTGCGGATAGCATCGAGGACGGCCTCGAGTTCTTGCCGAGATGCCCGCTGGTCGGGCCGATAGCCCGGCAAGTTCATGGGCGGATCGTATTCCGCCACGATCTCGTTATTCTGAACGTCCTTGGGCACGTCCACGATGACAGGCCCGGGCCGCCCGGTCCTGGCCACATGAAATGCTTCTTTGAAAACGCGCGGGATGTCTTCCGTGCGCGTCACGAGGTAATGGTGTTTGGTGATCGCTCGCGAAATCTCGATGATGGGCGTTTCCTGGAAGGCATCGCTGCCGATCACGGCCGTGCCGACCTGGCCGGTGATCGCGAGCAGGGGCACGGAATCCATCTTGGCATTGGCGAGGCAGGTGACGAAATTGGTGGCTCCCGGTCCGCTTGTTGCCAGGCAGACACCGACGCGCCCCGTGCTGCGCGCGTAGCCTTCCGCGGCAAAACCGCCTCCCTGCTCGTGACGCGGGAGGATGGTGCGTAGCTTGCCGCGAACGCGCGTCAGCGCCTGGTGAATCGGCATGCTGGCGCCGCCCGGATAGGCAAAGACGACCTCGACGCCATGATTAAGAAGGCACTGCACGAGAATATCTGCGCCGGATTGCCGCGGGGTGCTCTTTTCTTTCATCGCACCAAAGCTCCCAATCGAGATGCGTTCCCTAGGCGCTGAAAATAGGCTGATTTACGTATGTCGCCAGTTGGCGAATCCGTTAATTCTACTTACAGTCGTGATTTCTTACTACCGCCGGTTCCGCGGTGCATTATTATGGCTGGCCTTCGCACATGCTGCGCCGGTCGCCCCGCAATCTATCTTCAAGTCTGCTATGGAATTGCGCTCTTCACAAGATTCTGCTGCTCCGGTCGAACCTTGAACGAGGACGCCTGGGAGACTCGCCTGGACGAAGGCGACGACAATGGGTAACTTCCCCGGCCCTGGCACGGGGCATACTCCGTCAACTCACTCAGGCTCGAAGGTGTCACAATGGGTCGCATGGTGGCATGGTCCGTTCTGCTCGTTGGGCCGCTCTTCCTGGCCGGCTGTTTTTTCGATGAGGATGCGAATATCAGCCTGGTGCAGGACAACCCATTTGGCCATCCGTCGCCCCCAGCTCCATCGCCTACCATTGCAGGCAAAGTGGCCCCGAACGTCGCCGTTGCAGTACGCGTCGATCAGGCCGGCCAGGCAATCTTGGCCGCGAATCCGCAAATCGGCATGAAACCAAGCTTCGTCGTCATTGGAGCTCCTCAGGCCGAAGTTTTTCACCGCGGCACCTCGGAGCTCATTCTTACGGAAGGACTGGTTAACAAGTGCGCCACGAGCGGTCAATTAAGTGCCGTACTCTGTCAGGAACTTGGAAAAATGGCTTCCGAACATGAAGCCCTGGTCAATCCGCAAGCCCGCGTTCCTGAGCGGATCACGCCGATGGAGGTTCGCGTCGGCAATGACGGCGGCGGCGCCTTCGGGCCTGCCGACCAGGTCTATCGAGCGGAATTGGGAATGTATGAGAAGGAATACAAGAAGAAGGTCACCGAAGCTGCTTCAGGCCCCGCCCCAGACCCGATGGTCTTGGCGCGTGCTTATCTGACGAAGACTGGGTACGCGGCCACTGAACTGGACGCGGTGGCTCCCATCCTTCGCGAAGCGGGCGAGAATCGGTCGTTCGCGAAGCAAATGCTCGCACCCTCAGCGGCGCCTGCCGTTCCCTAATGAGCCTGCTGAAAAAGGGGTCTGGCCCCTCCCACGAACGGCGACAGATCCCCAAGAAAGCGAGAAATCAGTGAAGCTTCGTAGGGGGTCAGACCCTTTTTTCAGCAGGCTCCTCATCAGGCGGCATTCGTTGCTCCTCCTCGCAACTTATTGATTGCTGCGCAACCAATCGCTCATGCTTCGTATGCCCCTCGCCCCCGTACTCGGGGGAGAGGGGTTTGGGGTGAGGGGGTTGAGCAAACCCTCAATAGTCTAAAACCCTCACCCCCGGCCTGGACTGATGAAAGCCTCGGCACTGCTTTCATCCTGTTTCTGTTGCGCTGGTGGTAAAGGCCAGCTTGCGTTTGGCGAACAATGTCGTGCCGAGGTTTTCGCGGCACCACTCCGACACGGCTTTGGTGCGACTGTGTTGCATTGCTTTTTTGATTACGTCTGTCGCGGTTTCGGCCAGCAAGGCTCCGAAACCCAACACCAAACTGGTGAAGCCTCCGCGCGCCTGCTGCTTCTCCAGTTGCTTGAATCGCCCGAAGCACGATTCCAAAACTTCTGTGCTCCCTGGAAAACGCTCGCCCGGCTTGGCACGCCACGCTTGCCGAACCACAAACACCAGCAATTCCCCGGCCAAGCGCTGGCTGCTCGGATGAGCTTGGAGGCCGCGCAACTCCGTCCGCAATTCCTTGGCAGCGCCTGGGTACAGACCCTGACGATCCACAAACTCCACCGTGACGTTCACTATACCTTGCCACTCCGACCACTCCGCTCTATCGGCAGCAAACTCGCGCAACCAGCCGAGTTTTTCCTCCAACCGTTCCAGAGTCACGTGCTCGCGCACCACGGTGGGCGGGTCCTGCAGCACGGCCAACACGTTTCCGGCCCACTGCAAGGTCGGCGCCAGATTCATAAAACGCGCCTTCGGTCTGGGACCGGGCGGCACCAAGAACGCCATTTCGGTTTGTTGAATGGCACAGCGCGTTTGCGCCATTTTCAGGTTGAATTCCTGCCACCGTGGGTTCTTCTCCAGTCGGCTTTTCAGCAAGCAGGCCGCCTTGTGCTTGGCATCGTAAATCTCCGCGGTTTGGGGATGACGCTCTTGAAAGAAACTCACCCCGCCCGCAATATCGACGCCGTGATCGTCTACGATGAGGCGTGGTATGCCGGTGCGTTTGCTGGCCGCTTCCAACTCTTGGTCGACCTCCTGCCGGGTCCACGACTCGCGCGGCACCAAAGCAATCAAGTGCATGTCGGTGTGACGCAGACACTCGCCGCGCTCAGGCAATTTCGACA
>DATGZX010000325.1:0-2833 GCA_035296965.1 Gemmataceae bacterium
GCGCGCGCTTAATTCACGACACCCTTACGGCATGAGGATTCGTCGCCGCACCCAATAAGCAAGCGCAGTCACAGCTGCGGCGATAAGCGCGATATAGAAGATCTTCGTCGCAATATTTTCGATGCCAGATAGAGACCGGGCCAGGACCGCGCCAAAAAGCACAAGCGTTGGCGCCCAAACCAGCGCGGATAGAATATAGAATGTTGGCCACGTAGAAGCGTGAGGTCGGCATGTGCATCATGCCGGCCGCCAATGGCACAATCGCGCGTAAGGGGCCAAAGAACCGTCCGATGAAAACGCTGCTCCCACCATAGCGCTCAAAAAACCCAATACCATTCGTGAGGAGCTCAGGGCGTTTTTCGAATGGCCATATTTTCGGAAGAAACGGCCCGAATTTGTCCCCGAGCCAAAATGAGATTGAATCACCGAGGACGGCACCGACAATTCCCGCAATCACGCTCGAGACTGGATTAAGAATACCGGCGGACACCAGCGTACCAGCCGCAACGAGGATCGCGGTGCCTGAAAACAACAGACTGAGAAACATGAACGACTCCCCGAATGCGGCAAGGCCGATCATGAACATTGCCCAGCCAGGATTGGCCTTGATAACGGCTAGGATTTGAGTTGCGAGATGGTCCATCGAGTGAGGGTAACTGAGCGCAACCGGATTTGGAAAGCTGAGAGGGCGCGCGTCAAACTCCAGGTATTGGAGCCTTCACGGCTGCGCGCTGAACCCTTTGCCACGAACTGCAAGGCGTCAAAAATAGTCTTACCGCATAGGGGCATCCGAACTTCGCAAATCACGAGGCGCCCGGTGACGTGAAGCCACAGCGCCATTTAGCCGCCTCGATCAGTTGAGACGGACTGATAAGGTTTCGGCTGGTGGCGTTTAAGCCACCAGTTCCCGCAATTGCAACCAAGCCCCGTGCTCCCCGCTTTTCTTCGGGGGATCCGCTCCAGTACGCCAGGACCTGCTACTGTGCCTTGACCAAACCGCCCTGGCAGCCTGCCTTAAACTCATCGGCGTCGATAGTTCCGTCATTGTCCGTGTCGACCATGGTGAAGTCCACGATATAGGGCACCGCCTTGTCTTTGGAGATCGTGGCGCCATTCGGCGATAGCGTGGTCCAAAGGGTCTGGCATTTGGCGTCATCCATGCCGCCTCCTGGCTTCTGGACAGCCTGCGCGCCACTTGCACCGCCAATCAAAAGGGCCGCGCATGCCAAGATTGTCAGTCTCATGACTCATACTCCTAGGGCTGGATTGCTACGCGGGCAAAAACTTACCACGCCCAAGGCCTGACCTGGGCAATGTTCGGGGATCTGGGATGAATCGTGTAGGGGCGCATCGCTCAAATAAGTCTATTTCACGAGCTTGCTTGCAGGTTGTCGCCAAATTTTTTCGCTTGATTGAACGCGGGGTGGATCTTCCTAGGCGTTCCTAAGCCTAAATACGATCCACCCCAGCTCGGCCGTAGGCCATGGCCGCAGCCTCATTGGCCAACCTGGATTTTGACGAACCCCTTCTGCTCCATACACGCCACATAATCCGCGTCAGCTCGGATCTTAAACGCCAGCGATAAATCCAGTCTTTGCTGCGAACGTCAGCCTTGCAATCGATGTCTGTCCTTTCGAGCGCCCAAGTGTCTGACCGCTTCGCGGGATCGCCATTCACAGAATCCGGTCGCGGGAATCAGGCAGCGACGCTTTGCAAAGGCCTCTCGAAATAGGGGTAGCTTGTGCACTGTCTCAGCACGCGCATTGATGTGGGGAACCTTCGGCTTCTCTTTCATCCAAAATGGAATGAGGCCCCAAGGTGCCAAAACGAGCTCTCGCTCGCCATCGCGGCGGTCGATGCGAACGATCTGGATCTGATCGGTCGGCGCAATGTTGTAAACGGTGGGAAGTTTCGCCCCACGCGGAACAACGCGCTGTAGGAGTCTCGCGGGATCAGATTGTCGTACCGACCGCACATAAGTTTCAGTGCGCCGTTCGGCTCGTACGCGCTCTCGGTCTTGTGTGACTCCCCCTGGCCGTTGGCTTCGGCGCGTCTTGGCCCATCCGTCGCCTCACGGCATCACGCACTTTGCCGCGCCCCTTGGCCTGCATGCTCTCTTTCAGCGCAGCCATGATGTTGATGACTTTCGGAGGCTTGCCGCTCTCATCAGCGACCTGGATCTCCGGCGCCCGATGCTCCACCTTGGCGCGCACGAGCTCCTTCACAGCCTTGGCGTATTCATTTGGCATCTTCTTTGGCTCGAAAGGTCCGGCTTGGCGCTCAATGAGTTCAGCTGCCATCGCCACGGCATCGCTCTTAGCCGTCGCGTCCACCTTCTCGAAGTAGGGCTCGGGATCCCGGAGCTCATGGGCGTAGCGCAGGATCTCCAGCACCAGACCTTTACCCTGAGCAGTGATACCCACGAGGTGCTCGCGCCCTTGCATGACGAGTTGGCCAATCGCCACTTTGCCGGTCTTAGCGAGCGGCTCATAGCCCTTGATGATCTTCTCATCGAGCACCTCTTTGAAGCCCTCCCCTGTTTCCACGCCCTTGAGATAGCGGATCGCCTTCCCGCTCGGCTTGTGGATCATACGGAACGACACCGCGTCCTCCGTCGAGACGGCGGGACAGAGCTTTACAGGGATCAACACGAGAGACAGCCGGAGATTGCCCGACCAAAGAGCTTGAGACGCGTTCATGCTCTAAGCGGTCGGAAATGGCGGCTCCCCTCGCTGCCAAGCGCGTAAGGCCCCGACCGCAAAGTTAAGAAGCCCGGCTCCCTCTTAGGCCGGGCTTCTTCTTATGCGGGTGGCTATGCCGTGGCCTGCCTGAT